>NZ_LT859958.1:1930823-2252627 GCF_900184705.1 Brevefilum fermentans | reverse complement strand
GAAGGCTTTGATAACCGCAGCCATTGAACGAGCAGGTTCTGCCAGGGTGCGAACCAGCTTTGATGCTGAAGCCATAATCGTTCCAAGCAAAATTCCACGCATGACGGGCAGGGTTGGAAGATCTGCCAGGGCTTTGACATTTTCAGCGGTGAGCGCTCTCTGGTCCATATAGCCCATCCGAATGCCAAAGATATTTGATTTTGTGATCTCTGTGATCACTTTGGCTGTGGCGGGCGCATCACTAAACGCAAAACCGACGATGTTGTTTTCCTCCCAGAATTCTGGGTCATACGGCAGTTGTTTTTCGTCAAGGGCGAGTTTAAACAAGCGGTTTTTAACAACATGGATCTCAGCATTAACTTCACGCAGTTTCTCACGTGCTTCATTGATGGCACTCATGTTCATCTTTTGGTAAGACAACACAAAGAATGCATTGCTGTTATCGACCCATTGTTTATATTGTTCGACAATTGCTTCTTTTTCTTTTCGAGTAAACGCCAATGTGTTCACCTCCTTCCGGTTCTAAATTGTTAAGCATTGAAGTCCTTGCTTCCGTTTTTGCTGAGGCAAGGACTTCTGTGCAAGATGCGCTTTGGCACCGAATTTTCACTCTGTCTTCACCTCGGCGGGATATTAAGCTCCCTCGGGAGCACCTGCTTTCTTCAGCAAAGAATTATTCAATTGTCTACTGCATCGCCAGATTATAGCACAAATAAAAAATATTACAATACCAGCGATGGTGAATTGTGGTCAATTTTGAGACCGGGCCCCATGGAAGAGGTCACGGTCACACGGCGGATAAAGTTGCCGCTGGCGGCTGCAGGCCGTGCCTGGCGGACAGCAACCATAAACGCAGCCAAATTTTCACGCAGTGCCTCTTCGGTGAATGAAAGTTTACCGATTGGCACATGGATGTTGGCGGTCCGATCAAGGCGAAACTCAACACGTCCTGCTTTGGCTTCTTCAATGGCAACAGCCATATTATCAACCTGGACAACGGTGCCTGCTTTGGGGTTGGGCATCAAGCCGCGCGGTCCCAAAACCCGCCCGAGTTTACCGACCGTCCCCATCATGTCCGGGGTCGCGATGGCTACGTCAAATTCTGTCCAACCGTTCTGGATTTTGGTGACCATTTCTTCAGAATCGACAATATAGTCCGCACCTGCTGCACGGGCAGCGTCTGCGCCTTCACCCTGGGCAAATACCAACACGACCACCGACTTGCCAAGGCCATTTGGCAGCACGACCACATCACGAATTTGTTGATCTGCCTGGCGCGGATCAAGACCGGTGCGCACATGCACTTCAACGGTCTCATCAAAATTGGCATAACTGACGGATTTCAATACTTTAATGGCTTCAACGGGATCATAGACTTGATCCCGATCGATTTTCTTTATAACTTCATAATATTTCTTACCATGCCTTGCCATAATTACTCCTTTGTGGTTCAAACGGGCGCATTACCCTCCCACATTAAATGATTAATCTTTGATCTCAATACCCATGTTTCTGGCGGTGCCTTCAATTTGCTTAATTGCACCTTCAATATCGGTCGCGTTCATGTCATTGAATTTTTGCTCGGCGATTTCACGCACCTGGGAACGGGTGACGGTTCCAACATTTTCTCGATTAGGCAAACTGGAACCTTTCTCAATTCCGGCTGCTTTGCGCAGTAAAATTGCCGTTGGTGGCGATTTCAGTTTAAAACGGAATGAGCCATCAAAAAAGATCGTAATCTCCGCCGGGATGATATCGCCAGCGCGTGAAGCCGTACGGCCGTTATAGTCTTTGCAGAAAGCCATAATGTTCACGCCGTGCTGCGCCAGGGCTGGGCCAATCGGCGGTGCCGGATTAGCCTTTCCAGCCTCAATTTGCAGGGTAATAATTGCTTTTACTTTCTTTGCCACGTCAATACTCCTTTGTGGTTCAAACGGGCTAAAACCCTCCCACAACTAACTGATTTAAACGATTATATTTTTTCGACTTGTAAAAAGCCCAATTCAACAGGCGTTGAGCGCCCGAAGAAATTAACTAACACACGCACCTTTGAACGTTCCATATCAATCTCGTCCACCACACCAGGAAAATCATTGAACGGACCATCAATAATGCGAACTTTCTCGCCGGGTTTAAAGGTGACCTTAATCGTGGGGGCATCGGATTCCATGCGGCGGAGGATTTGTGAGACCTCTTCAGGGCGCAGGGGGGTTGGTTCGTTGCCCATACCCACAAAGCCTGTAACACCTGGAGTGTTGCGAACAACGTACCAGCTTTCTTCACTCAACAGCATGTTGACCAACACGTATCCGGGAAAAACATGCCGTTCGATGTACCGGCGTTTGCCATCTCGAACCTCGATCTCTTCCTGAGTAGGGATGACCACATCAAAGATCTGATCTTTCATGTTCATTGATTCGATGCGTTGTTCGAGGTTATGGCGCACTTTATTCTCGTAACCTGAATAGCAGTGGACCACATACCAGGCTCGGTCGTCGCCGGGATCATCGAGTTTTTCAGCGGATGACTGTTCTGGCGACGAAGATTCGAAATCCTTGGTTTCTGAAACGTCTAATTCGTCTTTGAAGGAATCAGCAGCAGGATCTTCAGCCGGAACAGGAATATCAACCGTTTCTTCGGATTCAGAAACAGTCGTATTTTGTTCCTCTTCTGGAACTTGTTCGTCTGGTTTATCGTTTGCAGCCATAATTACCTTGTCCGACTCTTTTTGTTTAAACCCTTTAAAAATCGATTAAAGGGTAACCAGGAAGGAGATCAATCTTGAAAACAAGAAATCCAACACACCCAGAATTGTCGCCAAAATGACCATAACAATCATGACGAGTTTGGTCAGTTTCCAGGCTTCGGGGGGCGTTGGCCAGGTGACCTTGCGAAGCTCACCTACGGTTTCACGCCAAAAGCGTTGGATTTTTTGAATAATTGACAATTTCTTTTTCTTTTTTTGTGACACCGGTCACTCCTTGTCTTGGCGTAAAACGCCGCCCATGACAGACGGCGTTGAAAAAATCCAGGCAGGCCAGGCAGGACTTGAACCCGCAACCCCCGCTTTTGGAGAGCGGTGCTCTGCCAAATTGAGCTACTGGCCTGTGTGCATTTCTGAGCTGCTCATCATTTTTTGCAAAAATCGCAAGCTCAGCATGCTCATTTAATCTCTCGATGCAGGGTGTGTTCTCTGCAGCGAGAGCAATATTTTTTCAATTCCATCCGGGCTGGATCGTTTCGTCGGTTCTTTTCCGTCGTGTAATTGCGTTCTTTGCAATTCGTGCATTCCAGTGTAATAACCGGACGGATGCCTTTTTTCTTCGCCATTTTGATTCTAGCATGGTTGCCCTTCTTATCAGGACAACCATGTCATCCTTCCAATAAAAACTATTTAGGTAATAATTTTGGTGATCAAACCTGCGCCGACGGTCAGGCCGCCTTCGCGAATGGCGAATTGCGAACCCTGCTCCAGGGCTACCGGTACGATCAGTTCAATGGTCAGGTTCACACGATCACCCGGCAGGACCATCTCCACACCTTCGGGCAGCGTCACCGTGCCGGTTACATCCATGGTTCGGATGTAGAACTGTGGGCGGTAACCGGTGAAGAAGGCGCTGTGACGTCCACCTTCCTCTTTGGTGAGGATATAGACTTCACTTTCGAACTTGGTGTGCGGTGTGATGCTATTCGGTTTGGCAATCACCATGCCTCGTTCCACTTCGTCACGAGCAATGCCGCGCAGCAACAAACCAACGTTGTCACCAGCCATGCCTTCATCGAGCAGCTTGTGGAACATTTCCACACCCGTCACGACAGAGGTCAATTTCTTTTCCTGTAGACCGACGATATCAACCGGGTCGCCGGTGTGGATTACGCCGCGTTCAATACGCCCGGTTACCACGGTGCCGCGGCCCTTGATCGAGAACACGTCTTCAACTGGCATCATGAAGGGTTTGTCGACTTCACGCATTGGCTCGGGGATGTATTCATCGATAGCCTTCATCAACTCGTGAATGCTTTGGTATTCCTCAGCGTTCGGGTCGGTTGATTCGCTTTCCAACGCCTTCAGTGCACTTCCGTGAATGATCGGAATTTCATCTCCAGGGAATCCGTAGCCTGTCAGCATCTCGCGCAGCTCAAGCTCGACCAGCTCCAGCAATTCAGGGTCGTCCATCATGTCGACCTTGTTCAGGAAGACCACGATGCTCGGCACTTCCACCTGGCGCGCCAGCAACACGTGTTCCCTGGTCTGGTCCATGGGGCCATCAGGTGCGGCCACAACCAGAATGGCGCCATCGACCTGTGCTGCACCTGTGATCATATTCTTGATGTAGTCCCTGTGCCCGGGCATATCCACGTGAGCATAGTGGCGGTTTTCCGTCTCGTATTCCACGTGAGAAATATTGATGGTGATGCCACGTTCTTTTTCCTCAGGCGCATTATCAATTGTTGCGAAGCCGCGAGCTTTCGAGAAGCCTTGCAAACCCTGAACCTTGGTGATCGCCGCTGTCAAAGTCGTCTTACCATGGTCGATGTGTCCCATGGTGCCTACGTTGAGATGCGGTTTTGAGCGATCAAATTTTTGTTTTCCCATAACTTCCTTTCTCCTTAACTAAAAAGATTCTTTACCATAATTTCAATGATGTTAATTTCGGCAGAAAGCCCTCAATGGGATTTGAACCCATGACCTCATTCTTACCAAGAATGCGCTCTGCCAACTGAGCTATGAGGGCAGCCGATCCGACTGACAACCCGCGCTGCCAGACATGGACGGTGTTGGATTCGAACCAACGAAGGCCTGTGCCAACTGATTTACAGTCAGTCCCCTTTGTCCACTTGGGTAACCGTCCAGGATCAAACGGGCTAATTACCCGCTCGGGATCGGGATGATTGATTAAAATGCATCCCGATCACAAGCGTATAATCTGAGCCGATGATGGGAATCGAACCCATAACCTATCACTTACAAGGCGATTGCTCTACCATTGAGCTACATCGGCAGGCCCTACTTTTTAAAGAACGACGCGTCAAATGACTGCAGGATTATACCAAAGCATGAGCCTAAAGGCAAGATATTTCCAGCTTGTATTGCCACAAAGTGCGATTTATGAGTCTATCCGATTTGGGGTGAAAGGTCAAGATGACGCATGCGTTGGTTTATGCTCGAGAGGTGATGTCGGAATTTCAAGGTATAATCGCAGCTGAAATAAAACAATGAGTTCCCGGTCAAACCGAATTGTTTGTAAAATGTGAAAACCTTAATTAATTCGATAATTTATCGCAGGAGTGAAATGATGGCGCTGATGAAAAAGCTGAAAACGGCTCAAACCATTCTCAAAACGAAGGGTATTCCAGGCATCATATCGACCCTCAGGTTAAAATTAGACCGCTCCTTTCGCCCTGATGAAACAAAAATCGTTTACGATTTAATTAAAAACAGCTCACATCCAGGGTTGATGATCGATGTCGGCGCGCATCACGGTTCGAGCTTGGCGCCGTTTGCAGAACTGGGCTGGCAGGTGCTTGCCTTTGAACCCGACTCCAACAACCGTGCCGTGCTGGAAGATTCATTTTCTACATGGAATAACGTCATTATTGATCCTCGAGCCTGCTCGGACCGGGCACAACCGGAAGTCACCCTGTTCGTCAGCTCCGAGTCAAGTGGTGTCAGCGGGCTTTCGGCTTTCCTTGAGAGCCATCATGCTTCAGAAAAGGTCAGCGTGACCACTTTGACCGACGCGCTGGAGGAGTACGGCTTTTCAGCAAAGCCGGTCGATTTTTTAAAAATTGACACCGAAGGGTTTGACCTGATGGTCTTGAAAGGTTTTCCATGGGCGCAATCTTCCCACCCCAAGGTCATTGTGTGTGAGTTTGAGGATGCAAAAACACTCCCCCTGGGTTACAGCTTTCACCAACTGGCTGACTTCCTGGTTGACAGGGCATACCGGCTCATCATCTCCGAGTGGTACCCGGTGAAGTCATACGGCGGGCCACATCGCTGGCGGCGTTTTTCCACTTACCCCTGCGAACGGGTTGATTCCCAGGGCTGGGGAAATATCATTGCGACGAAAGACAACGAAATTTATCGTCAACTCTGCCAGTTATGCAAACTTGACAGACCTTAAAAGGCATAAAACCGGTGTGAGCGGATGATTATCAGCTCCCCGTCAAAGGTCGATGTTTCCATGATGATCAGCATCGCGGGGAGCCGTTGGGGTTTTTAAGCGAAGTTATTGGGCGTGAAATCTAACTGACAGACCTCAATCTCAGCCAGGCGTAAGAATTCTGTTGCATGTTCATCCACACGGTAGGCCACATGGTAGATCAGGCGAGCGATTCCGGCGTTGATCAGCGCCTTGGTGCAATTAAGGCAGGGAAAATGCGTCACATAACACCAACAACCCTTGGTGGAAACGCCATGCAGGGCAGCCTGGATGATGGCATTGGTCTCTGCATGAATGGTGCGGACACAGTGTCCCTCCACCAGCAGGTGCCCCACTTCGTCACAATGGGCTTGCCCGGCAGGCGACCCGTTAAACCCGGTGGTCAGGATGCGTTTATCACGAACCAGCACACAGCCCACAAAGGCGCGGTCACAGGTGCTGCGCTCGGATACTGAATAAGCAATTTTCATGAAATAAGAATCCCAATCTGGACGCATGGTACAGTATCTCCTTTGGTCACAATGATAGCATAATTTTGATAGAATCTCGGCTTTTCACGGCTTATCCAGTAAAAATCATCAGGGTTTTTTCGCGTTTTTTGATGTTGGACAAGGTGTTCCTCGCTGCCTGTGCGCGCGGACGGGCGTTGCTGATGGTTTAAAATCTGATCAACAGGGTGATGTCGAACGCGCGTTCACCCCATATCGGGTTTCGCATAGGGATTTCATTGACAGCGGGACTGAAGTGCAACAGAAGAGGAATGTCTGAAGCAAAGGATAATTGGCGGATCGTGTTTTGGGCGATGCTCATTGCTGTTTTGATGTTGAAAATTGCTGTCGATGCTTTAAGGGATATTGACCAGCCATGAAGATCGAGTGGACGTTGATGAGTTTTATAGTTTCCCCTTGATTTTATCGATGGCAGACTGTATAATGCTAACACTTTCGGGTGGTTAGCTCAGTTGGTTAGAGCGTCGCGTTGACATCGCGAAGGTCGTAGGTTCGAGTCCTATATCACCCATCAAGCACCTGTTGGGTACGGGTGCTTTTTTGTTTTCCAAAAGAGTGCTGAATTTTTATGGTGAAATGTCAAGTGGATGGTAGTGGCTGCAGGTGATGATGCTGCCTCCCAGGAAGGAATCTTTTTGAATGGGTACGCTGCAATTGGGACAGGGCAAGCCTCGATTAGCCGCACGCCTGACGGGTTGACCGAACAGATTCTTTTCTGTACCGCGCCTACCCAGCCGGGTCGTTGTGGTAACAGGCGAATTTGTGGGGAGAAGAAGCCGCTAAGACCGATGTGACCCTTTTCCCGATGAGAGTTTCGTTAATATGCCTGGCGATGGCTTGTGTCAGGAAGTTCGATCATTGTGTTTTTCCTTTTGACGAAAGATCAGAGGTGGGTGTAAACGTGTGAGCGAAAAGAGAAAATTTTGGTGAAAGACTGGATACTATGCCCATGATAACATTATTAATTTCTCATTAACGAAGATATGTACTTTGAGTATTTATCAAGTGTTTCGATGGATCCAAGCAATCGGAGAAGTTTTTGGGAATGACCAAATTCCTCTGGAAACTTCGCCGAAGGCCTTCCAGAGTGGCATTAATGGAGAGCGGGCACATCAGTTCGTTACCCTTCTCCACACATAAAAACACCTTGTCTCAATTTCTGATTGTGGTGGAATAAAATCAAGCAAGGTTACAGGCACACATCAAGGCTCTTAAGCTGCCCTGATGCAGCTGTCATTCTAAGGTAAAATTGCCTCATACGAACCGTTCATAGCAGCACATTAATGAGGCACTACAACCCAATATGCGAAAAGGAGCCGGATATGTCGATGTTTGATTTTGGGTTAACTCTTGGTAATTTATCACGGCTTTCCCAGGCTGAAACCCGTTCCATCAGTCCCGAAAACAGGACGGGCGCCAAAGGCGAAGGTGGGATGTCCACCACAGGGTTGGAGTGGGAACGAGCAGCCGCCGACCTGGGGCAGGGTTGGAAAGTATCACCCTTTATCGCCCTTCAACCCGGCGAAATTTCAACATTAGCTGAGATCCCATCTCCTGGATGCATTCAACACATTTGGTGCACCACCCCTTCAATACACTGGCGCTCTTTAATCTTGCGCTTTTATTGGGATGATGAACAAGAGCCGTCCATTGAAGTCCCATTAGGAGATTTCTTCTGCTGTGGATGGACTGTGCCCTGCCGGGTCAACTCATTGCCGGTGGTCGTCAACCCCAATGGCGGTTTCAACGCCTACTGGCCGATGCCTTTCCATCGCAATGCCCGGGTTACGCTTGAGAATATTGGATATAAAAAAGTTGACAGCTTCTTTTACCAGATCAACTATACATTAACACAAATTCCAGACGACCATGCTACACTGCATGCAGCTTGGCGCCGAGCAAACCCACTCCCCAGGGGAGAAGACTTCACCATCATCGACAATGTGAAGGGACAGGGACATTATGTGGGCACTTACTTAGCCTGGGGAGCCATCCAATCCGGATGGTGGGGGGAAGGTGAGGTCAAAGTCTTCCTGGACGGCGACAAAGCCTTTCCCACGATCTGCGGTACAGGGACAGAGGATTATTTCGGCGGAGCCTGGTGTTTTTATGAAGGTGAAGGAAATGAAAGAAAGTACGGTCGCTTCAGTACCCCCTTTCTTGGTATGCCCCAAGTGCTCCTTCCCGATGGATTGAAATTAAGCCAAGCGAGGTTTGGCCTCTACCGCTGGCATATCATGGACCCCATCCGCTTTAAAACCGACCTGCGGATCACCATTCAGGATTTAGGCTGGCGTGTGGTGAAACCCATGCGTTACCTGCAAAGGTCAGATGATATTGCTTCTGTCGCTTTTTGGTACCAGACTGAGCCGCATGCGGCTTTTGCAGCCTTACCTGGGATCGACTACCTTGAGGTTGTGTAATTTCGCTTCTCTGCGTGAAATAAGACACCAACTTTTATATTTCTTTATCATCAAGGATTTCTTGACGTTGGTTCATCAGGATCGCCTTATAATGCATCCGGTCTGCGGGATAAAAACGGAACAAAAGTGACCAGACCAACGTTGCAGCAAATGTCGTCGTTGGCACCATCAATAACATCATCAATTGCAGATCCTCTCCGACCCGGTTCAAAAGCCAGCCTGAAAAAGTCAGGGATCCGGTCAGCACCAATCCGGATACCATTTCAATGAAAGACCTCCCGGATGCGCGCAACTCAGGTAGCAAGATGTTCTGTAATAAAGGCGCGCGAGCCCCCGTTGACTTCATTGAAAAGGATAACCCAAAGAGAAGCCCGGTGATCAACAGGTAAGTGATATTGGCAGCGCCCAAATAAAGAAACCCAATAATCGATAGAACGCTGAGCACCTGACCGATCTGCCCCAGGGTGATCCGTCCCAGGCGAGGGTAACGTTTGTCTAAATAGTCCCCGAACCAGCCAAAACCAATATGACCGAGAATCACACCGCAAAAGATCAGCAGCATCACCATGGGCATGCCGCCCGTGCCAAGATCAAGCAAATCTAACCAGGTGAACGCCCAGGCGGTGAGCGTTGAGAAACCAATCCAATCCGTAATATCATTCACCAACAAGATCCAGTAACTGGGGATTTTAAGGAGCACTGGCACTTTTTTTATGTCAAACTTAAGTGCCGTCTCCTTATCCACCACATCCGCCAGTTCTGGTTCCATGCTGCCCCTTGGCGGCTCAATGACAAACAATAACATCAAGCCGGTGATGAAGCTCGACAAACCCATAATAATGAAGCCATAACGCCAGGCTTCTGGGTCCGTCGTTGCAAGGGTGGAGAGAACGACGGTGGAAATCATACTGCCGCTAAAGCCAAACGCTGTCATGACTCCAATCGCTTTTCCCCGGTTATCACTGGTAAAAAGGTCACTAATCATTGAAAATGCGACCGGATACAAAACAGCCAAACCCAAAGATGCCAATACGCGCACAACCATCAACTGCCAGAATGATTGCACAAACCCGATGACCCCGGTCCACAGCCCCCAGATGCCGGTCATCACGATCAACATCACTTTTCGCGAGTAACGATCCGCCAGTACGCCCCAAATCGGGGTGGTAATGGTGCCAATAAACTTACCAACACTCAGGATAGGCGCCAACATACTCATCGCCACCCCCAATGAACGATACATATAGGGCCACAGAATTTCGTAACCGAAGCTTTCCATTGAATCAACCAGTGCAGCTGATGATAACGCCAGCACGGTATACCAGCGCCGTTTCGGCTTGACGACTTCAGTGGCTGATAAAGACTTCACATCCATAGAGACCTGCCTGTCTGTTTAATTAATAGGTTGCTTAAATTTTGATTAATATTTTCCGCATCCGGAAACGATAAAAAATAGAGATTAAGAAAGGAAACATGATTTAGTATATCATAAGCGATTAACGAACTCAATAAAATTTGAACCAAGGATACGGCATCATATTGCCTCATATCACGAGACAACAGGAGAGAACGCCTTGAAAATAGACAAAATATCAGTCGAAGGACGTTCTCAAATGACAGCCTCATCTACCGAACTGATGATCACCGCAGGCTCTCTATTCGCTTGCTTAAGTGGAAGAGTTGGAGTATATTGTTATTCAAATACACAGCGTAGACCGGGACGAGTAACCGGCACACTCGCCACCAGAGAGAGAAGACCAGCGGCTGAAAGTTTTCTCTGGCGTGAACCGGCCAAAACCCCCCGTGAGCTTGAACCTGAAATGCCCCGGGCAGAATAAGGCGAACGGATAGCCCCGTTAACGGCTCAAAGAGATGTCCGCCGAGCGCAGCTCGCGGACGAATCTGGGTGGAACCGCGTGAGATTGCTCTCGCCCCAGTGGGCGAGGGCTTTTTTGTTTAAGTATGGTTTGACAACCCTGTGCGAATTTCGCTCAGGTGGTAGATGATCTTCTGGAGGAGGATTAAGATGGTTGAAAAATATGAAGAATCCAGGCTTTATCGGCTACGGCACTCCGCCGCGCATGTGATGGCGCAGGCGGTGTTGGAGAAGTTTCCGGAAGGCAAGGTCGCAATTGGCCCACCCGTGGAGGACGGCTTTTACTACGACTTTGACCTTCCGCGCCCGTTGACCCCGGAAGACCTGGAAGAGATCGAAGCCCGCATGCGGGAAATCATCAAAGCCAACGAACCCTTCATCTACGAGGAAGTCTCAGCAGACCAGGCCCGCGAAATCTTTAAAGATCAGCCCTATAAACTGGAGTTGATCGACGGACTTGAGGAAGGCGGGGTGGATGAGCATGGCAACCCGGTTGATGAAAAACCGGTGATCAGCATTTACAAGAGCGATACCTTTGTGGACCTGTGCCGTGGACCGCACCTTGAGACCACGGGTCAGATCAACCCCAAAGCCATCAAATTGATGAGTGTGGCTGGCGCGTACTGGCGCGGTGATGAGCATAACCCCATGCTGCAGCGCATCTATGGAACGGCGTGGCTCTCGCCCCAGGACCTCAAGCAATATCTGCAATTTTTAGAAGAAGCTAAAAAACGCGATCACCGCAAGTTGGGTCGGGAATTAGACCTGTACAGCATCAGTGATGCGGTCGGTTCGGGCCTGGTATTATGGCATCCCAAGGGCGCCATGATTCGTCACCTGTCAGAACGCTTCTGGGAGGATGAGCACCTGAAAAACGGGTATGATCTGGTCTACACGCCGCATATCGGGAAAGCCGACCTGTGGAAGACGAGCGGACACCTGGATTTCTATGCGGAGAACATGTACTCGCCGATTGAGATTGAAAATCAACAGTATTACCTCAAGCCGATGAACTGCCCTTTCCATATCGAGATCTATAAATCCGATATCCGTTCTTATCGCGACCTGCCCTTGCGATATGCTGAAATGGGCACGGTCTACCGCTACGAGCGCAGTGGGGTGTTGCATGGGTTGATGCGGGTACGCGGTTTCACACAGGATGACGCCCACCATTTTTGCACACCGGGGCAGATGCCAGAGGAGATCGACTTCGTGCTCTCCTTCAGTCTGAACTTTCTGCGCTCCTTCGGATTCAACGAAATCAGCGCCTATTTGAGCACGCGACCGGAGAAGGCTGTTGGCGACCCCGAACGCTGGCAGGCTGCCGAAGCAGCCCTGGAAGCCTCACTGAAGCGGGCAGAACTGCCCTATGAGGTTGATAAAGGCGGAGGTGCGTTTTACGGTCCGAAGATCGATTTGAAGATCAAGGATGCGCTGGGGCGTGAATGGCAGCTCTCGACGATCCAGTTTGACTTCAATAACCCGGAACGCTTTGATATGACCTATATTGAAGAAGACGGGCAACCTCATCAACCGTATATGGTGCACCGGGCTTTGATGGGCAGCATGGAGCGGTTTTTCGGCATTTTGATCGAGCATTATGCCGGCGCCTTTCCGCTCTGGCTGGCGCCGGTGCAGGCGGTGATCATCCCAATTGCTGATCGCCACGTCGACTTTGCCCGCGCAGTCACGGCAGACCTTAAAACGGCAGGCTTGCGTGTAAAATTGGATCAGCGCAGCGATCGTATGAACGCCAAAATCAGGGATGCTGAAAAACAAAAAGTGCCCTTCATGCTGGTGATCGGTGACCGTGAAATGGAAAACAACCAGGTGGATGTCCGCCGTCGCAGTGGCGAGCGACTGGGCGCCCTGTCTGTGGCGGATTTTAAGGCTTTAGCCCTGAAGGATGTGGCTGAGAAGCTCGTCGGGTGAAATGGATTCGACGAGAAATTAATCAGGTCAATTTTTCTGGTAGGGGCGATGATAACCAGCGTCGCCCCTACTCGCCGCGCGTCACATGACCCTTCAAATCGGACCCCCTGATTTCTGGCTCTCCCGCCTACCATTCACCACTCACCATCATCGTCCCCGCGGGTTGTGAGCGGATCACCCTTCGCCCTTCACAATTCACTTGACAGCGACCCAAAGTTGTGGATAATAAACAAGAGACCAATAACAAACAGCAATGACAGAGGAAAGTAGGCTGGCAGAGGCTGACAGGGCGGTGCGGGCTGAGACTGAGACCCACACCCTGCTGAACCCAATTGAAGTTCACTCTTGAGCTGCCCGGGTGAAGGCAATTCTTTGCTGGTAGTTTGGGCCGGTAACCCTACCGTTAACCGGGGATGCCAATGGCATCGGATGCCATTGGTGGTGAGCGGGCTTTGCAGCGACCCTGCAATGCCAAAAAAGGTGGTACCGCGGTCAATCCGTCCTTTTGGACGGGCTTTTTGTTTAATGGGTTTGCTCTCCTGCCAGAAGTGGCAGGATTAAGGAGGAAGGATTGATGACATCGAAACAGACAGAATTAGAAAAACTGGCGCAGATCCAGTCTGTTGCGCTGGACGCCCTATCAGGGGTGGTTGACCTGGATGCCCTGGAAGCCTGGCGGGTGACGCACCTGGGGCGTAGTTCTGCGGTGATGGCTGTGTTCAGCAGCATGGGGAGTATCGATAAGGAGCTGCGTCCCCTGATGGGCAAGGCAGCTAACGAGGTGCGCCAGGCGTTGGAAGCAGCCCTGGAGGAGAAACGCCAGACGCTGGAGGCGGTTGCCCTCAAACAATCACTGGAGGTTGAGAAACTGGATATCACCCTGCCCGGCCGCCCGGTGACCCGTGGTCGGCTCCATCCCCTGACCCAGGTGCTGCGGCAAATCACGCAGATTTTTGGTGATATGGGCTTCCAGGTGTATCCCTCACCCGAAGTGGAGACAGATGATTTCAACTTCACATACCTGAACATGCCGCCCTATCACCCCGCCAGGGACATGTGGGATACGTTCTACACCACGAAGGACGGCGTATTGCTGCGCACGCATACCTCTCCCGGGCAAATCCGTGTGATGCGGGCGCGGGCGCCAGAGCCAATACGGGTCATCTTGCCCGGTGCGACGATGCGTTACGAGCAGCTCTCGGCGCGCAGCGAGATTGAGTTTGTCCAGGTTGAGGTGCTGGTGGTGGGCAAGCAGGTCAGCTTCGCGGAGATGAAGGGCACCCTGGACGATTTTGCCCGACGCCTGTTTGGCGAGGATGCGCGCACACGCCTGCGACCGTCGCACTTTCCCTTCACCGAACCCAGCGCAGAGTTAGACGTGGGCTGCTTTGTGTGCAATGGTGAAGGCTGCCCGGTGTGTAAAGAGACCGGCTGGTTAGAGATCCTCGGGTGCGGGATGGTGCACCCGCTGGTTCTGGAATATGGTGGGTACGACCCGACGATCTATTCGGGGTTTGCCGCCGGAATGGGCGTCGACCGCAGCACCTTGATGCGTTACCGCATCGATGACATCCGTCATTTCCGCAATAATGACGTGCGATTTTTGAAGCAGTTTTGAGAAAGGAATCAGGAATTAGGAATCGGGAATTAGGAATCGGGAATTAGGAATCAGGAATTAGGAATCAGGAATCAGGATTTAGGTTATGGTGAGAGGAAATAATGGGTGAGAAAGAAAAGGGATTGGAAAATTTGCTTATCTGGAAAAAAACAGTTGATTATGCTGTGGACGTTTGCCAAAACTTAATCCCCTTATTCCCGGACGAAGAAAAATGGGCTTTGGCATCTCAACTTCGGAGATCTGTCCAAAGTATCCCAGCAAACATCGCTGAGGGATACGGTCGTTTTAATTTCCAGGAGACAATCCATTTTTGTTACATCGCTCGGGGCTCTATGGCAGAAGTAGAAACCCACTTGGTTCTTGCCCATCGCTTGGGTTATATCAACGATTCAACCTATATAAAATATCTTAGCGTATTATCCGAATTGGGAAAGATGATCAATGGCTATGTTACGCATCTACGTAAACAAAAAACGATCCACGGCATTAAGGAAACAATCGATGGTGAAGATATCTATGAGATTTGAGATATTATCCTGGTTCCTGTTTCCTGATACCTGATTCCCACTGCTTGATGCTCAATAGTAAACATTATCAATGGTTAAGAATTTACAAACATGAAACGAATGAGGACCTATGAAATTACCCTTATCTTGGTTAGCAGAATATGTAGAACTTGACGAACTTGACCTTGAAACCCTGGCGAAGGCGATGACAATGGTCGGGTTAGAGGTTGAAGAGATTCGACGGGTGGGCTTGCCGATGCCACCTGGCGAAAAGCACGAATTTAAGTACACCGGTCTGAGCTGGCCGGCGGACAAATTTGTGGTGGCGCAGGTCGATGAGGTCATGCCGCATCCCAACGCGGACCGCCTGGTGCTGTGCCGGGTGAGCGACGGCAGTGAGGAATTCATCGTGCTGACCGGTGCGCCAAACCTGTTTGAATACAAGGGCGCGGGTCCGCTTGCGCAGCCCTTAAAGGTCGCTTATGCCCGGGAGGGCGCGATACTTTATGATGGGCACCAGCCTGGACGAAAGCTGATGACTCTAAAAAAAATGAAAATCCGCGGCGTTGAATCCTCGTCGATGATCTGCTCTGAAAAGGAGCTGGGAATCTCGGATGAACATGAAGGTGTGATCATCCTGGATGGCGATGCGCCGACCGGCATGCCCCTGGTGGATTACATGGGCGATGCGGTCATTGACGTGGATATCCTGCCGAACATGATGCGCGACGCCAGCGTATGGGGCATGGCACGCGAGATCGCCGCAGCACTGGCAAAACCGCTCAGGGAACCGGATGCGAGCGTTGAGATGAGCGGTCCACCGATAAAAGGCCGCGCTGCGGTTGAGATCAAAGACTCTGAGCTCAACCCGCGCTTCGTCTTGGGTTTAATTGAAGGCGTCACCATCAAGCCCAGCCCCTACTGGGTGCGCCGACGCCTGAACCTGGCGGGGATGCGTCCAATCAATTGCATTGTCGATGCGACCAATTATGTGATGTTGGAATTGGGTGAGCCGCTGCACGCCTTCGACTACGATGTTCTTGTCAAACGCGCCGCTGGCGGCGTTCCGACAATCATTACCCGAACGGCACACCCTGGCGAAGCTCTAACGACACTGGATGGAGTGGCGCACACCCTGGACCCCGAAATGGAACTAGTCAGCGATACCGCCGGGCCCCTGTCTCTGGCCGGAGTGATGGGCGGCATGGAAAGTGAAGTCAATCCCGATACCGTCAATGTGCTGCTGGAGGGCGCCTCGTGGAATTTTATCAACGTCCGCAAAACCGTCAGCAAACTTAAAATTAACTCAGAAGCCGCTTACCGTTTCAGTCGCGGCGTGCATCCTGCCCTGGCTGAACTTGCCGTAAGAATGACACTGAAACGCATGCTGGAATGGGGAGGCGGTCAGGTGGCTCAGGGGCTGGTGGATCACTATCCCAACCCGCCTGAGGACCCGGTGATCACCCTCTCAGCAGAGTGGGTTAATCAGAGCCTGGGAACCGAGATCAGCGCGCAGGAGATGGCAGAGATCCTCACGCGGCTGGCGTTCGTGTGTGAGGTCGATGGCGACAGGATCACAGCGCATACACCGCCGCACCGCTTGGATATTGGCGAGGGACTGATCGGCAGGGCAGACCTGCTGGAAGAGATCAGCCGCATCTACGGTTATGACCGAATCCCCGCGCGACGGCTGGATCAACCCCTGCCCCCGCAGATGGTTGACCCGGGATTGATGTTGCAGGAGACGCTGCGCGACCTGCTGGTTAACCTGGGCTTGCTGGAGCTGGTGGCTTACCGCATGACCTCTCCTGAGCGAGAAGCGCGCTGTTTCCCCTCGGGTTATGATGTGCCGACTGAGGACTATATCGAGATTAAGAACCCGATCAGCGTCGAACGGCGGGTGATGCGTCGCAACATCCTGGCGACCATGCTGGAAGCGCTGGAATACAATCGCCATCTCGATCAGCGCCTGGCGTTCTTTGAAATCGGACCGGTATTCCTGCCGGTGGATGGGCAGGTATTGCCGCATGAAAAGCAGATGCTCTCCATCGGGATAATGGGGTTGCGGGACCTGCCTTACTGGGCAGATGGTGAACCCGCCTGGATGGATTTTTATGACCTGAAGGGCATTGTTGAAGGGATGCTGGCAGGTTTGCACGTTCATGAGATCGAATACAGGCGCGCTGAGCACCCCAGCATGCACCCGGGAAAGACTGCTGAAATCGTACACGCTGGCAAAGTGCTGGGAGTGATGGGTGAACTGCACCCGTTGGTGAAGGTCAACACCGAGCTGGGTGATCCGCCCGTTTATTTGGCAGAAATTGACCTGGACCTATTGCTGGCTGCGTCCCGGAGCTTATTTGATGTTGAGCCGATCCCAGCTTACCCGCCCGTCCTGGAAGACATGGCAGTGGTCGTCGATGAAGCCGTGACAGCTGCCGAGGTGGAGACTGTACTGCGCAAAGGTGGCGGTGAATACCTGACCCGGGTGCAATTATTCGATATCTATCGCGGAAAGCAAATCGGCGAGGGCAAAAAGAGCCTGGCCTTCAACCTGACCTATACAGCTCCCGACCGCACCCTCACTGATCGGGACGTGGGTAAACTGCGCCAGCGCATCATCTCCCTGCTGGATCAGGAATTGGGCGCCGTCTTGCGCAGTTGAGGTCATATCCTCTCGATCAAAGATTCGCTTTCAATGCAGGAGCTCTAATCTTACTGCGACACAGAAACCGCCTCCCACGGTATTGGGTCCGACATTCCGTGCTTTCAGATGGAAACAATCGTCCTTCTTAATGCTCGATTTGGGTTGATGTGTACCCATCATCTCATAATCAAACCAATATGAAGGGTTTAACAATTTTTGTGGTTTTTGGTTATCGAATATACTAAGAATAAAGATCAAACACGAATCGGAGGAATGATGGCAGACATAGAAAAACGCGTCTTAGGCAAAAGTGGGATTGAGGTTACCAAGCTCAGCCTGGGCTTGTGGGCAGTGGGCGGCGATGAGTGGGGCGCGGTGGATGACCGCGAATCGCTGGATTTGATCTCAGCCGCGCTGGATATGGGGATTAACTTCTTTGACACAGCCGACGTGTACGGCCTGGGGCACAGCGAAGAGCTCCTGGGGCAGGCGATGAAAGGACGGCGGGACCAGTTTGTTGTGGCGACCAAGATCGGCTGGGTGGGGTTTGACCACCAGGCACGGGTCAGCGTCTACGACACAGCGGACAAGGTGATCGCCGGGGTGGAATCCAACCTGAGGCGTTTGAATACCGATTATGTGGATCTGATCCAGTATCACATTGATTTTCGGGAACCCAACATGGAAGCGTACATCGAGGGTTTTCAGAAATTGCAGGCTCAGGGAAAAGTGCGGGCCTACGGGCTCAGCACCAGCGATTTCGAGTATCTACAGGCATTTAATGCCGACAACCTGGCCAGCACGCTGCAGATCGATTATTCGATTCTCAACCGTACGGCTGAAGCGGAGATTTTTCCCTATACACTCGAAAAGAACCTGGGCGTGCTGGTGCGCGGTCCACTGGCGATGGGGATCCTGACCGGCAAGTTCACCCCAGAATCCACCTTCGGAGAAGGGGATTTTCGCCAGCGCTGGACTGGGAATCAGGATGAGTACCGCGTCTTCCTGGAGGATTTGGAAAAGGTTGAAAAGCTTAAAGAACTCACCAATGGGCGTACCCTGTCCCAGCTGGCTCTCCAGTTTGTGATGGCGAACCCGGCAGTGACCGTTGCCATCCCGGGCGCCAAGCGAGTTTCTCAACTGGAGGAGAACATCAAAGCCGCGCTGCTGCCCCCGCTGACAGCCGAGGAGATGGCGTTAATTGACGCGATCACACCCCCTGGCGGCGGGCGTAAGATCTGGCCAGCGTAAGGAGTGGATAAGATGTTTTTCTTTGGAGGCTGAAAACAGACGTCACGTGCGGCGACTTTTTCAATGAGCGTGACCTGCGCCCATTCACCATTCACGAATACAGCGAGTGCTACGCCTCAAGCGCAATACCCCGGTGAGCATAGACAACAAAATTAATTAGTCGGCTTGCGGGCGACAATCACCAGCGACAACCCCTTCCAGGGCAAAATGGGGTCGATCAGCTTGAAGATTGGCACCAGCACATTGAAGACCTTCAACCCAAAGCGACCGATGGCTTGCTGTTTGGCGATCTTACCGCGATACCACCAGCCGAGCACGCCAACTTTGTTGAGGGTGAATAATTCTTCGATCTCATATCCCAGGTTTGTGAATAACGACCGCAAGCGCTCTGCATCGTAGCGCCTAAAATGACCGATGGCTTCATCAAGGGAGGAATAGAGCTTTTCGCCGCGCGGCACGATGAAGATCATCCTTCCTCCCGGTGCGAGAATTTTATCGGCGTTAACAACCACGCTGTGGTCATCCTGGATGTGTTCGATCACATTTGAACACAGGATCGTATCGGGTTCCGGAAGGTCAGGGGGCGCGGGTTGGGTGGCGTCCCAGGCAACAACCTCAACGCCGGGCGTGTTGAAGTAGGCATTGCGCAATACCTGCAGATAGGTCGGGTCGATTTCCGTGGCAATCACATCGGTATACTGCATCAGGATGCGTACATTGTTGCCGATGCCGGAGCCAATTTCCAGCAGCAGGTCTCCCATGTATCGGCGGGTGCGTTCGAGCGTCCATTCGGTGTACTTGGGAGCAGCTTCCATGTCAATCAGGTCTTTCTGTCCATAATTGCCCTGGAACATATCATCGATTAACCAAAATTTAATGATCACGAAAAAGGTTTGTAGCCCATCCTTCCAGGTAATCTTCTTCCCCTCGGCATAAGTGCGACCATGGTAGCTGATCGGGACTTCATAAATGCGTAGTTTGCGCTTAGCAAATTTGGCAGTAATCTCAGGTTCAATCCCAAAGCGTTTAGAGCGGATGGGAATGGTCTTGGCAACCTCAACCCGAAAGGCTTTGTAACAGGTTTCGACATCGGTCAGGTTCAGGTTGGTGAAAAAATTGCTCATGAAGGTCAGGAGCCAGTTGACCAGGGTGTGGCGGAAGTAGAGCACACGGCGCTGTTCACGATCGGCAAAGCGAGACCCATAAACCACGTCGGCTACACCGCTGATGATCGGGGATAGGACAACGCCGTAATCCGACGGGCTGTATTCCAGGTCTGCATCCTGGATGATGGCGATATCTCCGCTGGCTGCCTGGATAGCCAGGCGGATGGCATTACCCTTACCCTGATTTTCGTCAAGAAAGATGGAGCGAATGATCTCCGGGTGTTGTTCCTGGAGCTGGCGGAGGATATCTGCAGAGCCGTCTGTGGAACCATCGTCAACGATGATCAATTCTAATTGATCGACACCGGGGACCTGCTGCTCTAAAACACGCTGAACAATCTCTCTGAGCGTGCGGCGTTCATTGTAGAGGGGCATTAATACCGATAATTTCATAATTTTTTTACAGATCCACCGGTTTAGACAGGAATTATAACATTGCAATCGATTAACGCTGGCGTAAACACTTTAACCAGCGAAGAAATCCTTCCTTGTCGGCACATTTACCGGATTTGGTTAACTTTTTAAAAACAATCCCATCAGGATTTAAGTTGTTTTTGTCCTTGAACCAGTTTAATCAAACCTTTGATGAAACGGCGGTTGATCATCAATATCAAACCATCCATCATCGTTTGATTCAGCTTATCGCCGCCAAACATCAAAATTGTGCGCAAGGGGGCATCCAACATCATGGCAGTGATCATCAGCGTGTTGGGGCTATCGGGATTGTCCTCAGACATGGCTTCGATTTCTTTTTGAACGACTTTCTTCAATTGCCTGGCGACAAAGGAGTGTTGTAAATCCGCCAGGGGGGTATTGATTGTGGCTGGCTCACGTTCACTGATGGTGTTGTTGGGTGTGGGGCGTCCCAGCAGCGCTTCAAAATCAGCCCGGGCAATGCGTGCATCAGAAGGGAAGTTGACATATGCGGGTACACGATCACGTTCCGGGATCGGAGCTGGCGTTTGTGTGGCCGTTAACTGAACTGTGCCTTCCAAATGGATCTCGCGTGAAGAGGAGCCCACCAGGATGCGGTAGTTTCCAGGTTCAACCTGCCAATCGTTGAGGGCGGTGCTGAAGTGAGCAAAGGCGCGACGACCGAGGGTGATGTTCACTTCCCTGGCTTCCCCGGGTTGCAGTGCAACCTTTTCAAAGCCCTTCAACTCCATTTTCGGGCGAAAGGCGGTTGGCGATTCGGGGTTGATGTAAACCTGGACAACCTCTTTGCCTGCCCTGGCGCCTGTATTGCGCACGGTCAAGCGGACGGTCAGGGTCTCCTGGTCGGTCAGGGTTGAATGGCTGAGGCGCAGGTCTTCGTAGGCAAAGGTGGTATAGCTCAGACCATGCCCGAAGGGGAACAGGACGGGTTTGTCAACCGTTTCGAAAAATCGGTAACCGACAAACAGGCTTTCGCGATATTCCACGGTTTTCGGTCCGCCCGGGAAGTACGCATGAGAGGGATGATCTTCCAGCCGCAGGGGGAAGGTCTCGGCTAATTTACCGCTCGGGTTGACAAGACCATAAAGAACATCTGCCAAGCCGCCGCCCCCCGCCTGACCGCCCAGGTAGCCTTCCAGGATGGCTTCAACCTGGTCGACCCAGGGCATTTCCACCGGGGAGCCGTTGCTGAGCACGACCACAACTTTATCGTGAATAGCGCATACCGCTTCCACCAACCGGTTATGACTTTCTGGCAGCTTGAGGTGACCTCGATCCATTCCTTCAACTTCGAAGGAGTCGGGCAAACCGATGTGGACGACAACGATATCAGCAGTTTGCGCCAATTGAACCGCTTCATTCAGCAGATTCGCATCAAAGATCAACCCCTGCCCTGGATATCCGGGCGCATATGCAATGTTTTCAGAGCCAGCAATTTTGACCATCTCATCATGCAGGTTATCGAGCCGCAAAGGGTTGATCAACGAACTGCCAGCACCCTGGTAGCGGGGCTGTTTCGCAAAGCTCCCCAACAGCGCAATCCGGGCTGTTTTTTCCAGCGGAAGAATTTCCCCAGCATTCTTAAGCAACACCGAGCCTTCTGCAGCCACCCGGCGAGCCAGGGCATGGTGGGCATCCTGGTCAAAGCGGTCATCTTCAGCAAAGACAGGTTGGGCTTTAAATACCATCTCCAGGATGCGTTCTACGGCCTGATCCAGTACGGCGATATCCAGCTCACCGCTGCGAACGGCTTCTACAATACGGGCATCATTGGCATCAGCCGGGCCGGGCATTTCCAGTTCCAGTCCAGATTCAAGCGCCGCTACACGCGCATTCATTGCGCCCCAATCGGTCATGACCAGGCCGTGAAATCCCCATCTTTTTCTGAGGATTTCGTTCAAGAGCAGCGGGTTTTCGCAGCAATAAGTCCCATTCAGCCGGTTGTAAGCGCCCATGATGGTCCAGGGCTGCGTTTCACGAACGGCAATTTCAAACCCGGCCAGGTAGATTTCGTGCAGGGCACGCGTGTCGATGACCGCGTCAACGGTCATGCGTCGATATTCCTGGTTGTTGGTTGCAAAGTGCTTCAGCGAAGTCCCGACCCCCTGGCTTTGAACACCGAGAATATGGCTCTTCGCGATTTCACCTGAAAGAAAGGGGTCTTCAGAGAAATATTCAAAGTTGCGCCCGCACAGGGGAGAACGCTTGATGTTGGCTCCTGGACCGAGGAGCACAAGTACGCGTTCCTGCCGGCATTCTTCGCCTAAGGCAATGCCCACCTGTTGCACCAGTTCGCGATCCCAGGTCGCTGCCAGCGCTGACGCGGTTGGAAAGCAGGTCGCCGGGTAGCTCTCTGACAGGCCGCCCATATCGTTGACTTCAACCTGTTTGCGCAAGCCGTGAGGTCCGTCAGTGACCATGATCGAGGGAATCCCCAGGCGTTCAACAGGCTTTGTGTACCACAGGTTCAACCCCGAGCACAGGGAGGCTTTTTCCTCTAAGGTCATCTCAGCAATCAGTTGTTGGATGTTGGGCATAATCAGCTCCTTAAACTTCTAAATCATGATCAAACGAATTTTAATTGACACATTCTTAATATATTACACGAACTCCAGCTCAGGTGTAGATTTCGGATAAAAACTTGCGCAGGGCTTGGATATAACCTTCAAACCGGGTGCGGCGAACGTCATGGCTGGCGCCAGAGAGGTGACAAAGGCGAACGTCCCTGGCGGCAGTTTTTACCGCCTCGGCTACCTCCTGAGAGACGATTGCGCCAGCCTCCCGGTCACCCATGATCAGCAGTATGGGTGAGTCAATTCTGGATAGAGGTTCAATAGGGATGCCGCCGTTTAAGTCTAAGATGGTAAAAAGGCTGGCGAGCAAATCTTTACTGAGGCTTCTTTTTGAATTGACCCAGGGCAGAATTTCGTCTTCATGGTAATTCGAAAATATCCGGCGCCCGATCGAAACGCCGACAGAAAGGGGCATCATTCGGATGAATCGCATGAAGACCATCATATATTTGAAGGGGTCCCTTCCCTTTCCAGCCAGGTCACCGCCGAAAATGGGTTGACCGGGTAAAAAGATGGGCGGGTCTTCAAGAAAGACCCCCCTTGTCAGTTCAGGATACAGCCCTGCCATGGTTAATGCGGCTTCCGCTCCCATCGAATGCCCGCCTATAACAGGCCGATCCAGCCCTAAAGCCCTGATCACAGCGGCTAAATCCTCCGCCCGGCTGCGAGATGAATAATCTCCCTGTCCGTTATCTGAATGCCCGTGACCGCGGGCATCGAGCATCAGTACGTCATAATCGTTTTCCAATGCTTTTGCAACCCGGGTCCAACACAGGCCGTCATCCATGGCGCCATGGTTGAGCACCACCTGGGGTTTATTTCCGCCCGTGCGATAATAAAAAATATTAATGTCGTTGGCGTAAATATCGCCTTGATTCCATGTTTGCCTCATTGTGCCTGCCTTTCATGCCTGTGTCTGTTCAAACCCACATCATGCACGGTTTGACCGCAAAGTTGCGCCCAGAGCCTTACCCGAATTTCTGGAGATGGTCTCAATCGACAGAGGTCCGGGCGTGGTTAAATTCTCCTGCTTTGATATTATAGCAAGGTTTTCCAACATGCTGGCAATTGTTGTGCGGTTTGCGAGATCGCTTCTGTTAAGTTAAAAGATAAGGTTACCAAAGGATCGTCCATCTTCTATTGAAACGTGTCAATGCTATTGATAGAAGTGGCGTTTTCAGACATCCTTGGACGCCAAAGTTTGTTAATGTTGGTTTCAAGTCTTTCAGGATGTTACCATAAACCGGCGCGGATCACCGCTCTCCCTGTTGGGAGAGGGTGTTGTATTCATCATTGCGAAGAATGTTTACGAAACCCCAGTGGATGAGTGCACTGAAAAAACTAAAAAAACCGGCAGCGGGGAAACCCGGCTGCCGGTTAATTTTTCTTGATTTCTTGTCCCCAAATTTTAATCGATTCCTGTCGCCTTGCGGACGGCAGCAAGGTAAGGTTGTCCCATGCGTCGTGCTTTTTGAGCGCCCTGAGCCAGGACATCGTCAATATAGCCGCGATTGTTCATCAGGTCAGCAAAACTCTGGCGTGCGTCAGCGAAATGCGCCAGGATCAAATTGGCTAATTCCTTCTTGAGATCACCGTAAGCAGCGCCGCCGTGCACATAGAGCTGGCGGATTTCCTCCAGGCGTTCAGGGCTGGCAAAGAAACTCAACAGGGTAAACAGGGTGCTGTCGTGCGGGTCTTTGGGGTCTTCGGGGCGCTTGCTGTCTGTGACGATCCGCATCACCTGCTTGCGGACTTCTTTTTCAGGTGCGAAGATCGGGATGGTGTTATTGTAGCTCTTACTCATTTTCTGACCGTCGATGCCGGGCACTTTCATCACATTCTCCTGGATGATGCCCTCTGGAACCTTGAGTACCGGTCCGTAGGTCCGGTTGAAGGCTTCTGCAATGTCACGGGTGATCTCGATGTGCTGTTTTTGATCCAGTCCGACCGGGACCACATCAGAACCGTACAGGAGGATATCCGCAGCCATCAAGACGGGATAGTTGAAAAGACCGGCGTTGACGCCCTCATCAGGATCCCTGCCCAGGGAGAGGTTCTCATCCACTGCAGCTTTGTAAGCATGGGCGCGGTTGAGCAAACCTTTGGAGGTGAAACAAGACAGGACCCAGGTTAACTCGGGGATTTCGGGAACATCGGATTGGCGGAAAAAGATAGCTTCATCCGGGTCAAGCCCGAGAGCTAACCAGCCTGCTGCCACCTCGTAAACCAGTTCCCGCAGTGTTTCCGGGTCGTGCATGATGGTCAGGGCGTGGTAATCGGCAACAAAGTAAATGCCCTGATAAGTTTTCATCAGGTCAAGTGCTGGGCGGTACATACCCAGGTAGTTTCCGATATGGGGTTTGCCGGTGGGCTTGATGCCGGTTAATGAAATGGGTTTCATTTCTCTACCTTTCAGGGTTTATCGACTTCTTAAGGGCTTGCTGAATTATTATAGCCGATTTGAAGACAGGTTTCCATGTTTCAGCCCCTGGTTTGATTGTTATTTTCGTGTTTTGTCCCCCAGTGTCATTGCCAGCAGGGTCTTTTAACCTTTATTCCGGATGATTTGTCCCCAAAAAAGGCAAGTCGGGCTATGATTATGGTTGTTAAAATTTGTCATGGCTAAAGAGGATACGGACCAATGGAATCGATGGAAAAATTACGCCATATCCGCTGCTTTTTAATGGATATGGATGGCACCATTTACCTGGGAAATCAACTATTACCAGGCGCACAGAGTTGGCTCGATTTATTAAATGAAAATGGAATCCCATATTATTTCTTGACCAATAATTCCTCGCGTTCGCGGGTTGAATATACTGAGAAATTCACCCGTTTGGGATTGGATGTGCCCCAGGAACAGATTTTCACCTCTGGCGAAGCGACCGCCATTTATTTACATCAGCATTTTGCGGATGCCGCGTTATACGTGGTTGGGACGCCGGCTTTAATGACCGAATTTGAGCGAAATGGCTTCGAGCTGACCGATAACGATCCGGATGTGGCTGTGCTGGGCTTTGATACCACGCTGACCTACGACAAGTTGTGGAAATTGTGTGTCCTGGTGACTGCTGGAAAGCCCTATATTGCCACCCATCCGGATATCAACTGCCCCACGGAAGACGGGTTTAAACCGGACGTCGGTTCGATGATCGAGCTGGTGGCGACCTCAACCGGCAGGCGACCGGATGTGATCATCGGCAAACCCAACCGTCCCATTGTGGATGCCCTGGTTCAAAAGACCGGTTTTGCAGTTGAGGAACACTGCATGATTGGCGACCGATTGTATACCGATATTGCGCTGGGACGTTGGGGAATGACCACGGCATTGGTGCTGAGCGGCGAGACCCAGGTTGAAGACCTGACCCGCTCGGAATATCAACCCGATATCCTCGCTGCCGATATTGCCAAGATGACGGAATTGCTGAAAAAAGCTCTGAAAGGATAAAAACTATTTTATACCAAACACAGCACGCCGATTTTGTTGCCTTTTGGCGCCCTGGTGATTGTTGTGATGGCTCTAAGAAAACATCCTATGACCTCGATTGATACTGTCGGAAGTTATCTGGATCAGATGGATATCCCTGCCTGGCGCTTTTTCCCAATGGTAGGATCCACCAATGACATGGCTTTAAATTGGGCTAAACAAGGGGCGCCTGATTGGACCCTGGTTGTGGCAGATGCACAAACCACCGGTAGGGGGCGGGCTGGACGGCATTGGATTACCGAGCCGGGTTGTGCCCTGGCGTTCAGCCTGGTTTTCAGGCTTTCGCCCGACGAGGTCGCATATTATGCGCGCCTGGCTGCCCTGGGCGGATTGGGGTTGATTTATGCGCTGGAAGGTCTGGGATTAAGGGGGTCGTTAAAATGGCCCAACGATGTTTTGCTGTCTGGTGCCAAGGTGGGTGGTGTGCTGGTTGAATCGAGCTGGCTGGCTGATCAACTGGAGGCAGCCGTGATTGGCATCGGAGTCAATGTGTCCTTTGGGTCGGTCCCACCGGCAGAGGAATTACGGTACCCGGCGATCGATATCCAATCTGCCCTGGGGGAGCCGGTCGACCGCTGGTCTCTGCTTGCTCAGATTGTGCATGGGTTGCGGAAATATCGGAATATACTGGCGGAAGACGCGTTTGTTGCGGCTTGCAATCAATATTTATCCTGGCGGGATGAATGGGTTAGATTTCAGCGACCCGGTGAACAGCCGCAAAGGGTGCGGATCATTGGGATCATGTCAGACGGACGGCTTTCGGTTGAGACCCAGGACGACAGAAAATTCGATGTGCTGAATGGCGAGATTATAATGCGAGATGATTAATCGCGGCTGATGATTAAGAAAACACTCCGCAAGCCGATTAAAGCGTGCGGGGTGTTCGTTTATTCTTTAGAGGTCAAGTCAGGAATACGCGCCAGCGCGGCAACCGTGTCACCTTCTTCCAATTGCATGACCTTGACGCCACGGGTCGCTCGACCCTGAATGGAAATATCTGCGACTGCAAAGCGAATCACGATCCCATGACTGGAGATGATTGAGATATCGTCTTTTTCTTTGACGACGCGTGCTTCGGCGATTTTCCCAATAATTTTATGAGCGTTTTTATTAATGGTGGCAATCCCCATTGTACCGCGCCCTTTGGGTGAGTATTCTTTCAATGGCGTGCGCTTGCCAAAGCCTTTTTCAGTCACGACCAGTAGATAGCCGTCTGGCTCAACCACTTCCAGATCTGCCATGGCATCCCCGGGGCGCATGCGGATGCCGATCACACCCTTGGCGGTTCGACCCATTACACGTATTTCAGTTTCGGAATAGCGTAATGCAGACCCATCACGGGTGACAAAGATCAGCTCGTCTTTTCCGCTGGTCAGGTTGACCCAGCCCAACTGGTCGTCCTCTTCCAGTGAGATGGCGATCAAACCGGAGGGGCGCACAGCCTGGAATTGAGATAATTCAACACGCTTGACCCGACCTTGCCGGGTGGCCATGGTGCAGTAGGCTGCTGCTTCAAAACTTACCACCGGCACGACAGCGGTAATTTTTTCGTTAGCGCCAATGTTAATGATGTTATTGATTGCGATTCCCCGCCCGGTGCGGCTCTCTTCGGGGAGCTGCCAGACTTTTTCAGAATAGACCTTGCCTTTATCAGAGAAAAACAGCAATGTGCTCAGGGTGTGACAACGCAGGAAGAACTTCACTTCGTCCTCAGCCCGCATGGATTGCCCGATGACGCCCCGACCGCCCCGCGCCTGGGAGCGGTAGGTGTTCTCTGACACGCGTTTGACATAACCTTTTTGAGTGATGCTGACGAAGACCTCTTCCTTTTTGACCAATGATTCTTCAGAAAGGTCACTGGTGGCGTCAGGCGCAATTAGTGTGCGGCGCTCATCGCCATAGTTTTTTGCAATCTCATCCAAATCGGCGCTGATGATATCAAGGATCTTCTTGGGATTAGCCAGCAAGTCCTCCAGGTAGGCGATCAGGTCCATGACTTCCTTGTGCTCATCCATGATTTTCTGACGTTCCAGGGCGGCAAGCCGGCGTAATTGCATATCCAGAATCGCTTGAGATTGAATTTCCGACAGGTTGAAGCGTGTCATCAAGCGCTCTTTGGCTATATCGGCATCTTCAGATTCGCGAATGGTTTGGATTACATCATCAAGGTTCGCCAGAGCAATCAACAGGCCATCCAGGATGTGCGCCCGGTGTTTTGCCTTATTAAGTTCATATTCCGAGCGGCGTGTGATTACTTCCTGACGGTGTTCCAGGTAGGCTTGCAAAGCGCGTTTCAGGGTTAGTAAGCGGGGTTCGCCATCGATCAGCGCCAGGATTTGTGCGCCAAAGGTCGATTGCAGGGGTGTGTATTTGTAAAGTTGGTTAAGCACCCGTTTGGGCTGTGAGTTTTTCTTCAGCTCGATCACGATCCGCATGCCATTTCGATCGGATTCGTCGCGCATATCGGAGATAGAATCCAGGCGGCCTTCACGGACGAGTTCGGCAATGCGCTCAATCAGCGTGGTTTTGTTGAGTTGGTAGGGAATCTCGGTAATCTTGATGGTATAACGACCACCGCTAACCTCTTCGATGGTGGCAGTACCGCGCATCACAATGCGTCCTCGCCCGGTGCTATACGCCTGGCGGATACCCTCATCGCCCACGATAATGCCTCCGGTAGGAAAGTCAGGACCTGGCAGGAATTGCATTAAATCTTCGACACTGACCTCGTCCATGTCATCGTAGTGATCAATCAGGTAATTGAGTGCGTTTACAAGTTCCACCAGGTTATGCGGTGGGACGTTGGTTGCCATGCCCACGGCAATACCAGAAGACCCATTTAACAGCAGGTTGGGAAGCCGGGCTGGCAGGACCTCGGGCTCCTGCAAGGAACCATCAAAGTTTTCGACAAAATTAACGGTCTCTTTATCGAGGTCAATCAACAGTTCTTCAGCCATCTTCGTCAGGCGTGCTTCGGTATACCGCATGGCTGCGGGAGAGTCGCCATCAATGGAACCGAAATTACCCTGACCATCAACCAGCGTGTAACGTAAAGAAAAATCCTGAGCCATGCGAGCCATGGCATCATAAACCGCCATATCACCATGGGGATGGTATTTGCCGAGGACCTCGCCGACAATTCGAGCGGATTTTTTGTACGCGGTAGAAGAACGGATGCCCATATCGCGCATGGCGTAGAGAATTCTGCGGTGCACCGGCTTGAGACCATCCCTGACATCCGGCAGTGCACGGGCGACGATGACGCTCATCGCATAATCGAGGTAAGCCTCGCGCATTTCATTGTCGATATCCACCTGTTGAACGCTACCAATTTCAGACATTGTTTAAGATCCTTGTGGGTTTATTGGGTCCATCTATTCGTTAAAAAGCACCTCCGGCATACGCAAAAGGAGGCGCTTGGCGATCTTGCATAACGGTTTTATTATACTCCAGAATGCTGATTTTGGTTGAGATTTACCAGATTAAAATTCAGGCATTAAATGAAGCGAGAACCAGGAGCTGAGTAACTCCCAGGCACAATGTTGAACTACAGAAGGACTTGTTTTTTTGTTTGAGAAACAAAAGGCATCATGTTGCTGGTGGACTTCGTATAGCTTAAAAACATAAATTTTCAACTTATCCAGTTTTGATTTAAAAATGAGGGAGACTGTTGAAACGAAACAACTGAATAATATCGATTTGCCATCAACCTTTTGCCTTTAAAGCCTGCTTTTCGGGATGGAGCTACCCAAATTGCGGTGAGCGCCGATCGCGTCGTCAAATTGCGAATTCTGGTATTCTAATTTTTAAAAATCCACTGACAGGGGCAAATAACCTCAACTTATAATTTATAATAAGGCAAGAATCATCAAACAAAAGGAGCCCTGCCATGAAACCCAAGAACGCTGACCATTTATCCCTCAGGTACAAAATATTGTACAGTTCTGCATCGATCGGTTTGAACATTTTGTCCATAACGATTTCTACCTGGCTATTATATTTTTATTCTCCGCCGGTGGATTCGGGCAGGACAATTTTCCTGCCCATTGGGGTGGTCGGTGCAATCATGACCATCATCAGCCTGTATGACGCCTTGATTGATCCGTTCATTGGGCATTGGAGCGACAATTTGCGCTCGAAAATGGGTCGACGCAGGCCTTTCATCCTGTTTTCGCTGCCCTTTATTGCCATCAGCATGGTTTTACTCTGGATGCCGCCGGGGGGCAGCACCTGGTTGGTGGCTGGCTACCTGACACTGATCATGCTGGTTTACAGCTCATCCTTCAGCCTGGCGGGCATCCCCTATGATGCGACCATGGCCGAACTGGCAGAGAATAATGCTGAACGCATTTCTCTTTCCAGCTGGAAAAGCGTGTTTGGCATCATCGGGGTGATGGCGGGTTCTTTGCTGATTGCTCCTTTGTTTGAGAGCAAAGGCGCCTTGTACATGGGGATCGTGACTGCGGTGGTTGGATTTGTGACGATCCTGCTGTCTGTGCCGGCTATCCGCGAAACCCGCAAACCCGTCGGCGAGCAGATAGACGTGATCGAGGGTTTGAAACATACATTGAAAAACAAGCCGTTTCAATCGATGCTCCTTTCGACCTTGCTGGTGCATATAGCATATGCCATGATCACCGCCAACCTGCCCTACTTTGTAACCCTGGTGATCGGGGCATCTGAGGGGGATGTGGGCCTCTATCTGGGGGTGGTGGTGATCTTGATGGTGTTGACCACGCCCGTATGGAACTGGCTGGGAAAGAAGTATTCCAATGCGAAGGTGATGCGCTGGAGTATGGTGTTGCTGGCGGTCTTTGCCTCTTCGAATTTATTAGTCGGCCAGGTAGGATTGATCCCAGCCCCCATTCTGGCTTATGCCACACTGGGATTGATCGGACCTTTCCTTGGGGGATACCTGATTCTGGCTTACAGCATGATGGGCAATGTGGTCGATTATGACGAATACCTCACCAATCGCCGCCGCGAAGCGATTTTCTACGGGGCTTTTTCCCTGGCAGTTGGCATCGGGCCTTCGATTGCAGCCATCCTGCTCCCTTTCTTGTTGAACACCTTTGGATACACCGCCAGCAACCCCCTGGGCGTCCGTCTGGTTTTCCCTGTGATTTCACTGGTTGTCTTACTCGGGCTGCTTGCCTTCTGCGGTTACAACCTGGGAGATTCGATCGAGGAAACCAAACACAACCTGGGCCTGGTTGAAAAGGAGGAGAACAATGTCTGAAACAGGTTCGCTCAAAGTAGGCTTTGTCCGACAAATTATCAACCCGCCCACGGGTATTCTGACGATCGGCTTTGGAGATCGCTTCAAAGGCAACCGGGGCGTACACGATGATCTGACCGCCACAGCCATGGTGTTGGCGCTGGGCGATCAGCAGGTGGGGATCGTTGCCCTGGACCTGCTGGCGGTCCACGAAGACTTTACCCGTGAGCTGGAAAACTTCTGCGGTATCCCGTTATTGTTGTGTTGTGCCCACACGCACTCAGCACCGATGAGCTTTTCGAGCAACCCACTACGGACCAAGGTGAAGCGCTACGCTGAAACCTTGCGGGAAAAGATTATCCTGGCGGTCGATCAAGCCCGGGGTCAATTACAACCCGCCAGCCTGTTTTGGGGTGAGGGAAACGTTGATATCGCGGTTAATCGCCGGGAGCGCCTGCCAGACGGGAGGGTTGAGATTGGGGTCAACCCGGATGGCCCGGTTGACAGGCGGGTTGCCGTTATCGAAGCCCGGTCTGAGGAGGGCGAGGTGTTGGGTCGGGTGATCAACATGCAATGTCATGCCACGGTGATGGGACCTGAAAACTTGCTGGTGTCTGCGGATTGGGTGGGCGCGATGCGGCGTCAGCTCGAGGACGCGAGCGGTGGTCTGACGGTGTATATCCAGGGAGCAACCGGTGATTTAAACCCGAAATTGAACGTTGGGAATGATTTTGAAAACATCAGTCGATTGGGAGGGGAAGCTTATGGCTCAATCTCTGAAATACTCACCCGTCTGCAATATATACAGGTGGACCGCTTAACTCACCTGCGTTCAGACGTTATGATCCCGCTGCAAGGGACGGAGGGCATGAAAAAACCCGCCAAAACGTATCGAGAGGTAGCAAAAACCGTCGGTTTGCCTCCCTTTCTGGCTGATATTGCCCTGGAGTTCCTCTATCCCTGGAAGACAAGGTTAGAGCTGTACCAGGGCGCCTGGGCATTCCCGATCCAGGAGAACCTACTGGACCTGGGCGGGCTGGTGCTGATGAGCATGGGCATGGAGGTATTCAACCAGATCGGTCAGGAAGCCAGGTGCTTTTTTGAGGGGAAAGCAGCGGTGTTTGGCAGCCTGGTTAATAGCTGTTATGGTTACCTGCCTACCCGGGCGGAATATGAACTCGGCGGTTATGAAGTGGATATGAGCTGGAAAATTTACCGTATGCCCGGGCCAATGCCAGCCAATGCCGATCAACTTGCCCTGGAGGGGCTGGAACGACTGAAAACAAAGCTTGATTGACGCGCTTTAAAAGCGAAAGGCATCACTGATCCCGTGCAGGAGTTCGGGCGGCATAATTTTAAGAGCTTCACCGTATTCAAAGGACTCTTCGCGCGCCAGGTAACGCGCATAAAGTGAAGTACGTGCGATCAGCATTTCTAAATCTGATTCGGTAAACTGCGCTGTATAGCAGCGCAGGGCAGCATTTTTCTTTTCCAACGTCGAACCGATATCAACGATTGTGTTGGGGTAGGAAGTGTTGTGAAAAACAACAGCCTGCAGCGGGTGAGGTTGGTAATCTGCATCGACATCCAGGTCGCTGGTCAGGCGCGTAAATGTGTATAATATTGCGGCTTCAGCGCTCGCTCTGGCTGTCAACAGGTGGTCATTATGAGCTTCGTACAGCATCCAGGGGTCGAGGCTGAAAAGCAGGTCGGGTTTAAGCAAACGGATATACTTGATAATCTCCCTGCGTAAAGAAAAATAGCTGTAATCGCCTGCGTCAGGATAGTCAAGGCGGTACTGGTGCTTCACACCAATGATTTTTCCGGCGCGCTCCTGTTCCGCTTTGACCTGCTGGACCGCTTCGTGTGCATCCCAGTCGTCATGGATGATCCCTACCAGGTCATCGGTGACGGTTAAATAGATCACTTCAGCCCCATTCTCTGACAGGCGTGCCAGTGTACCCCCGGCAGATATATCATTATCATCATAGTGGGGTTGTACCGCCAGAACACGTCTGGCTGCGAAAATATCCGGTATTTCAACGCCAAATTGCTTAAACATGAATGCCCTCCCAGGATATTATCTGAAATGAGTTATATCAAAGGATCATTTGCACCTATTATAAGCGAAAATTAACGGGCATCTTTTTTTATTTATGAAGCGGGTGATCAGATGACTTTAGTTTTGGAGATGAAACAAATCCTATCATGCGACTGCCCGGCGAATAGTGGTAACATAATACCGAAGCAGTCAATCAAAACCGGAAAAACGAGAGGAACTATGGAAAAACTTGCACTACTTGGAGGAGATCCCCTGAAAACGAAACCATTTCCAGAATGGCCGCAATATGATGAACACGAGCAAGAAGCGTTGCTTGAGGTGCTGGAAAGCGGTGCATGGTGGCGTACCCCGGGCTCACGCACGAAAGCATTTGAGGAAGCCTTCGCTGCTTATCACGACGCACGCTATGGCATTGCCTGCACCAATGGCACTGCAGCCATTGAAATTATGATATCCGCCTTGGGGATTGGACTGGGCGATGAAGTCATCGTACCTGATTTCACCTTTGTGGCGACCGCCTCAGCCGTCCTGCTGCACGGTGCGCTACCTGTTTTCGTGGATGTCGATCGGGATACCTACTGCATCAACCCGCAAAAAGTGAAAGCCGCGATAACGGAGCGGACCAGGGCGATTATTGCAGTGCACCTGGCCGGTCATCCTGCAGATTTGGATGCCTTACAAGAAATTGCTGATCAATACGGATTACATTTACTTGAAGATTGCGCACACGCGCATGGCAGTGAATGGAAAGGGAAAAAAGTCGGTGCCTTCGGAAAAGCTGGCACATTCAGTTTTCAACAGAGCAAATTGATGACCGCCGGGGAGGGCGGCATCCTGTTGACCAACGACCCGGAACTGGAAATTCTTTTACGGTCAGTTCATGATTGTGGGCGCATGCCGGGTGAGTGGTTTTATTCTCATTTCATCAACGGTGGAAATTATCGCTTAAGTGAGTGGCAGGGTGCGATTTTAAATCAGCAATTGAGCAGATTTGATTCTCAGGCAAGGGTGCGCAGTGCAAATGCGAGTTTTTTGAACGAAAATTTAAAAATGATTGAAGGCATTACTCCGCAATTTTATGATCCCCGCGTGACGCGCAACGGACATTATTGCTATATCTTCACCTACGAGCCGGAATGCTTTGATGGCTTACCAACGCAAACGTTTATCCAGGCGCTGGAGGCGGAAGGCATTCCCACACAAGCCAGCTACCCGCCACTGCACGCCCTGGATGTGTTCACCAGCGGGGAATACCTGAAACGCTTGCTTCCAGAGCACGCCGCGGCTCAGAAACCCTTCAGAGACGAAGATTTCCCTGTGACCGAGGTCGGCTTTAGAAATACGGTCTGGTTGCTGCACCGTACGCTATTGGGCGATGAGCAGGACGCGCAAGAGATTGTCGATGCAGTGAGGAAAATTCAACGCCAGGCAAAGAGCATTCGGTAAAGCTGGATTGGCGAATGAGGTTGATTGACGCATGAAGTATTTTTTGCTATAATGCTTTTCACGATGGGCGCGTAGCTCAGCTGGTTAGAGCGCACGGTTCACATCCGTGAGGTCGTGGGTTCGAGTCCCCCCGCGCCCATTTTGTTTTTAAATAATGTACTCAAGAGGGTTCACATCCTTTCCCCTCTGCTGCGCTTCGGGGGTGCTGCGCGAAGGTCGTGGGTTCGAGCGTTATGCAGTCCGCGCCCATTTTGTTTTTAAATAATGTACTCAAGAGGGTTCACATCCTTTCCCCTCTGCTGCGCTTCGGGGGTGCTGCGCGAAGGTCGTGGGTTCGAGCGTTATGCAGTCCGCGCCCATTTTGTTTTTAAATAATGTACTCATGGGGTTCACATCCTGCCCCCTTCGCTGCGCTTCGGGGGTGCTGCGCGAAGGTCGTGGGTTCGAGCGCTACGCAGCCCGCGCCCATTCTGTTTTTAAAATAGTGTACTCACCGGGGTTCACATCCTGCCCCCTCCGCTGCGCTTCGGGGTTGCTGCGCGAAGGTCGTGGGTTCGAGTTTGTGATAGAGATCTTTAAATTTTATAATGTTTTGGGCACCTAGCTTCGCAGACCCTGTCGAGGGCTGCTGGTTAGAGCGCACGGTTCACGTCCTGCCCCCTTCGCTGCGCTTTGGGGGGTGCTGCGCGAAGGTCGTGGGTTCGAGCGCTATGCAGCCCGCGCCCATTTTATTTTTAAAATAATGTACTCACCGGGGTTCACATCCTGCCCCCTTCGCTGCGCTTCGGGGGTGCTGCGCGAAGGTCGTGGGTTCGAGCGTTATGCAGTCCGCGCCCATTTTGTTTTTAAATAATGTACTCAAGAGGGTTCACATCCTTTCCCCTCTGCTGCGCTTCGGGGGTGCTGCGCGAAGGTCGTGGGTTCGAGCGTTATGCAGTCCGCGCCCATTTTGTTTTTAAATAATGTACTCATGGGGTTCACATCCTGCCCCCTTCGCTGCGCTTCGGGGGTGCTGCGCGAAGGTCGTGGGTTCGAGCGCTACGCAGCCCGCGCCCATTCTGTTTTTAAAATAGTGTACTCACCGGGGTTCACATCCTGCCCCCTCCGCTGCGCTTCAGGGGTGCTGCGCGAAGGTCGTGGGTTCGAGCGCTACGCAGTCCGCACCCATTTTGTTTTTAAAATAATGGACTCACCGGGGTTCACATCCTGCCCCCTCTGCTGCGCTTCGGGGGTGCTGTGCGAAGGTCGTGAGTTCGAGCGTTATGCAGTCCGCGCCCATTTTGTTTTTAAAATAATGTATTCTCCGAGGTTCACATCCTTTCCCGGGATTTAATAATTAAAAAACCTGCCCCGCATATCGAGGGCAGGTTTTTTTTTAATGCTAACCGTTTTATGGCTACCGTCGACGGCTGCGAGGGCGATTGCTGCCTTTATTCCCCTGGCTATCGTGGAATTGGGCTTCTTCCAGCGTCCAGCCTTCCAGCAGCGCCTGGCGAGAGAGCCTGATCTTGCCCTGGCTGTCGATATTGGTGACCATCACGGTGATTTCATCGCCTTCTTTGACCACATCAGTCACTTTGCTGACGTGGCTGGTATCCAGTTGCGAGATATGCACCAGGCCGTCCTGGCCGGGGAGAATTTCAACAAAGGCGCCGAAGTCAGCAATGCGTACCACTTTGCCGGTGTAGATATGTCCGACTTTAACCTCTTCCGTGAGGCGCTCGATGCGTTCGCGGGCCGCCTTAAAGCCGACCCCGTCGGTTGAAGCGATAAAGATGGTGCCGTCGTCTTCGATGTCGATGCGAGTGCCGGTTTCTTCCTGGATGCTGCGGATCGTCTCGCCGCCCTTGCCGATCACTGCGCCGATTTTATCAACGGACACTTTGATAACCTCGATGCGCGGCGCGTGATCTTTAATGTCGGAGCGGGGTATGTCGATGACTGCCAGCATTTTGTCGAGGATGTGCAGCCGGGCTTTGCGAGCTTCTTCGAGCGCCTCCGACATGATTTGCGTGGTGATCCCGCTGATTTTGATGTCCATTTGAAGGGCAGTAATGCCTTCAGTTGTCCCGGTGACTTTGAAGTCCATGTCTCCCAGGTGATCTTCCATGCCGAGGATATCGGTCAGGATGACATAATCATCGCCTTCTTTGATCATGCCCATGGCGACGCCGGAGACAGGTCGTTTGATCGGCACGCCAGTGTCCATCAGCGCCAGGGTAGAACCGCAGGTAGATGCCATCGAAGATGAGCCGTTGGAAGACATCACCTCGGAGACGAGGCGCATGGTATAGGGAAAATCCTTTTCATCCGGAAGAACCGCACGCAGGGCACGCTCTGCCAGCATGCCATGACCGACTTCACGGCGGGATTGGAACAGCCGGCCGGTCTCACCGGTGGAATAAGGCGGGAAGTTGTAATGGTGAATATAACGTTTGGTTTCCGTGGGGATCAGGTTATCGAGTTCCTGGGCTTCGCGGGGCGTGCCGAGTGTCGCCAAAGTGAGCACCTGGGTCTCGCCGCGAGTGAACAAACCGGAACCATGGGCACGCGGGCTGGTGTTGACCTCGCACCAGATCTCACGCACATCCTGCGGGTTGCGCCCATCAGGCCTGATACGGTCGGAGAGAATCCGTTTGCGGATGACCTCTTTTTCAACCTCTTCGAAGGCGTCGCCAATGTTATTTTTGAGGGTTTTCAGTTCTGTTTCGGTAAGAGTCTCAGACTTTTCAGCAGACAGTTCTTCAATCACTGCTTCTTTCAAATCTCGGATGCCATTGTACAGGTTTTCTTTAACATAGGGCTGCCTGAGAATATCCAGCAGACGGTCTACAACGGCAGGCTTAACCTGATCGACCAGAGCCTGGTCGAGGGTGGTCAGTTCGACCTCACGTTTTACCTTGCCGACTTCACGCGCCATCTGTTCCTGGATTTCAATGATGGGCTGGATGGCGCGATGCGCCAAATCCAGGGCTTCGACCATCACCTGTTCGGAGACCTCGATCGCGCCGCATTCGACCATGGCAATGGCCTGTTTTGTGCCAGCAACGATCAGGTCCAGCCTGGAATCTTCCATCTCCTTGATGGTTGGATTGACGATCAGCTCGCTGTTGATGTAACCGATGCGTACTGCGCCGATCGGCCCTGCCCAGGGAATATCAGAAATGATCAGAGCGATTGATGCGGCGTTGATGCCGAGGATATCGAGGGGGTTTTCGGTATCTGCGGAGAGCGACATGAGGATCACCTGCACCTCGTTGCGCATGCCATCGGGGAACAGGGGGCGGATCGGGCGATCGGTCATGCGGGCAATCAGGATGGCATCATCGCGGGGTCGCCCTTCGCGGCGGAAGAACGAGCCGGGAATTTTTCCACCGGCATACATACGTTCTTCGTATTCAACGTTTAGGGGGAAGTAATCGAGCCCCTCACGGATGCCGCCCAAGGTGGCAGCGCAGAACATGAGGCTGTCGCCCTGGCGAACGGTCACGGACCCGCCAGCCTGTCCGGCCAGTTTGCCCGTTTCGATGATGATCTCTTTGTCACCGAGTTTGGTACGATAAATTTTTGGGTTGGGTTGCATTACTTGTTATTCCTTTTTGTCTAATTTCCCGCCCAGTCAGGAACTGAAAACCGATGAGGCGTTGCTCCTCAGCAATTTTCAATACCCAACCGGCGGACTGCATATTAAAATAATATTTCCGCAGACAAAGCCCATCAGTATTGGTGTTGCGTACAACGATCTTCTTGCCCAGCAACCTGCTTTGTCTGCGGTGTTATTCGCGAGGTTAATAAAAACGAAGAATTATTTTTTGCGGATGTTAAGCCTGTCGGTCAGCGCCACGTAACGGTGGTAATCCTTGCGGCGCAGATAGGTCAGCAAACGGCGTCGATGGCCGACCAGTTTGAGCAAACCACGGCGGGAACTCTCATCGTGTTTATTGACCCGCAGGTGCTCGGTGAGACCTTTGATGCGGGTGGTCAGAATCGCAATTTGAACCTCTGGCGAGCCTGTATCCTCGCCATGCTGTTTGTATTGCTGAATAATTTCGTTTTTAACTTCTTTATCTAAAGCCATGACACTGCTACTCCTTAAGTATTGATATTTTGCAGGTCTCCATGCGCCCAGCCGGAACCGGACACAGGACCAGTCACAAGTTTAGATTATACCTGACGAGTTAGATTGTGCAAGATGGCGGAAAAAGGCATTAAAGTTGGGCTGCTTTACGCGCGATGATCATAATAATCATCGATCCAGCGGATGATAAAGGATGGGTCCTGGCTGTTCAGCAATGACAGCAGAGCTTCCCGGGGGATATTGTCGTGCGCCAGGTAAGCTTTGAGAAATTTTCGAAAACCAATTACCCCCCGTTCGCCATAAAACTGAAGCATCGCCTGAAGATGGGCGAGGATGGTCGTGTGAACCGTCTGTGGGGGCACATCATGGCGGTCCACGCGGCTGAAGATCCAGGGGTTACCCACAGCAGCCCGGCCAATCATGACGGCGTCACACCCTGTGATCGATTTGATGCGTTCGATATCCGCGACGGTGCGCACGTCCCCGTTTCCGATGACCGGGATGGTCAGCCCCTGTTTGAGCTCGCGAATCGGTTCCCAGCGCGCCTGGCCGCGAAATGCCTGGTTGCGTGTGCGACCATGCACAGCGAGCATGGCGCAGCCATTTTCCTCGATCGCCTGTGCAACTTCCAGGTAGTTTAGCGAATCTTCGTCCCAGCCCAGGCGGATTTTAGCGGTGATAGGTTGCGAGAAATTCTCACGCATCAGGCGGAAGATGGCAGCAATTGTTTCAGGTGTTTTCAACAAGGCTGCCCCAGCGCCGCGACTGACCACGTTTTTTGATTGACAGCCGAGGTTGATGTCGATAATATCGGGCTGAACTTGCGGTACGAGCTGCAGCGCTGCTTGTAGGATCTGTTCGGGCTGATCGCCCAGTAATTGCAGCGAGAGCGGTCGATGGTATGGCTCAAAGGCATGCCGTTTGGGGTAACGTGGGTGGTGTTCAAGCACATCCAGGGCGTTGATGAATTCGGTCACACTCATGGCGGAACCCAAACGGCGGCACAGGCCGCGAAAGGGCAGGTCGGTGATTCCATCCATAGGCGCCAAGATCAGGTCGCCGTAAATAGGCACAGTGCCGACCATTAACGTGGGTTTATCAGCCATTTGATCTTGCATCGTCGGTTTGATTCCGCTCAATTTGGTCAATTGCCCAGTACAGGGCATCCAAGACCATGGGATGTGCCTCCTTATCGAGATGATCTCTTAACAATGGAAGTGCGGTTGCTTGAGCCTGGTTACCCAAAACCACAATTGCATTCCTCACCAACCCACGCTGTTTGGGTCGGTTGAGGGCGGTGTTTTGTGTGGCAGATTTGAAATCTTCCTCATCCCAGTTCAGGATGTCGGTTAAATTCATTTGCTCTGGCAGCAGAGGCTCACCGAGCATGCTGGGCTGAGTCTGTGCCCTGATGTTGTGCGGGCAGACCATCTGGCAGATATCGCAGCCAAACAGCCAGTTTCCAACCTGGCATTTGAGAGCATCCGGAATCACCCCTTTGTTTTCAATGGTCAGGTAGCTGATGCAGCGTCTGGCATCGATGGTTCGGTCGGGCAGGATGCAAGAGGTGGGACAGGCTTCAATACAACGCTGGCAAGACCCGCATAAGTCATGTGTGAAGGGGGCGTCAACGGGCAATTCCAGGTCAGTAAGCATCACCGCCAGGAAAAAATAAGTCCCTTTTCCCTGGATGATCAGGTTGCTGTTTTTTCCGACCATCCCCAGCCCGGCCTGAACGGCAAAAGCGCGTTCAAGCACCGGTCCAGTATCAACATAGGATTTTATTTTCACCGCGCCATCTGCAAGGCTGCAAATGAGATTCTCCAATTCGACCAGCTTATTCTGGATAACCTGGTGGTAGTCTGCGGGGCGGGCATAGGCAGAAACCCTGCCAAACCCCGGAGAGATTGCGGTTAGTGAGGATTGGGGTGGGGTGTAAGGCATCGCCAAGCAGATCACGCGCTGGCAACCCTCCAGAACCAGGCTTGGATCAGCCCGTTTCGCCAGCGTGTCCTGGCGCGCTAAGTAGTGCATGTCGGCATGATGACCCGCGCGGATCCAGCGTTCAAAAGCGTCAAAATGCGGAACAGGGTGGGCAGGAGTTATACCGACATGCGTAAATCCAAGCTGATGGGCTCTGGTAGAGAAAGCACGCTTAAGTTCTGCTAAACAACGCATATCCTGCAATCGTTGTCGGGATCTCAGGTGGCTGAATCACTCCCCAACGGTGATGGTGATATTGAAATCATAAAAAGCATCACCGCTGGCGTTATACATTTTCCAATAAGAGATCTTGTTGCCGGGCGTGCTTGGGGCAACCATGTTAACGGTTAATGCCAGGCTGGTTTCAGGAGAAACAGGCAGCCAGATGTAGACCTTATCTTCTGCACCCAGACTTTCTCCGGAGGCATACTCAATATAATACTGGGTGGTCCAGGTGCTGGTGCCCGTATTTTCCAGGGTCCAGGTGACGGTGAAGGTTTCACCGGGCGCAAAACGGGTGTTATCCTCTGGTTCCTGTGCGATGATCTGTGCGCGATCAACCCCAGTGGCGGGGGTTGTTCCTTCAGTTGTTTTGGTAGGGAGAAGGATCGGTGTGTTGCTGGGCAGAACGGTGGCTGTAGCAGACGGTTCCGGAATGGGCGTTTCTGTTGCAGTGGGTCGAGCGGCTGCAGTCATAGAAGCCTGGACTTCCGCGGTCAGAACGAAACCGGTTTTCTGGGCATTAACATCCAGCTTGGGCTCTGCAGGCTTACAGGCGCTGAGGAGCGACCCCAGTGAGATGATCAGGCTTAACACAAGGATGTGTTTCTTTATTCTCTTGAGCATTTAATTTCATTCCTTCGATCCGATGATGGATTGATTAATCTTCTATTCTAGATGATGGGTTAAAAAAGTCAAGCTGCCAGGCGCAATCTACTGAAAAAGGCAAAAAGACCACCAGCGGTGGCCTTTCTTGCCGTTACTTTTGTGGCGCAATTATTTGGATTCAATCCTGGGACCAAACCACAGCGAGACGTCATTGGTCGGGCTGCCGTTGGCATCAACCATTAGAATGAATTGCACTTTCTTACCCGCCAGATGGCTCAGGTCAAACTCTACCTTGTTGACCTTCCCGTCCTGGATTTCACTCCAAGTAGCCAGGGTTTGTTCGTCCCCACCATCAATGCGAGCATTTAATTTGAATTTAACATCACATTTTTCATTTCCATAACAACCAATGGTGGCTCTGAAAATGGTGCTGCCAGGGAGGGTTATTTCCGGGTAGGTACCTCGAATCCAGCCCTTATCGGAGTAATCTGGATGAACTTGCATGCCCGGCTTGTTTTCAACGGTCTTATTCTCCAGGGTCGGTTTGTCAATCACCAAAACCCAGCCGCGATGATCGTCATATTTTCCAGGGCAGGGCAATGTTCCTGCACCGCTGGTCCATTTGACGCCCGATGCACACACGTTTTCGGTAAAATCATAGGGCAAGGTATACACATTAATTTTGACCCAGAACGGACCGTCTTTGGCGCCAATGCCAAACAGGACGCCGCCAGCATTGCGCAGTTTAAAATCACCCTGGTATGTGCCTGATGTAATTGGCGCCTGCATCTCCAGTGAGATCTGGATTGTTTGTCCGGGGGCAACAGTTCCGGTGGTGAGGGACCTGGCCGCGGGCGCACCCATGGCGTTACCACTGAAGAAAACAACATGATAATCTGCAGTCCAGGTGCATGAACCGGTGTTTTTGATAGTCCAGGTTTTGGTGAAGCCCTGTCCCGGGAAAAAATCTGTGCCATCAGGTATCGTTTCGGAAACAAAGCTCGCCTGGTCGCAGGGGATTTCTGGCGTGCTGGTCGCTGTGATGGTTGGCACGGCGGTTGGTTCGGCGGTTGGTTCGGCGGTTGGGGGACTCGTCGGCGCGAGAGTTGGCTCGGATTGATCGAGCGTGTGTGTTGGCGAAGGTGGCAGTGTAGGGGGAACCTCAGAGGGCTGAGCAATCAAAGTCTGTTTCGCCTGCACCGTTTGAGCAGCAGCAGTATTCAGCAGATCTACCTGGTTTTCCTGTGGTTTTTGCTTGGGAAAATTGCATCCCACCAAAATAAGACATAAAATCAACGTGACTATGGTCACGTACAGTGGTTTTTTCATGGCGCTTCTCCTGATTGTTGAATCATCCATTCCTCAAGTATATTATATATTGAACCGCATTAAATTTTCAACTGCATTAAATTGAATCATACGAGTTGCCAGCGCAGGTGTCTGATCAACCCCTGACGTTCGATTTATTGCTGTTTCTATGACGTAATCAATGCATTAATCGTTCCATATTGACTGGGAATTGTTATCCGTTCAGCGTGGGGATTAAAAATGGCGCTTATGCGGCTCGGATTGATTTTTTGCCAACAGCTGTGAAAATTAAGTTTTAATACTGTCAGGCAGTTTACCGCGCAAGGCTTTGATGAATAACCCAATGCTGAATTTTTGACCGGTCAGCAGCAACTGCGCCCTGAACATGCCTGAAACCGCGCGAATCAACAGGATGATGGCACCCATCGTCAGGAGGATGGTGGCCAGCAGTTGCCAGAGAGGGATCGGAGCGACAGCCATTCGGGTCATGATGGTATTGGGCGCGGTGAAAGGGATCAGGCTCAGAGCAACAGACAGAGTGGAATTAGGCTGGTTAATAATTAAGCCGATCAACATCAACGGGATCAGGATGGGAATGACCACAATGAAAGTGGCTTGCGATGCTTCTTTGACCGAGCCCACCAGCGCACCCACGCCTGCCATGATGGTGCCATAGAGTAAATAACCCAAAATGAAGAACACGATGCCCCAGATGAGAACTCCAACTGAAAGCTGGGTGTTTGCAGGTATTTTCAGCGTAGCACCGCCCAAACGCATCAATATGATCGCAGAGCCTAACCAGACCACCAACTGAAGCAGACCAACCAGACCCAGACCGAGGATTTTTCCCGTTAAAAGCTGACGCGGGTTTACTGAGCTAACCAGTATTTCCATCACTCGATTTTCTTTTTCTTTTGCCACACTGTTCATCATCAGGCTGGCAGAGGTTAGGATCAGGACATAAAACAGCATGGTCATCCCATAGGGAATATAGAAAGCGTATGGATCCTTACCGATGTCGATGCCAATTTCAGCTTCATCGGGAGCCAGATCAATATATTGAACGTGAAGGGGGAAGAAAAATGCATCAAATTGATCGATGTCTTCGCCGAGCAGGTTGTACTGGATCAAAGAATTGATGGTCCAAGTTGAATCCAGGGATGTAACCGGATTAAATTCACGGCTGATGTAACGCACAGAGCCGCTTTCCAGGTAATCCGGTTGAATGACAAAATACCCCCTGATTTTTGCGGTGAGTATCGCATCTACGGCTTCTGATTCTTGATGGAATAGGAGCAATACATCCTCCCCGAGCCATTCCGGGGAGCTGTTGACAATTTTTGCCAAATCCACGTAGCCTTGTGGCAGCTGCTCTTCAATCTGGGATACGGAAATGGAAACCCCCGATTCACCCACCGGCTCCTTGGTCTTAAGCAGAGACATAACGCCTAAAATGATCGCAGGCACTAGTGGGACCAAGATCAGTGCAAGGATGAATGAACGTCTGGTGACCGTATTTAAAAATTCGGTTTTGAGCACAATCCAGGTCTTTTTCACACTGCCTCCTGACTCTTCAACAATTCTTTAAGGGAGAGCCGTTTACCGTATTGCAGCATTCCCATACGAAAGGCGCGTCCTGCCAACACGATAGAAAGTATGGCAACGGCGATTAACACCAGGATAATCAAGACAATTTGCCAGATCGGCACTGTGGTTAAAGCCATCCGTAACATTAAGGTGATCGGTGCAGATAGAGGGAAAAGACTTAATATGATCGCCAGTGTGCCATTGGGTTTGAACATGATTGGAGTTGTAGCATAAAAAGGTATTGTGACCAGGATTGAAAAGATACCGCTGATCTGTTGGGCTTCACGCATTTCGGTCATGACTGCCCCGATAGTGGACATGATCGCGGCAATCATAACAAAAGCGGGTAGGAACAATAAAACCGTAACAGCGACTGTCTGACCTGGAATAGATATCTCTCGCAATGCAGGCCAAAATCGTCCTGCAACCAGCAGACCGATCCAGGAAAAAGCCAGCCAAACAGCCAGTTGTGTTAATCCAACACTGATGTTGCCAATGATTTTTCCGGCCATCAATTGTGTGGGGGTGACCGACGTAACCACAATTTCCATGGTGCGGTTTTCTTTTTCTTCCACGACAGCTTGCAAAAGGTAGCCACCGCTGGTCAGTACCACGATGATGAACGTGACGCCGGCAACGAAGGGAAGAACGATCAATAACCATTGATCTTGCCGCATTTCACGGCTGCCATCCAATGATACCATGGTGAACACGCTGCCCTTTTGAAGCCTTTCAAGAATAAGCGGGTCCATTGTCTGGTAGGGGTCCATGTTTTGCCGAGTCCATTGAACAAACTGACCTTGTGCTTGCTCCGAGGGCGTTTTCAGGAAGAATAACTCAACCTGACGCGATTTTGGGAAAGTCTCTGGAATGACATAGTAAGCCTGGATTGAATTGGCTTCAAGAGCACTTTGAGCCTGGTTGATATCAAAATAAGGGATGAAATCAATTGCTGGGTCAAAGAGGTTACCCTTGATTTCAAGTGGAGCAGCCTCAGCAAAAAAGCCAGAACGGTCAATATACCCGATAGGTGACCTATCAACGGAAAACAAAGCAATTGCAACAGCGATGATCACCATGGCAATCACCGCCAGGGGCAAACTCAGCAAGCTGAACAAAAACCGTTTTTCAAACACGTGCCGCGTGTATTCATATTTTATGACTTTCAAGGTTTTATTCATCCTGATCCTCCGCTTGCTTTTTGGTGACCTGGATAAAGATCTCGTTCAGGGGTGGAACAGCGATTTCAAAGGCAGATATTTCTATTCCCTGATTGATTAATTGTTTGAGCACCTGGTTAGGCTGAGCATCTTCTGAAAGCACCAGCAGTTCACGGCCATTTTGCGGCCGGATATCTTTAACACCGTCGATCGATTCAGGCAAAGGTGTGAGTGCTGTTACAAGAATGTCCCGCGAGGCAAATTGGCTTTGAATCTCCTGCAAGGTGCCGTATAGCACGCGCCGACCATGGTCAATCAGAAGAATTCGGTCACAAAGTTCTTCGACCTGGTTCATCTGGTGGGTGGACATGATGATCGCCTTGCCCTCATTGCGTTTGCTCTCGAGAATGTCTTTGACCATCTCCGTATTGACCGGGTCGAGCGCAGTAAAAGGTTCGTCAATGATAAGCAGCTCGGGGTCGTGGATCAGCGTGGCGATAAGCTGCGCTTTTTGCTGCATCCCCTTGCTGAGCTCTTTAACCTTCTTGTTGCGGACTTCATACAGGTCAAACAACTTCAGGTAATCCGCTAAAATGGGCGCAACACTTTTTTCGGGCATGCCTTTAAGGGTGGAAAGGAAGGTCAGGCAGCGATCAAGGGGAATGTCCTGGTAAAGGCCGCGCTCCTCTGGAAGATAGCCGATGCGATTCTTTTTATCATCGGTCATAGGACCGCCCAACACCGCGATTTCGCCGGCATCGGGCTCAAAAATATCGAGGATCATGCGGATGCAGGTGGTTTTACCAGCGCCGTTGGGGCCCAGCAATCCGAAAATCTCTCCCGGGTGGACGTCAAAGCTCAAATTATCCACAGCCTGGGTTGTGCCAAAGCGTTTGGAAATGTTTTGAATGCTAATGGTTGACATAAAATTCTCTTTCGGTGCTTTGAGGTTGTTCAGCATAATTTCAGATCTGGCGCTTTTTCTGGGAGTTTCCCGAGCGCATTTTCGATTATACACCCTTCAGTTGAAGGAACAGGCTCCCCATAAAGGCTCGATCAACAACTCCGGATTGAAAAAGTGTTGAAAATAGAAATATTATTATGACATTCAATATTTCTGCCGAGTTATTTAACAAAGGTTGGATCCAACGTGGAGACTGCGCGGGCAATGATTTCAACCGCGCGGTCGATGTCATCTGCTGAGGTCATTGTGCCCACAGAGAAGCGCAGGGCACCTTTGGCCCATTCGAGGGGGACACCCATGGCTTGCAGTACACTGGAGATGACGATACGGTCTGAATGGCACGCAGCTCCCGCAGAGGCGGCGACAAATTCGGAGATATTATTGAGCAGCATGCTGGCTTCAAGGTTTTTAAATGAGAGGTTGAGCGTGTTTGGCAGGCGTTCATCGGGGTGTCCATTCAGACGCAGCATACCAGAGGGCAGGGCTGATTGCAGGCCGGCATGCAGGCGATTGCGCATCGTCTGGAGGTGTTGAACGCGTTCTGGCAGGGTTTGCCTGGCTTCCTCAGCAGCTGCACCCAACCCGACAATCTCGAGGACGTTCTCGGTGCCCGGACGCAGTGCGCGCTCTTGATTCGCACCAAAAAGGATTTTTTCAAGGGTGACTCCGTGCCGGATATAAAGAGCGCCGACGCCCTTGGGCGCGTAAAGCTTGTGCCCGGCAATTGAAAGCAGATCAACACCTAATTTATGGACATCAACGGGGAGCTTTCCCACGGATTGGGCGGCATCGGTGTGAAACAATGCGCCGGTTTGACGGGTCATTTCAGCCAGTGTTCGAATCGACTGGATGGTGCCGACTTCATTGTTGGCGTGCATGATGCTCACCAGGATGGTCTCAGGGGTCAGGGCGGCAGCCAGGTCATCAGGTGAGACCTGCCCACAGGCATCAACGGGCAAAGTGGTGATCTGAAACCCCTGTGATGCCAGGTAGGTGCACACTTCGGTCACCGCCGGGTGTTCAATGGCCGTGGTGATGATATGATTGCCCCTGGTTTGGCGCGCCCTGGCGATCCCCTGGATCGCGATGTTGTTAGCTTCTGTGCCGCTGCCGGTGAAGACGATTTCATCCGGGCTGGCGCCGATCAATGCTGATACCTGCCCACGGGCTTTCTCTACAGCATGTTGGGCGATTTGACCAAAAATGTGGCTTGAAGACGGGTTGCCAAAGTGTTCTTCCAAGAAAGGACGCATCGCTGCGATGACGGCCGGGGTTAATGGGGTTGTGGCGTTGTAATCAAGGTAAATCGGGTGAATTTGTGTCAAATTCCTCCTTGCTCTGGTGGAATTGTGCGTAATTATACCGCTGATTAGAAAACAAAAACCACCTGGCGAGCTTACCAGGTGGTTATGGTTGATTCAAAGATCTTGTAGTTTTATTCTTTTTCGTAGGGTTCGCCGTCAGCGGCAGGGACATCACCTTTTCCAATAAACCCGGCAAGGACGATCATCGTGATCAGATAGGGCGCCATAGCCATAATCTGGGGTGGAATCGCGCTGCCAAGGAGCAGAAGCTTGGAGCCGATGGCATCGGCAAAACCGAAAATCAAGCCAGCGCCCATGGCGCCTAAGGGGCGCCAGTTGCCGAAGATCATGGCAGCCAAACCAATGAACCCCTTGCCTGCTGTCATGCCTTCATTAAAACGACCCACTGATCCCAGCGTGAAGAATGCACCTCCCAGGCCTGCGACAATGCCGCTCAATAACACGGCTACATAGCGGGTTTTGATGACGTCAATCCCCAGGGTATCGGCGGCGCGTGGGTGCTCTCCCACGGAGCGAAGACGCAATCCCCAGCGTGTAGAAAATAGTGCTACCTGAATGACGATCAGCAAAATGAACATCAGGTAAACAAATACGTTGGTGTTGAAAAACATCGGACCAAGGAGCGGGATGCTGGCTAAACCAGGAATGGGAAGCCGTGCAAATAGCGGCGGCGTATTCAGAGCCTGGTTCGGCTGCAAGTACTTCTGTGAGATAAAGGCTGTCATTCCCGCCGAGAAGATGTTGATCACCGTCCCGGAAATGACCTGATTGATCTTGTATTTGATGGAAAGAACAGCATGGATTGAACTGAGCAATAACCCCGACAATATCGAACCTGCCAAGCCAATCCAAGCGTTATGGGTGAGACTGCCAATTAATGAACCAACCATGGCTCCCATCAGCATCATGCCTTCGATGGCGATATTGACAACGCCAGCCCTTTCAGAAAGAACACCGGAGAACGCGCCCAGGGTAATTGGGACAGCGAGTGAAACGGCACTGGTCAGCATGCCTGCCAGGTTAACGGATTTACCGCTAGCCTGCCAGGTAACAAAGCCAAAGATGAGGCAGAGTGCACTTACGCCCACCATAGCGTTAGTTGCTCGTCCAAAGCCGCGGATGAGCTGATAGACGCCAATCAAAGTTGGGATGATTGTCAAAACGATTAGCGTTGGTAGGGCTGGAATGACCCAATCGGGCATTGCACCGATTTCGATCCCGCCAGGGGTCATAACAAATGTGGTCAGGGTGTTCGCTTCGGTGTTGAGCACAAATCCAACCAGGATGATCAGGGCGATTAACAACTCGGCAATGCCCATAAATATCTTTCTGCCCGGGGAAATTTCATAAATCCTTTTGTGTTTAATTGCAAGTGAAGTGTTCGTCACGATTGACCTCCTCCCCATCCACTGACAAAGGCTGTTTCTTCTTCTTGTTTGGGTTTACGCAGGCGGTAAAGTGTGCGGATGATTGCTGGCGCTGCTACAAACATCAAAATGATGGCCTGCATAACATCCACGATGTCGATGGGAATGCTGGAAACAACCATCATGCGGGTGGCACCATTGCGCAGGGTGCCAAACAAAATTGATGTCAGAATGACACCCAGAGGATGGTTGTTTCCAATTAAAGCCAGGGCGATGCTGTCAAACCCATACCCAGAAGATAGACCAAGAGCCATACTGCGATTAACAGCCAGAATTTGGACGCCTCCGGCTAAGCCAGCCAGTGCGCCTGAAATTGCCATGCCGAGCATGTAAGATTTTCCTACACTCAATCCGGCATATTTAGCCGCCCGTGGATTAGCGCCCACTATTCGAAGATTTAACCCCCACTTGGTCTTGAAAAGCAACCACCAAATCAACCAGGCGACCCCCAAAGCAATAAAGAAACCCAGATGGATACGAATGGGGTTTTTGAAGAATTGTGGGATTTGTGCGCTTTCCTCAATTATAGGACTGATCGGCATGCCGCCAGAACCTGGACGTGTCATTGGTCCAGAGAGCAGCCATTCGGTCAGGCGGAAGGCAATATAGTTCATCATAATGGTGTTGATCACTTCGTGCCCCCCTGTAAGGGCTTTTAACAAGCCGGGGATAAATCCCCACAGGGCACCGCCTAATGCGCCTGCCAGAAAGGCAAGAGGCATGTGAATGATAAAGGGCAAGCCTTTGATGGCATAGCCGACGAAGGTTGCACAGGCAGCACCGATGAACAACTGCCCTTCAACTCCGATGTTGAACAAGCCAGCCCGAAAGCCAAGTGCAACAGCCAGTCCAGCAAAAATATAAGGTGTTGCCTGTACCAGGCTTTCGAGAAAGGGATTTACAGCCGCCCGTATCAGGCGGTCATCGCCTGAGCTAATTGCATTGATAATCCGGACCGGGTCACCAATTGAACCGGTGAACAAGGCTTTGTAAGCGGTAAACACCTCTTTACCAATCGCAGCCAGGCCTTCACCGAAAGAATGACTGAAGGCTTCATAGACTGAGGAACTGGTTGCAACAATCAATATGGCGCCGATGATTAACCCGGTCAGGATCGCAAGTGCCGGGATGGAGATCACATTCCAAAAAGAGCGTTTATGTCCGGTGGGCTCGCCTTCGGGTTCGTTAATCTCCTGAAGCAAGACCTGACCTGCTTCTTCAAGTTTTTTAAGTTCACGTTTCATAAGCGCGCCCTCCTAAAAGGTCTTTTCTACAAGGCGTTCTTCTCTGGCGGTAAACCCTTCTTCTGGTATTTCGCCCGCCATCATCAGACCAACCTGCTCTTTGGTTACCATATTGCTATCGACAATAGCCAGTATCTTGCCACGGTACATGACAGCAATTCGGTCGGAGAGCTCCATGACCTCGTCCAGTTCAGGTGAAACGAGCAATACTGCACAACCTTCATCACGTTTTTGTACAATGCGTTTGTGGATATATTCGATAGAACCGACATCCAGGCCGCGTGTGGGTTGCGAAGCCATTAAAAATTGAATAGGACGAGAAAGTTCCCGGGCGATGATCACTTTTTGCTGATTGCCACCTGAAAGGTTACTGACGGGGGTTAATGCGGTGGGTGTGCGGATGTCAAAATCGTGGATCAGGTGTTGTGCGTGTTCGAGGATGGTTTGATATTGCAAGACGACACCTTTTGAGAAAGGTTCTTTATAATATGTGCATAAAACCAGATTTTCTGCGGTCGGGAAAGGCAATACCAGCCCGTCCGCTTGTCTGTCTTCGGGAACATGAGCTGAACCCAATTCAGTGATCTGGCGTGGGGTGGCGTGGGTGATATCCTCCCCTAAAAGTGTGATCAAACCTCCGGAGTTTTTGCGTAAACCAGTAATGGCTTCAACCAGCTCAGTTTGACCGTTGCCCTGAACGCCAGCTACACCGACAATCTCACCGGAACGCACTTCTAATGAAACGTGGTCTACCACGATGTTTTTGAATTTGTCAACAACAACCAGGTCCTGAATGCTAACGACTACGTCACCCGGGACCTTAACCTCTTTTTCAACAACCAGGTTCACCTCACGACCGACCATCATGGCTGCCAGGCTGTTCTTATCGGCTTCAGCCGGTATGGTTTCTCCGACCACTGTGCCCAGTCGGATGACCATGATGCGATCAGCTACTTCAAGTACTTCGCGTAGTTTGTGAGTGATGAAGATGATCGATTTGCCCTGCTTGGCGAGAGACCGCATAATTGCAAACAATTCATCTGCTTCTTGCGGCGTTAGGACAGCAGTAGGTTCATCGAAAATTAAAATTTCTGCTTCGCGATAGAGGAGTTTAATAATCTCTACCTTTTGCTGAATACCGACGGGAATATCCCTGACCATGTCATTGGGATTTACTGGCAAATTAAATTGCTCTGAAATCTCCAAAATCTTTTTTGAGGCTTCGGCACGATCAAGAAAATCTCCAAATTTCACTGATTCTTGCCCCAGCATGATGTTTTCAGCCACAGTAAACACCGGAATGAGCATAAAATGCTGATGGACCATACCAATGCCGGCTTGGATGGCATCGGTTGGCGAATTGATCACAGCCTTTTTCCCGTTGATGAAGATCTCACCCTCATCAGGTTGATACAGGCCATAAAGAATGTTCATCAGGGTCGATTTTCCGGCGCCATTTTCGCCTAAAAGCGCCAAAATCTCACCCTTTTTCAGTGTGAGGTTGATATGATCGTTTGCGAGTACGCCGGGAAACTGTTTGGTGATTCCTTTTAGTTCAAGAACAAATTCCATACAATCCCCTTTTCTAGTTCAAATTTTTACACGGAGGCTTCGAGTTTGCAAACAGGTAATAATAGAAAACTCGGGTTGGAGATCATCTCCAACCCGATTCGATTATTTACTTGTTCTTATTTAAGTTTGATTTTGCCAGAGATGATGTCTGCCTGGATCTGCTCGAGTTCGGCTTTAATATCTGCTGGGACCAGGTTGTCAAGGTCATGGAAGGGAGCGATTTTCACACCGCCATTTTCAAGCGTGCCAATGACATTCCCGCCAGCAAAGCTGCCGTCGATGACAGATTCGATCACCTGATATGTGGTGGCGTCCATCATTTTCATCACAGAGGTGAGGGTGATGGCAGCATATTCGGGAGCAGTCAGGTACCAATCCGAATCAACGCCGATCAGATAAGCGTTTCCGCGTTCCTGGATAGCAGCAGCCGCACCAAGTCCAACGGGGCCAGCCACGGGCATGATTACGTCAGCGCCTTCGTCCATTAAGGAGATAGCCAGCTCACGACCCTTTTGCTGATCGTCAAAGTCCATCGAGAACAAGCCTTTGGTTTCATCTTCCAGATCGTAGCCGAGGACAACAACATCGGTTCCTTTGACGGAGTTGTAGTAATCAACACCTTCGACAAAACCCTTCATGAAGATGGTGACGGTAGGAATTGGCAAACCACCAAAGGTACCCACTTTTCCGGTCTTTGTGACGGCAGCAGCAGCATAGCCAGCCAGGAAACCAGCCTCATCGGTTTGGAAGAGTTGTCCAACGACGTTGTTAATGGCTGGATCGTAAGCAAAGTCGACGATGGAAAACTTGTTATCCGGATAATCGCCAGCAGCTGCAGCAGTGGCATCGGCAATCAAAAAGCCTACGGTGATGATCAAGTCACAGTCTTCTTCGATGAATGCATTGAGGTTTTTCTCGTAATCGGCAACTTCCTGGGATTCGAGGTATTTTCCTTCAATGCCAAGACCCTTAATGGCATCTTCGATGCCTTTCCAGGCGGTCTGGTTGAATGATTTATCATCAATACCGCCAGTATCCGTGATCTGGCAAACCAGAAGTTTTTTCTCTTCAACTACTGGCTCTTCAACCACCGGCTCCTCTACAGCCGGAGGTGCCGTTTCAGGTTCCTCTGCTTTGGGTGCGGCAGGGGCGCAGGCAGACATTAACATGCTGCCAATCATAAGAATAGCAAAAACGAACAGAATTTTCTTGGACATAAGATCCTCCTCCTTTAATTGGATATGGTTTTTGTGTGTCAGGTTTTAAGGCAAAACCTTAATTTAGTATAATTCTTAATCCGTTTAATTACAAGGTCAATTTGATCTGATTTACACCTCACTTTCTGGGACGGAGACCGGTTTGGCTTCGCCTTTTTTGACGCCGAGCATTGTGAGAAATGCCAGGAAGAAGAAAATCGGGGCAATGACCATCATCAGCCGGTAATTGTTCCCTGCAAGCTGAATTGACCATCCAAACAAGACGGGACCGATGGTGGCAGCCAGTTGTGAGAAGAAATAATACAAACCGGTATAGGTACCAATGCGTTCATCATCAGTCATATCCACCACCATGGGCAATGAGTTTACGTTGATCAATGCCCATCCAAAACCAGCGACGATCAGGATGATGGAGATGATATAAAAACCGGAACCCATCAAAGAGGCGAATTTGGTTAACAGGATGTTTCCAGGGATCAGGTAGATTAAGATCATGGTCGCGATCATGATCCACAATCCAGCACTGATCACCCTCTTGCGTTTAAACTTGCGAGCTAAAATACCTGCTGGAATGGCCATCAGCATGAAGGACAGACCGGTATAAGAGATTTGAAACGCGCTATCACCACCACTCAAGCCAAGATGGTTGACTCCATACAAAGTAAAGAAAGTTTCGAGCGCATTCCAGGCGATAAACCAGAGCAGGATGGACAACAAAATAAATAAAGCGCTTTTATCTTTTTGCGTAAACACATTTGAGATGTTCTTTAACACATTGGTTTCCATCTGGCTACCTTCAGCTTTATCTGCCAGGTGCAGTTTGGAAGCAATGTATTCCTTGGGCTCTCGAATGAAGATCAACACAAGAATGGCCGCCAGAGTTACCAGTCCACCACCAAGATAAAAGGGATACGCCGGGTTGATATTATAAAGAGGACCGCCAATCAGTGTTGCCAGCACAGTGCCCAAACCGCCCATCAGGTTGATCACGCCGTTAGCAGGAGAACGGTGTTCTGAAGGGGTGATATCTGGCATCAACGCCACCACAGGTGTGCGCCAGAAAGCCATCGCCAACAGCAATGTAATACAGCTGAAGATGAATAATGGCAGCACCTGGGCGTGAGGGATCAATCCGAACACACCAGCTGCTACCGGTGCGCCTACCACGATGAAGGGCAAACGCCGACCGATTGGTGATCGCATGCGATCGGAAAAAATTCCCAGGGGTGGTTGAATGACCAGGGCAGCGATGTTATCCAATACCATGATAAAGGAAATAAAACCGGCATGCAGCCCAAAGCGCTCGTCTAGGAATAACGGTACGAAGGCATTGTAAACTGACCAGATGACGCTGACGCCAAAAAAGCCAAAGCCCAGCAAAAAAGTTTTCAAATAGTTCATTTTTGGTTTTTCCATTTGCTCTCCTTAAGTTTGTGTCGATGGGGTGATGGGTTCACCGGGTTGGTATCCCAGTGTTTCTAAAAAAGCCAGATCATCCTGGCTCAATAGCGCATTTTTCAGCAGGTCAGGTCGGTTTTGCAACGTTCGCCGCAGGGACTCGTGTCGGCGCCAGCGGGCGATCTCAGCATGGTTACCGGAGAGCAGGACATCCGGGATGCGCCAGCCGCGAAATTCGGGCGGGCGTGTGTAGTGGGGATATTCCAGCAAACCGGTGGCGTGGGAATCGTTCTGGGGGGCAGTGGGGTCTCCTAACACACCCGGCAGCAAGCGTGTGACCGCCTCGATAATCACCAGCGCCGGCAGTTCACCACCAGAAAGCACATAGTCACCGATGGAGATGGCATCTGTCGCCAGGTGCTGGCAGATACGTTCATCCACGCTTTCGTAGCGTCCACAAAGCAGGGCTAAGTGGGGGTGTTCGGCCAGTTCGAAGGCGATTTTTTGGGTTAAAAGACGCCCCTGGGGTGTCAGGAGAATCACCGGACAGGAGGGCGGCGCGCCCAGGACGCTCTCAAGGGCGGCGAAAATGGGCTCTGGTTTCATGACCATCCCACCCCCGCCGCCATAGGGCGTGTCATCGGTGGTGTGGTGACTATCGATTGCCCAGTCGCGGATATTGTGCAGGTGTACTTCCAGCGCCTTGAGTTCCTGAGCCCGTTTGAGGATGCTGGCATTGAGATATTCAGAGAACACCTCCGGAAAGAGGGAGAAAACATCGAAGCGCATAAATCAATTTTAGCGGCAAGGCTTGTTTCTGACAAGGTGTATCAGGACAGGCGATCGAGGGATTAATTAATCGGTTTCACTCACCGCCAAAGGTCAGACGATAATCTTCAATGGCTGCATTGACAATCTCTTTTGCTTTACTTGCACCGAAAGTATCGATAATTTTTATTCCAGGCTTAAGATCTTTGATCATTTTGTAGGTACTGAAGTAGTGTTTTAGCCGCTCAACAATAGCGCCGGGAAGTTCTTCAATCGTGCGGATGTGCCCATAGATGTGATCGTTTTCTAAAACCGCGATGATTTTGTCATCTGCTTCCATGTTGTCAAGCATTTGCAAAACGCCCACAACAACAGCATTTAAAAAGATCTCGGAGCGGTTTATGGGGCGTTCACTGATGACACAAATATCCAGCGGATCGCCATCGCCGCGAATGGCCTCCGGAGAAAGTGACCTAACATTCTCTCCGCAATAGGTGCGGGGAATAAAGCCATATAAAGAGGGTGATAGTGAGGATGTCCGTTGAGGGCGGTCAACGTGTAAATAACCGGTGGTTTTATCCACCTCATACTTAATGTGATCAAAAGGCGTCATCTCAATGTAGGCGTATACCAGGTCCGGGGGGTTGAGGCCAATTTCCAACCCATGCCAGGGATGAGGCCGCCAACGGTAAAATGGAGAGGGAAAGCTCATGGTAAATTCCTTTCATTACAACCAGGAACCCATCGATCCAGGGTGATATCCTGGTGTATTGATATTCAATGCTCCTGTTGACTGAACACTATTGTCTATGAGGATAACCTGTTTGTCAAGTCGGGCTTTTCTTTCTCTGTTAATCGCCATTCAATTTCCTTTGGTATCTTCAATTAGTGATCCGGTTGCCGCTCCTGGTGAGTGCACCTAAAAAAGGCGGGGTGCGATTTTCGGCGTTCAGACCATATTTGATAGGATAGCCGATAGACGCAGGTGGGCAAAAGTTCATTCCGTGAAAGATTGAAAACGTAACGCCGAAAAACCATCAGAATGGCCCGGGACAAACCCTCAAGGTTTCCATCGACGATTCGATGAATTATCTCAAACGGGAATTATCGATGCTGAAATTTCACCGGCGGGTTTTGTTTGAAGCCATGAACCCAGGCAATCCAGTTTTGGAAGGGTTACGCTTCTTAGGAGTTATGAGCTCGATATTCGATGCGTTCTTCTGTGCCCATCACCGGTGTGATGATCGTTAACCTGGATGAACTTTTCCCGGTTTTGAAGATGTTGGAGGCTTACCCCTTCTATGCGGTCCGCAATGCTGAGATTGAGCTGATCGTCACACCTGACGATGGGACGATAGCGTCTGAACTGACCCGGGCGTTTTTAAAATACCGTTAAGGAATAAATTCAAACCCACTCTGGAATAAGTTCCATCCAAGCGCCGGTAAACCTAACAATGGCAAAACGACAGCAACCAGGCAGGCGCACAGGCACAGCACAACCAGGACCACGATCAGGATGATCCACCATTTTGAGCCACTCCGGGCTTTTGCGGGCGTTGTACCGCCGGGATGGGATTGTGTTTCTGATCCCCAGCGGGTGGGGCTGCTGGATGCGGTTTTATCGGTGATTGGTGAACCCCAGCGATCCGTTGGCTCGGATTGTGCCGGCGGTCTTTGTGCCGGCGGTGTAGGTTTGCTCCATTCTTCTGCGGACGCGTTCATGAAGTCGTCTTTTTGGGTATCGTCTGAGAAATTTCCCATCTTGTTTTCCTTTCCTGTTTGATTGGTTAGCCGCGCATCGCTCCATCAGCAGGGACACAGTTTTGGCTTGTTATTTGATAAGCGCAATTTCTTTGCTTCCATTTTGTTTTCTGGTCTGCCCCGGGAGTTGTCCTGGTTATTGAAACATTCCCATCTTAAGGCAACCTGTCCCGATGATGTTAACCGGTCAGAATCAAGACAAAATAATGACCTGCTAAAGCTATTATATACTTTAATTCTTTAATCATGATAGGATCTCATGGGGAAAAACAACTCATGCAGGGTATTGGCTTTATGTGAATTGATGAATCAATAAAAGCAATCATCAAAACAGCGGATACATGCAAATATTCAGCCGGATTTCGACCTGGATTAGACGCCCAGTTTTGGTACTTCTTCCGAGCAATATGGCTATCAAACTATCACCCTGCTGGAGTTGCATGGCTTGTGGACGGCTTCGTTAATCGGCGGATTGCGGCGTAGCCAGGCGCTAAACAATCCATATGCCAGATGAGGTATTGTGCGGATCGATGGGGTTAAAATCATCCGGGGTTGCTTCTTAAGCAACCTCGGAACTTCTGGTTAATGATCGTTATTTTGCGTTGATCAATGAGCGGGCGCGGTCTTTATTGAAGAAATCAGCGACCAGGCGTTTGATAGATTCCAGTACAAGCCCAAAGATAGAAAGCCCGATCAGGATCCGCATCCCCATATTCATAAGACCTGTGAGCTCTGCGGCGGTTTTCGAAATGTCAATGTCCAGGGCATTCCATGCTGAAGGATCAAGCGTGAGAATATTCGGTCCGGTCAGGATGGCGATGCTGATTCCAATCGTGAAGACATTGATCACCAATTTGGCAACCGTCGTGGCTTTGTTCCAGCGACCCTTGCGAATCAGGAAGAGATTCAGAACAATGCTCAAGAGATTGGCTACGGTGAGCAAGGGGATGTAGCGATTGAAATTCTGATTGAGAATAGGCGAGACCATCCATCCGGTTTCACCGAGATAATAAATGCCAATTCGATCGAGGAAGAAATTGATCAGCACGACAAAAGCCAGCGTAAAGATGATTTCCAGGGCAATTTCAGCAATTTTGATTGTGTGATGGTCTTTCTGGCTGAGTAAATCCTCAGAGGTCCACTCCTTTCCAATCTTGATTTTCAAATCTGCCGGTAAAGTTCGTTCGATGATCGCAAAAACCAGGCTAACGATGCCAAACCCTAAAAACAGGCTGTTGAAAAGTCCACCAATGACCTGAGCGATCGTCTCAAAAAGACCCAGGCTGGTGCCTGAAAAGGTTGCAATCGTGATGATGATCCCAATCAGATTGATGCCAGCGAGAACGGCTAAAACGATTTTTAGAACCTGCAGGTAGGTGGGATACATCCTCGGTCCAATTAAGGAGGTGTATTTGATGTATTTCTGGGCAACTTGGCGAGGTTTGCCGTACTCCTGAAGCACGGATATGATCAGATCGTCATTGGGTGGTTGTTCCGAATCCGAGTTGCGATCCTCGATCATATCCATCAAAGTGGATTGAATTTCTTTAAGGACATCTTCCCGGTTGCGCGCGGGTAAATGTTTTTCAATTTCTGCCAAATATAAATTAATCATTTGCATTTTTTGCCTCCTTTTGATCTGATAAAATGTTGTCGATTGTGGTCTTGATGCGTGACCATTCTGCACTCATTTCCTTGAGGACTTTTTCGCCAAAACGGTTCAATTGATAATAGCGTCGTGGGCGAGATTCCTCCACTCGCCAGGAACTTTCCAGCAGGTTTTGTTCTTCGAGGCGGCGGAGCAAGGGATAGAGCGTGCCCTGGTCTATTTGCATGTGCTGATCTTCAAGCCGTTTCATCAGTGAATACCCGTACTGCTCCTCATGCAGTTGGCTGAGGACCGCCAGGACGATCACCCCGCGCCGGAGCTCTAAGACCAGGTTTTGTGTTTGTTCAGATTGATCCGTTTCTTTACTCATATATCACCTTTCATAATGTGATAACCATAATTATGAAATATATTATATAATGTGATACACAGTATGTCAAGATATTAAGACATATTTTAAGGTTAAAACTTTGTGGATTGATCCTGATTTTTAACTTTTATTCCAAGTTGTCCTAAGAATATCGTTTTAATGATGTTAAAATAGGGGTATGGAGAATAAAATCATCTTCGGAGATAATTTACAAGTACTTAAGACCATTTCTGATGAGTCGGTAGACTTGATTTACATTGACCCTCCCTTCAACACTGGCAAGCAACAAGCGCGTCAACAGATCACGGTGGAAATAGACGCTGATGGCGACCGGGTGGGCTTTGGCGGTAACCGCTATCAAAGCCGTGTGGTTGGCGAAAAAGCCTACCGGGATCAATTTGACGATTACCTGGGCTTCCTCAAGCCGCGTTTGCTGGAGGCATACCGAGTGCTTTCCGAAACAGGCAGCCTGTATTTCCATATCGACTACCGAGAAGTGCACTACTGTAAAATTTTGCTGGATGAAATCTTTGGCCGTGAGTCTTTTATTAACGAGATCATCTGGGCTTATGATTTTGGGGGGCGTTCGAAAACCCGCTGGCCAGCCAAACACGATAACATCCTGTTTTATGCAAAGGACCCCAAACGATACACATTTAATTATGAAGCGGTCGAACGCATCCCCTATATGGCGCCGGGGTTGGTTGGAAAAGAAAAAGCAGCCCGCGGCAAGTTCCCCACGGATACCTGGTGGCACACGATTGTAGGCACCAACAGCAAGGAGAAAACCGGTTACCCGACCCAAAAGCCGGTGGGTGTTTTACGCAGGATAATTACAGCTTCATCTAACCCGGGCGACCTTGTGCTGGATTTTTTTGCTGGCAGCGGAACTGTCGGCGAGGTCTGTCTTGCGCTGGAGCGTCGTTTCCTTTTGGTGGACAACAACCCCCAGGCAATCGCGGTGATGCAGGCGCGTTTTCGCGAACACCAATCGATTGAATGGGTGGGGATTGATCCTCAAACGGTGTTATAGAATAGCGGGTGTCGTCTGAGCTGCCGGAGTAAATCGGGGCTGAGGGACAAAGGCTGATCTGCAGACTCTGGCTGTTGCGGTAAGCCACAAAATATCAGCATTTGCTCAATGATCGCATCAGCCAGGACATAAAAATCTTCTTTGACTGCTGAATAATTGACCAGGATACAGGCGTGGGGCGACGTGGGCGAGAGGATCATTCCAGGCGCCCCGCTGCTAACAGAGGCAATTTCAATCTCACCGGTCGGGTCGTCGCGGGTCAAACGATCAACCAGCCCGACGTTGAGGGCGCGTCCGACTTCGACGCTCTCTGCGATCATATAGCTGCAATCCGCCAGGTCTTTGTTCAGGTTAATGCTGGAAAAAGCAAGCAGCTCATCCGGGGCTGGATGGTAAGTTAGGATTTTGCCAGGAATTAATTTCAACGGCGCTAATTGTGTTTTCAGCGCGGTGCGCAATTGAGATTCAAATTCAACCAGGAATTCGGAATGGTTAAAGCGTTCATCTTCTGAAGCCAGCCACAGGTTCAGATCAATGGTTTCTAAATCGAATACCCGACCCTGGCGGAAGATGACCTTGACCTCTTGCAGCGGACTTGCGCTTTTTGTGGCAAAGGTTAACCGGTAATTCCCGGTTGGCAAGGTCTGCTGATGCGGTAAGGGCAGCAACAAACACAGCTCGCCATGGCTGCTGAGGATGGGTTGATTGTAGAATTGGCTGGTTAATTCTCCGGATTCAGAATCGAAACGATAAAGCACTTCATTCTTGTGACCAATAATTTCAATCAGGGTTATTTCATCTTGAATGAGTAACGTTCTGGCAGCCAGCAGTAAGCTGATCGCTCCTCGGTGTGTTGAAAGAACCAGGCTTTCATTGGATTGGACTGCTTCGAAGGTTTCAATCGTGAGGTCGGAGTGCTTTTTAATGTGTTCTGGTTTGGCGACCGGCGCGAACTCCGGATGAAATTGGACCTGATCTTTGATCGCTGAGAATATCTCCATCCCCCGTTCTAACCAATATTCAGCAGTGGCAATCACCAGCAAGAAAAAGAATTGGTTTGTGTGCGGTGAGCAGATCAAAGCCCTTCCCTGCCCGCCCTCATCTGCATGGGTGAAATAAATTTCATTCACCAGGCATGGGCTTCCCTGGATAAAGTCCTTACTGGCGTCGACCAGCTGATACTCATCGAAATTGATCATAAAATCGGATGCCAGCTCGTTGCTGAACCGAGCAAGAGAGGTTTTTGGGTCAAGCTCACCACCGATCATACAGATTTCCAGATGCCCGTCTTCTGAGTACATATATACCGATCCATCCACTTCCAATTCAAAGCCTTCTATGGGTTGAAAGGAAAAGCCCGCCTCTTTAACGGTAATTTTCTTGCCAAACGTGAAGAGAGGTGTTTGAGGTGAATTTTGATCTGATAAATTGATTGGTTGGTCCATAAATGCTGCTTTGCCGATGCTATTGCGGGTTGTTGGGTGTAATTTTACACTGGTTGAACAGGTTGTGCCATCAATATTTTGCGCTCGGTTTGCTTTATAATGAGAGTGCTTGATTTGCTGCGCAAAATACGCCAACTTTTCAGTTGCTGTGGCATTTAAAGCTTACCGGAGGCTTTTTTTATGATATACGAAAATATTCCCCTGCTTAACTTTGATCCTACCCGGGAAGCGATTATTGAACCAGGAAAGATAATCCAACCCAGGGATGTACCCGATCATTGCGTAATTTGCTTCTTTGCCGAAGTGATTGATTGGGTGAAGGAAAATCACAACCCACGAGAGGTCTGGCGTACAAGCTCGGAAATCGGACCGCATCCCTTGTATGAAATCGATTTCCAGGGTCAGCGTTTGGCTTTTTATCACCCGGGCGTTGGTGCGCCTTTAGCAGCGGGTTTGTTCGAGGAGATGATCGCAGTGGGCTGCCGCAAATTTATTGCTTGCGGCGGCTGCGGTGTATTGGATCCGGAGATTGCGGTAGGTCACTTGCTTTTACCCGTCGCTGCGATCCGCGATGAGGGCACCTCTTACCATTACCTGGCTCCATCTCGAGAGGTTGAGGCAGACCCGCGCGGGGTGGAGGCGCTGGAATCCGTCCTCAAGCGACATGGACTGGCTTATTTCCGCACAAAGACCTGGACAACGGATGGAATTTATCGTGAAACTCCTGCAAAAGCTGCCCGCTACCTGGAAGAAGGCTGTCTGACGGTTGAGATGGAAGCCGCCGCCTTTTTTGCGGTGGCAAAATTCAGGAAGGTAAAATTTGGGCAGTTGCTGTACGGCGGTGACGCGGTCATTGAGGAAGGCTGGGATGGGCGTGACTGGCATAGGCGTAAAGATATTCGCAGAAATTTGTTCTGGCTGGCGGCGGAAGCGGTGCTCGAACTGTAAGGTTCAGCGCAGGGGTGTGGGGGTAATGGTTGGCGTTGGCGTGATCGTACTTGTGGCGGTGGGGATGACGCCGAATTCAGGAACGCATACCCAGGTGATTTCCAATGGGCTTGCAGGGGGATAAAGCCCGGCTTCTTTATCGCAGGTTTGGGGATATTCGTGCGGAAGCAACCAGTGGCTGTGCACCTGCCAGACCGCCTCGTTTTCGCTGAACAGGGGGAGCAAGGCGTCTCCCTGGGACAGGGCGCTCGAGAGGCTCAGAGCAAATGCGCCTTCGAAAATGATGGCTGCTTCCCGGTTAGGGTTATCTGCGCAGGTCGTTAATTCGGCGATTTCTGCCAGTGAGATCCGCTCGGAAGACCAGGGCAGCGCATCCCCAGCAATCACCGGTTGTGTGAGGGACACTGCCAGGCGCTCCGGAACATAAACCGTCATGTCATCATCAGGATAGGTGATTAACAGGCGATACAGCTCTATGAACGCCGGGTCGATTAATGGGGCGTTGGTGTTGCCTGGACGGCCTATGGAAGTCTCATACCATTGCGGCGCTTCTACCCAGCGATCAAGGTTGGGGATTTGGGCCGTGTTTTCAGTGTACACATTCACAACCAGGCGGATTGCTGCTCCCGTTTCACCTGGAACTGCGAAAGCAAGCGGGTCAGTGTGGAGAAAGCCTGTCCGGTCAATGGAATTGACCAATCGACACAGGTCGGTTTGCTCCAGGCGGGTTTGAAAGTATTGGCAATTATTAGCCTGGCAGGTGCGCTTGAGCAACAGCCCATCCCCATAGAGCACAAACAGCGGCAAGTAATTAAAGGGATCCGTGCTGGTTCCCTCGATATGGGCAACTTCTACCATGATAGGCTTTGCGGACCATGTGTGTGGTGCAAGCCTGGACAGGGCAGTGCTGGTGGGACTGGGACCTGGCGTGCTTGTTGGCGAGGGGAGGCGTGTGGGAATCGCCTCGGTGGCGGTGGAAATTGTCGGCGGCAAATCATCCGTCGCTGTTGTGGTGATCACGTTTGGAGTTTGAACCGGCGCTGAGTTATTGCACGCGGAAATAACGATCGCCAGGATGCAAAGGCTACAGAAGCCCAGTAATAAACTTAAAGCAAACCTGTTATTCGAGGTTGAAGGCAGTGAATTGCCCATGATGAAATATAGTATCATACTATGGTACCAACCGAGGAGATCATATGCCAGATTTAACAGCGCAAATTTTACCGAGAATAATTGATCATCGCTTTCAGGGATTGCCGCATGGCGATAACCTGGTGATGCCAAATTATGAAGGTCTTTCACTGGTCAACCTGCCCGCAACGGTGACCCGGTTGCTGGGTGTCCCTGAGTTCAGCGGGCCGTCTTTAAATACGGAGATCCTGAAACATATCGACGGTCCCTATCAGAAAGTCATCTTATTACTGGTAGACGCAATGGGTTATGACCTGTTCAAGCACGCGATCAGACCTGAACCTGGATTAATTTGGGAGCGATATTTTGATCGGGGTGTGTTCAGCCCGATCACCAGCATTTGCCCGAGCACAACCGCCTCAGCCTTAACCACCCTGTGGACAGGCGTTGGATCTGCAGCGCACGGGATTATCGGCTATGAAATGTGGGTCAAACAATTCGGCATGGTGATCAATAACATTCTGCATTCAGCCGCTAGCACAAAAAAGGATTCCGGTGGATTGTACCGTGCCGGTTTTGTACCAAGAGAATTTATGGATAAGCCGACCCTGGGTCCCCATCTGCGTGCCTATGGCATCAGACCAACCGCTTTTCTTCACGCTGCCATTGGCAATTCAGGGTTGTCCCTGATGCAGTTGGAGGAGGTTGTCCTGCAGACTTACCTGACCGAAGCCGACCTTACTGTCAACCTGGCGGAATACCTGAATCGTCACAGCGGAATGCGGGATTTTATTTATGTCTATTATTCTGCTGTGGATTCGCTCATGCACCGCTACAATGCAAACGACACCCGGGTTATGCTTCAGTTCTCGGTTTTTTCAACGCTTTTTGAGCGCGGGTTCATCCAAAATTTATCTCCTGAGGTTGCTAAAGAGACCCTGTTGATTTTTACAGCAGATCATGGCTCGATCGCCACACCCCAGTATGATCGGTTTGACCTGGCCAACCATCCTGCGTTAAGCTCCCACCTGGTGATGCAGCCCACCTGTGAAAACCGGTTGGCGTTTTTGTATATCAAACCCGGTCAGGTCGGCGAGGTGCGCGATTATTTTGCGAAAACCTGGCCGAATGATTTTTATTTAATTGAGCCAGCCCAGGCGCTTGAGATCGGGTTGTTTGGTGCGGGACCTTATGTTGAGGATGTGCTTGACCGGCTGGGAGATTTAATTGTTGTCACCCGGGGAGATGCCTACTTGTGGTGGTCGGATCGACCCAATTTAATGGAAGGGCGACACGGCGGTTTACACGCAAGCGAGATGCTGGTGCCCTTTTTTGCGCTACCCCTGGGCAATCTTCTCTGATTTTTCAGTGTAGGGGGTCATCACCTTTTCTGAATTAAATTTCCAATTGGTATTTGGATTGCCAAAAAAAGGCAATCTTTAATTCGTTATAACGTATCGTGCAGGTTTTCACGCGTTAGCTCCACCTGATTGTTGATGACGAATTGTCTTGAACAATCACTCAGCCTTGTGTTTTTTTGTGATCAATTTACCCCCTTGACATCGAACAAAAGTTCTGTATAATTAGAACAAACGTTCTGTTAATAAGACCAGGAGGCTCAAATGGGTGCAGTAAATATGATCGTCAACGATGTAAAGGTTAATCGAAAGCCTTTTCCACCAATAAATACACGCAATCGGGTGCGTCAACCCGGGGCGGACAAACTCCGAGTGCCCTTCAAGGCGACTACTGTAGGCAGATTGCTCAATTCAATTCGCCCGGGCAATTCTCCGGCGTTGTTATTAGGGGAATGTGCTGATGGCTTACCGTTTTTAATTAAGTTGGGCGACCCCTTTATGGGCGCAGCGTTAATCGGCTGTGAGCGCAGCACGGGTAAGACGCATCACCTACAGGTATTGGCTGAATCTGCGGTGAAGCTCAATCCTCCCAGCGCGCTGCAGATTGGCATAATTACCTTCAAACCCGGTGAGTGGCAGTTTTGGGAAAGAAAACCTGAAAACAAAAAATATTTACAGGGGATTTTCGCCTGGTATGATCCCTGGGCTGAAGTTTTGATTAAAAACCTGACGGAATTGGCAGAAACTCGTTATGACGGGGCAAAAACCGGCGCACAGATTGTGCTTATTCTGGATGATTTAGGCTTCGTTGAAGAACTGAGCTATGAAGCCCAGGTGAATCTGCGCTGGTTGTTGGAGTATGGCGCCCAGGCAGGTATATTTGTCGTGGCGTCAATTAATTCGGGTCAGCTTGATCGATTTCGGTTTTGGGTAGAGCCATTTCGGACGCGGATCGTGGGCAGGATCACCGATAAAATTGTAGCCGAGACGCTTACGCTGCGAAAAAATTCTGCTGTCGATGCGTTAGAACCGGGCATGTTCCGGGTGTGGACGTGTTCAAAATGGCGGACCTACCGATTGCCGCTGCTGGGAGATTAGACGGTGAGAGGAAAAAATGGAGATCGGTTTGCTCTGGTTTGATAATAACCCGAAACTAAGCCTGCATGAAAAGGTCGTCGAGGCAGCAGCTTATTATCAGCGTAAGTATCGACAGCAGCCCAATCTGTGTTTTGTGCACCCCAGTATGCTCACGGATGCAGATGTGCAGGTTGGCTCGATCTTGATTCGATCCAATCCTATGATCAGGCCGGATCATTTTTGGATTGGTTTCGCTGAAGAAGAGGAATTGGCTGCGTGCCAGGCGCATGAAAAATCAGGATGAAGTTTTTGGTGGGAAATCAAAGGTTAACGTGCGAAAACCAAATGCATTGTGAACCGTGGTGTTACCGAAAATGGTCTCTGTTATTGTGCTGGGCGAATAAACATGGATGTGCCCATGCAAATGAAATGTGGGCTGAAAGACTTTGATCAGCCAGAGAAAGGCTTTAGCCCCATGGTGTGCCCGATCTTTTTCATCATGGATGCCCCAGGGGGGAGCGTGGGACACAAAAATGTCCAGGTAGCGCCCGAAGCGGATTTTGTTCATGAGCAAGCTCGGAACCAATTTCATGACCAACAACCACATCTCCTGTTGAGTGTATTGATAATCGCCCAGGTTATAGCGGATACATCCCTGGATTCCTGAAAGAATTAACCCGGAATCTTTTCTCCTGATCACTTTTTTGTGCAGGTCGATTCCGCCCCATGGCGCATGACGTGTGCCTCCACTTCCATACTCAATCTCCCTGGCATGATTGCCACGCACAAAATAGAGGGGGATATCCAGAGAACTGATGATGTATTCCAGGTAATGATAGGACAGGTCCCCACAACTGATGACGATATCAATCTCTTGAAAACGCTTAGAGATATTTTGGCTATAAATCAGGGGGCTTTCAATATCGCTGACGGCTAATAAATTCATGTTCGTATTTTATAACCAACAAAGAAAAAGAGGAAGTTGTTTTTGGTGAAGGGCGATTATTTTAACTGCTGGCAGCCACTGCCAGGGCGACGGCTTTATCTCGATCATGGCTGATGCTGACCGACCAGGTATGAATGCCCAATTGCTCAGCGACAATTTTTGCCTGCCCATGCAAATGAACCACGGGCTGACCTGTGGGAAGGTGAAGAACTTCAATATCCTGCCAGTGGACTCGCCCGATGCCGGTGCCCAACGCTTTTGAGACCGCTTCCTTGGCTGCAAAAATGCCTGTTAGCGTATCCGTGCGGTCGTTAGCCTGGGCGATTTCATTGGCTGTGTAAACGCGCTTGATGAACCGTGCACGAATGGCAGGGTTGATCTGATCCAATCGGGCTATTTCAATGATGTCAATGCCGCTGTGCAAAATCAAACCATCACCTCCTATGGACCTGCCACTGCGATGGCTAAACGCTCCGGGTCAAGGTACCTGCGGCTGGCTTCAAAGATATCTTCGCGGGTGATTTCCTGGACAAGCTGTGGATAACGGAGGAAATAATCAAGACCAAGGTTGAAGCGCTCGATATTTATAAGCGAAGCAGCAACATCGCTGTTGGAATCCAGCATTAATGGCATTCGCCCAAGGAAAAAGGATTTACTATCCGAAAGCTCTTGCTCAGTCACAGGGTGTGAGACGAAATTGACCACTTCGTCAGTGATTAATGCGATGGTCTGATCGATGTTTTCGGGGTTGACCCCGGCGATGATCTCCCAGGCGCCCGGTCCCAGGCTGATGCTCAGGGATGAACCGACATAGTAAGCCAGGCCAGCCACTTCGCGCACACGCTGACCCAGACGCCCCATCATACCGAACTCGCCGAGGATGTTGTTGCCAAGACGCAGGGCGTGGAAGTCTGGCGAATGCCTATCCGGCGCCAGACAACCCATGACGATGTCCGCCTGGTACTTTCCGGGGATGTTGAGCCTTTTTTCAGTGGGATTTGCCAGGGGTTCTATGCTCTCTATGATCGGCAAGGGATTCTGGCTGGGATTTTCCCAATCACCAAAGTATTGCTGGACGGCATCTGCTGCAAGTTGTGGCTCAACGGCGCCCACAATGGCCAGCGCCATATCTTTCGGGCCGTAAATCCGCTGGTAAAAATCAGGCAGATCGTCACGCTGGATTGCCTGTACAGTTTCAGTGTACCCCTCTTCAGGGTGTTGATAGGGATGACCGCAGTATACGATTTGATCAAAGAGCAAGTTGGCCATTGCTCCGGTATCTTGGGCGCGAATCGCCAAAGCTGTGAGCATCTGGTTTTTTTGGCGGTTAAATTCTTTTTCAGGAAAACTGGGGGAGCGAAGGCAATCCGCGAGCAAACTCAGGATCAGGTCAAGATCTTCACTCAGGCAGTGTGCGCTGAATGAAGTTCTTAATGTGCTGGATGAAAACCTCAAGCTGGCGCCAATGGATTCAATCTGGTTATACAGGCTCTGAAAATCATGGTTGGCTGTTCCGGTCATTAATCCAAAGGCGGTCAGGTAGCTTAATCCGAGCTTGTCTTCAGGATCAAATAGTGAGCCTCCATTTAAATAACCTTTGATCGATAGGGTAGGACTGTTGAAATTGGGCCGTGTAAGCAGGGTTATCCCGTTGGGTAGCTGCACACGTGTGGTATTCTCTGGGTTGGGCAGGGCATGGATATGATCGTCGAATATGGTATTTTTTATGATCAAGGATTATCCGCCTTCCGGGATATAGATGCCGACCACGCGATTGTCGGGTTCCAGGTAGGTTTGGGCAATTTGGAGAACTCTTTCCGGGGTGACGTTAGAAAGATGATTAACATAGTTCTCGAACCAATCATAACTGGCGAACATTTCCGAATAACCAAGCCAAAAAGCCTGGTTAGAGATATTTTCGCTGCTGAAGGCAAATAAGGCCCTGGCTTGTTTGATCGCCCGATCGATTTCAGTTTTACTGATTGGGGAATCGAGAACGCGTTTGATTTCCTGGTCAACAGCAAAAAGCACTTCCTCTGGCGTGCGATCTGGGTGCAGGGTCAGGTTGATCGAATAGAGATAGGGGTCGATGGTCGCATGCAAGGCGCCCTGGCACGATACGGTGATTTCGCCTTCAACCAGGGCACGATAAAGCCGGCTGGTTTTATTGCTCGTTCCACCAGAGCCAAACATATTCAGGCTGCTGGGACCGGTGAGCAGGCTGTCGAGCACAGTCAGGGCAAAGAAATCCGGGTTTTGTGCACTTGGCGCGCGATAGGCAATCTGGAGATAGCTGGTTTCGCCCGGCCCGGTGATGTGCACCTGTTTTTCATGCCCAATGGCCGGTTCGGGTGGGAGGATCAGCCTGACGGAATCGCCGGAGGGAATGTCGCCAAAAATTTCTTTGATATTTTGCAGTAACGAATGGGTATTAAAATCGCCTGCAATCGACAGGACCGCATTGGTGGGTTGATAATAACGACGATAATGCTGATAGAGATCCTCGCGAGAAATCGAATACAAATCTTCTTTAACCCCAATCACCTCGTATTTGTAAGGGTGTTGTGAAAAGGCAGCGTTTTGTACTGCCTCAGCCAGCAGGAACCGGGGCTGATTTTCGTTTCCTTCTCGTTCGGAGATGATCACAGTGCGTTCCCGCTCGACTTCCACAGGAAGGAATTGGCTGTTGACCATACGGTCAGCTTCCAGCTTGAGGCTGAGGTTATAAAGGTGAGAGGGCAGGATCTCAAAATAGGTGGTCCAATCCATGTGGGTGAGCGCATTCCAATCACCGCCGACACGGGAGATCTCACGGTCGAGGATGCCGGCGGGATAGTCCTGGGTGCCCTTGAATTGCATATGCTCTACCCAATGAGAGATCCCCGTGATCCCAGGGGACTCATTACGTGAGCCAACGCGATACCAGATCCAGGTACTGATGATGGGGGCTGTGTGGATTTCTTTCAGGTGAACTTTAAGCCCGTTATCTAAGGTGATTAATTGCGCAGCATTTGTCATAAGATGTCCACAATGGGTGCGTTAAGTGCTTGCTTCCTTTTTGAAGTGGTCCTGTTCCATCCTGTATAAATCAAAATGGCCTGTTTGCATTCATTATATGCGAAATTTAAAATCATGAAACCTTCCTCAGTGCGGTTTTTTCATTGGGGCGATTGGAACACTGCTATCCGATGGGGTTTCTTGGTTGGGCTTTTGCGGGCGATACAGGAATTTCCCGGCAATATGGCATGTCAGCCCATGATTTGTTAACACAGGCTGAGAGAGTGCGTGCTATTAAAAAAGCGTCGAAAGTTTAATGTTGAGGGAGTCTGATCCGGTTTAATCCTGGGGTGGTGTTTCGTTATTCATGGACGGCTGGGGAGCGCTTGAATTTTCTCCACGATGTTTTCCAAGCCGGTAGCTCGGATACCGAATGAGGAGCAAAAATCCTATCGCGATCGTAAGGATCCCTAAAACCATTCCATGTGCCTGTAAAGGACCAAAAAGGACATTGGGCAGGGGATGACTTCCCAGCCCAAAAATATCTGCCATTCCTGAAAAGAAACAAACAACATAGCCGGTACTGATCAGACGAGAGCCGATGTCTGCCGCGATCGTCTTTTTCCCTTTGGGCCAAATAGCGCTCAGGGTCAAGAAGCTTCCCAGGCAGATGATTGCCAAACCCAGCAAGAACACTGAAATTTGGACAAACCCCACTACGGGGCTGCGGTCTAAGCCAAACATACTTGGTCGGGCACCAAGTAAAAAGACCAGGTAACCAACAAATGCCATGACTAAACCGATCCGGATGCGATTTTTTCGATAGGCGAGGACCATATCCGTGGTGTCATCCACAGCAGGATCGGGTGTTCTCCCCTGTAAGGGTTCTATGTGTGGCTGTTTTTCGGGGTGTGTCATGAGGTCGGCAGGTTGTTTGTTAATATTCTGAGCCAATTTCCGTGCATAATACAATCAATATCGCTTTGATTGTAACCTTTTTCCTCCAACAGCGGGATTAGTTTGGGCAGATCTGCAATCGTGTCGATTTCGTGGGGCACGGCTTCCACACCAAATCCGCCGTCAAAATCGGTGCCAATGGCGACATGCCGGGCATTGCCGGCAAGCTGGCATACATGATCAATTTGAGCGATGTATTTCTCTAAACCGATTGCCTGGCGACCACCATGATCCCGCCAGTTCCAATCCAGGAAAGAAATTAACGGCACAAGCCCCATGACGCCCTCGCGTTCAATCAATTGAAGGATGGTTTCTTCTTTCAGGTGACGGTTGACCGTGATGCCGCTGATCAGAGATTCAGCGTTGGCGTGGGATGCGATGACCTGTCCGGCATAGTGGTCTAAGGCTTGCCGGGCTGATAAATGGTCCATATGGCTGATATCTAAAATCAAACCCCGATCCGCCATATGGTCGAGAAGCGAATAGCCCGCTTTGGTTAGTGGACCGGGTTCAAGAGTGCCGCCACAATAACGGGTTCCTGCCCAGGCAGGTCCAATGAGCCGCACGCCCCAATCAAACCATTGTTCAACCTCTTCTGGTGTCTGAATCCCATCGGCGCCCTCCATCAAAATGACGATACCAACGGGTGGAGGAGGTGTTTGTTCTTCCGCCTGGTGAGCTTGCCATCTTTCAAGATGCGCGTTCACGTCAACCTGGCTGAATAAGAGCTGAAATTTCTGTGGATGCTGCTCTGCCAGTTCAAAATACGCATCCAGGTTTTGGCGGTAACACTGATGGGCTTCCTGCGGGGTTTCGTAGACCTGGATTTTGTATTTCCCATTATCACGTCGGCGCGGGGTGCAAAAGAGCGTACCGAATATGATGGTCAGGTTGGCTTGTTGATACTGCGGCCAACCCAGCAACGTGTTGCCGTTATACGCGGGAATGGGCGAATTTTCTTCGTCCTGTCGGATTTCAAAAGCTGACCGCGTATAGTCACGGCCTAAATTGACCATGTTCCAGGCTAAATCTTCGTGCGCATCAATGATCAGAGTCATGTGCTTCGTTAAAGGTAATGATCAATAAGGCGCACCTGATTGCTGGTGCGCCTGGATTTATTTATTCTTCGGAGCTGTTTTCTTCAGTTTCCTCAGCGGCGGGAGGTTCTTGTTCAGCTTCATCCGCAGGTTCTGCAGCCTCTTCAACCTCATCCTCAGGTTCTGCAGCTACTTCAACCTCATCCTCGGGTTCAGCTTTTTCTTCTACCACATCCTCGACAGAGACCTCGTCTTGAATTTCTGCCACTACCTCGGGGGTTTCTTCTTCACCAGCTTCGGCATCGAAATCTTCTTCTTGGTCATGATACTTGAGTTCATCCATGTCAAACTCAGTTTTGGCAATTTTCCAGTCAAGTTCCGAATAAGCCGGTGAATCAACCCGGCGCATACTCAAGCCGATGCGGTGGGTATCATCATCGATTTTGATGATTCGTAAGGTGAGGACATCGTCTTCTTTGAGCAGTTCTTTCGGGTGTTCAATACGTTCCTCGCTGATTTCGGAAATATGGATCAAACCTTCCAGGTCACCTTCAACGCCATCGAAAACCAGGCGGGCAAAGGCGCCAAAATTGGTCAGGCGGGTGATTCGACCTTCGACCAGCTGTCCTTCAGTCAAGGCTTTAATTTGTTTCTCCCAGGGGTCATCCTGAAGGCGCCGGATAGAGAGGCCAATCCGTTTGCGATCAGGATCAACGCTAATCACCTTGACTTTAATCTCCTGTCCGACCTCTAAAATCTCGTTGGGATGGTTGATATGCTCCCAGGAAATCTCGGAAAGGTGAACCAGTCCATCAGCGCCGCTGATATTCACAAAAGCGCCGAAATCCGCCAGGCTGGTTACGCGCCCGGTGCGAACTTCACCTTCCTTCAAGTCTTCAATCACGCGTTCCTTGATGGTATCGCGGGTTTCACTGCTGGCAGCACGTTCTGAGAGGATCAGACGGCGGCGTTCACGGTCGACTTCAATGACACAGACTTCGATCACATCGTTGACCATACTGCCGTAACGCTCTTCGAGAGAACTGCCGGTGATGGACAATCGGCGTGCCAACCCAATTTGAGAAGCAGGTACAAAGCCGCGGATCGAACCCAGGGGAACCAGGAGACCACCTTTGTTGTAGCCTTCGATTATTGATGTGAATGACTTTTCAGATTCTAAATAATCTTCTGCGATTTTCCAATTTTCTTCTTCCAGGGCGCGGGTGAATGAGAGAATTAGATTACCGTTGGCGTCTTCCGGCGTGATGACGTAAACATCAATCTCATCGCCGACTTTAAAAGCCTGGCGAGTTTCTTCATCGATGGCATCTAATTCTTTGCCGGTAAGAATACCCTCAGATTTAGCGCCAACACTAACAAGTACCTGGCCTTCGCTGACACTGGCGATCGTTCCCTTGCGAATTTCACCTTTTTTTGGAAAGTCGATTGTCAGTCCTTCTTGTGCCAATAAGGCTTCCATCTTGTTCTCAGGCGCTTCCTGAGTTTCCTCATCCCCCGTCTTTTGATTATCGTCATTTTGGTTCATAAAAATAAATACTCCAGAGTTAAATTTCTCACTGATTATAAAGGCTGTTTTCTCACTTGACAACCCTTATACCTTAATCAACCACAAGGAAAATAATAATCAGTTCAACCATTGTACCGATTCCCTGGTAATTGTCAATTAATCTATTTCGCTTTCATTATCATGCTTTATTTGTCATTTTTCTGATTAATAAAGGCTCGTAATTGTGTCTTTGGGTCGGGTGGACCGATTATGCCCTGCTTCTCCATTTCGTCGATCAGCCGGGCGGCGCGGGTATAGCCAATCCGTAATTTGCGCTGAAGCAATGAAATGGAAGCGTATCCTTCAGAGCGCAAGATTTCCAGGGCTTGAACATACTTATCATCCTGGTCAGGTTCAATTTCTTCCCAGAGCGGTGTTTGTTTAAGGACGCTCCCGGCACTGGTGTGAAAGGCAGCCGGCTGGTCGGGTCGTTCGGGTGCGTCTTCAGAAACGCTAAATCTGCGCCAATAGGAGACCAGGCGGAAGATTTCGTCATCTGAGACATAGGCTCCCTGAATACGGATGGGAGCCGGGGCATCAGGTGGCTTGAAAAGCATATCCCCGCTGCCGAGAAGGCGTTCAGCGCCCGGTTGATCGAGGATCACGCGGCTATCGACGGAAGATGCAACAGCAAAGGCAATCCGGGCTGGAAAGTTCGCTTTGATCAGCCCGGTAATAATGTCTGTTGAGGGGCGTTGGGTGGCGATGATCAGATGGATACCCGTAGCGCGTGCTAATTGAGCCAATCTCGTCAGGGCGCGCTCGGCTTCATCGGGAGCCAGCATCATCAGGTCGGAGAGTTCGTCGATCACGACCAGAAGGTAGGGCAATTCTTTTGTGTTGTTCTTTACACAAAATCGATTGAATTCGCTGATATTGCGCGCTCCGATGTCAGAAAACTTGCGATAGCGAATATCCATTTCGCGCATCATCCACTGTAGGACACCGACGACATGTGCAGCATCAACAACGACGGGAGACAATAAATGCGGTATGCTGTAGTATCCGCCCAATTCCACGCGCTTCGTGTCAATCAGCACCAAACGTAATTGATCCGGGGTTTTATTCAGCAACAAACAAGACAGGATGGCATTGATACAAACAGATTTTCCGGAATTTGTTGTACCGGCAATTAACAGGTGGGGTAAAGCCGTCAGGTCGGTTGCTACCGCGTTGCCGGAAACATCTTTGCCAAGGGCAATTTTTATTGGAGAATTCAATTGCTGATAAGTTGGGCTCAGGAGCACCTCCTGCAGGGACACGATTGAAATATGCTGGTTAGGGACTTCGATGCCAATATAGCCTTTGCCAGGCACCGGCGCTTGAATGCGAATCCGCGATGCGGCTAAAGCTAATGCAAGATCATCGGACAGTGCAGTGATTTTTGACACGCGCACCCTTGTTTTAGCATTGCGGGAGGCGATAAAATCCGGTTCAACGCCAAACAATGTTACCGAGGGTCCGCGCTTGATTTCTACCACATGACCCGGGGCACCAAACGAGCGTAAAGTCTCCTCAATGACCCGCGCCCGGTGGAGGTCATTTTCAGTATCATCCGGAGGTGTAATGGCTGGATCAAGGATCTCTTCAGGGTTTGGGAGGACCCACACCGGTTCTTTCGGCAGGGCTTCTGGAGTTTTCTGGAGAGTAACGGTAGTTGTACCCGCAGGCATGGCGGAATGTGGGGGGTGTTCCTGGTTTCCAGCAGGGCTGACGCGGTGAGTTTCAGCTTGTTTTAATTGCTTGCGGGCTCTCCAACGATTCTGAAGATGGGCTTTGATGTTGTCGGCAACCCGAGCGATGCTTTTACCCACCGTGTTCAGCAAACTCCCGAGCCACTTAATAATGTTCGCCATAGTTAGGTCGAGGGTGATGATCAAGCTAATCAGAAGCCAGGCAATCAGGGCAATGATCGTGCCTGGTTTGCCCAGCAAGCGGATAAACCCGATTTTGATTGCTGCACCAAGGTAACCGCCGCCGTTTCCCAGCCGAGCATCTGAAAAGCTACCATCAATCATTAGATGGAACCAGGCGGTTAAATTAATGGTAATCAGAATTATTCCAATAATGCGTACAAAGGATAATTTTGGAAAACGCTGATGGTTTCTGAGGAGTATCCAGGCGCCGAAGAGCATCAACACCAGGGGAAAGATATAAACACCCCAGCCGATGAGTATAGAAAGGGATTGCACACACCAGGCTGTTAATCGACCGCTGCTTTGAGTAAAGAGGCTGATCAGGGTTAAGGCTCCGATCAATAGCAGCAGGATTGCAATAATATCAACACGTTTCTGGCGTGAGATTCCGGAGAGAAGGTGTTCCTGAGATTTTGCTTTTGATTTTTGTTTTGGTTTTGATCCCGGTTTTGCTTTTGGCTTTGATTTTCTGCTCTGCGTGGCTGTGGAAGTTTTTGTTGACCGACGTGCCATGCGGGTCTCCTGAATAGTTTTTAGGTTGGTGTTAAATTGGATTATAGCATAGCAATTTGTGAGTAACACATGCAGGAAGTTGAGACGGTTTTCTCATCATTTATTGAACTGGATTTCTTTTTATAAATGGATTTTTCAGCGCTTGACGATTAGAAAATTTCTAGTATGATGAAGGATAGAAAAACGCCACACCTTTTGGAAAAGAATTTTAAAATACTTGCAAGGGAATTAATATCTGCTATAATAAGTTTGTTATCCATTGATAAGACAGTCGTTTCAGTAAAGTAAGAAAAAATTCAGCAGTTCACCGAAAACAATCATCCCGCTTGCCCTTATCATTCATAGAGGCCAACAATGGCCAGGTCAAGACCACGTTTTTAGGGCAGCACATGGGATTATCACGTGCCTAAAAACAATTGTACAAATACTTTTAAAATTTTTTTATGCTTCTTATTTACCTCTAAATTTGTCGCAGTGGATATTGTTGCTGCAAACCATCTGCGAACCCTTTTTCTAAAACCAATCCTATAGAAGAGAAATAACAACTATGGACATTCTTGAACTAGAAAAAAAATCATTATCTGAATTACGTTCAATGGCAAAAGATTTGAACGTCGAAAGACCCCATCGTCACAAAAAAGAAAGCCTGATTCTGCATATCGCGCGCGCCCTGGGCGAGAGCGAAGGTTTAGAAATCAGAGGTGGCATTCTGGAAATAATGAACGAGGGTATTGGCTTTTTACGCCAGGATTACCGAATCGGGGCTGAGGACGTCTATGTCTCTCAGGCGCAATTGAGGCGTTATGAATTACGTTCTGGTGATATGGTGATCGGTCATGTTCGACCGCCGCGGGAATCAGAACGGCACTATGGCTTATTAAAGGTTGAATTTGTTAACGGCATGACCCCGGAAGAAGCCCGCAATCGGCCCAAATTTGAAAGCCTGACGCCAATCTTTCCAGATAAACGTTTTGATTTAGAATATGACCCTAAAGTGCTTTCGACCCGGATCATCAACATGGTTGCGCCAATTGGAGGCGGGCAACGCGCGATGATCGTTTCCCCACCGAAGGCAGGGAAAACAACCATTTTGAAAGAAATTGCCAACGCCATTTTCCACAATCACCCTGAAGTCAGGCAAATTATGTCGTTGATTGGTGAGCGCCCAGAAGAAGTGACGGATATGGATCGTTCGGTTGAAGCTGAAGTTGTGGCTTCGACCTTTGATGAGCCGGTGTCGGCGCATGTGCGCATGGCTGAGATCGCATTGGAAAGATCAAAACGGCTGGTGGAATCCGGGCACGATGTTGTGATCTTGATGGACTCGCTGACCAGACTTGCGCGGGCATATAACCTGGTGGTCAACCCTTCCGGTCGGACGCTCTCTGGTGGTTTGGATCCCTCGGCGCTCTATCCGCCCAAGCGTTTCTTTGGCGCTGCCCGGAACCTGGAAGAAGGCGGCTCATTGACCATCATTGCCACAGCGCTGGTTGATACCGGCTCTCGGCTGGATGATGTGGTCTTTGAAGAATTTAAAGGAACCGGCAATATGGAATTGCACCTCTCACGCCGATTGCAGGAACGGCGCACCTTCCCGGCGATTGATATTGAACGGTCATCAACCCGCAGAGAGGATCTGCTGTTGGGTCCCGACATTCTCAAGCTTGTCTGGCTGATGCGGCGGATGTATCTACAAATGATTGGAAATGCACCCCAAGGCGCAGGTTTAGACCCGGCTGTGGCAACTGAGGCTGTTCTTCAACAATTGAGCCGGACAAAGAATAACCTTGAATTCCTCGAAACGCTTACGGATGAAGTATAATTTCTTCGAGGTGATGTATTTTGTCTGTTCAACCTGAAGAAAAAACAAACCAGCCACCCATGAAACGCTGGCATAAATGGCTGTCCTGGTTGGTGACGTTTATCCTGGTGGGTGTTTTGTTTTCCGTGCTTTACTGGCAACCCATCTTAGCCCAAGAAATCGCTGATCACAACGGTGGGACGCAAGCTCTGGCGCCTGACGCATTCGAGGTTTTGCTTGGAGAGACCTCGGCGAATTTACCCTATTTTGAGTTTTTGCTTGATGATCCCTCAGTGATGCGGATTCCAGTCGCCTACACCATTGCCCCCACGCGGCCACGCAGTCATTCGGTTGATTACGAGGTTTTATCGGGTGATGCTGTTTTTAGCATTGCCCAGAAATTTAATATCTCTCCGGAAACGTTGTTGTGGTCCAACTATGCGGTGTTGCGTGATGATCCCCACACGTTGAGGATTGGACAGGTATTGCTTATTCCGCCCACCAATGGCATCATGTATGAGTGGAAAGAGGGTGATACACTGGATGCTGTTGCTGCAGAGTTTAAAGCTACAGCCGATGATATCTTAAATTGGGCCGGAAACAAATTGGATCTGACCAACCCGGAGATTGAACCGGGCACAATGGTGATGATCCCGGGCGGTCAACGTGAATTTCAACAATGGGTGGTGCCTACTTATGCTGTTGGTCGATCTGGGACGGCATCCCTCCCCGAAGGCTGTGTGATCTCTTCACCCCATTATTACGGGGGCGGCTGGTTTATTTGGCCTGCTGACAATCACTATCTTTCCGGAAATGACTTTTGGTCGGGTCATCTCGCCATTGATATTGCGACAGCAACAGGCGCACCCATTTACGCTTCTGATGCTGGCGTAGTGGTTTTTGCTGGTTGGAACAGCAATGGCTATGGCAATGTGGTGATGATTGATCACATGAACGGGTACCACACCCTGTACGCCCACCTGAGTGCGATCAACGTATCTTGTGGATCAAATGTAGGGCAGGGAGCGGTCATCGGATATGCGGGTTCAACGGGCAATTCAACCGGTCCACACCTGCATTTTGAGGTCAGGTATCTGGGCGGGTTTATCAACCCGTGGACCGTCTTACCCTGATTTGTGATACAATCAGTCCACAATTAAGTTTGCTCCAGTAGCTCAAATGGATAGAGCAAGGCACTCCTAACGCCTAGGTTGGGGGTTCGAGTCCCTCCTGGAGTATTAATTATTTAATATCCCTGAGTGTGTTTTACTGACGAATTAGAAGAAGTCAGCCCGCATGTTCTTTCGTGTTGTTTTTGTCAGAGCCTGAAATTGGCGAATTGAGGTACACAGCAAACGAGAAGGTTGATAAAAGAAAATTGAATCAACAAAGGCGATCAGAAGTTTGATCGCCTTTGTTTTCTTGTAAGTGATCAGATCTGTTTACCAATCGCTGTCGACGTCGTCAAAATCCAGATCGTCTTCCATTTCTTCGGTGTCTTCTGGATATTGCCTGACCCATAAGATGAGCAGATCGCCATCCTCAGAATCAATCGTTCGGGCTGCGACGATGGGGACTTCTTTCTTCAAACCAATCGGATCGCGGTATTCAAGGTACATGGTGAGTTTGTGAGCCCAGGCTTTATGACAGCGTTCAATCAGCGCTTCGCCATTGAAGGTGCGCAGGGTTGTGCGCGCGGTATCGTACAGGAAAGGGCCTTCGGTCAAACCGGCGGTCCATCCGTTGATACCCATAATAAAGTCAGTCTCGACGGAGTCAAAGTTTGGAGTTGGGCCTTCGATAATTGTGATTTTGTTGTTCATTGTTAATAAACCTCTTGTGCATATTACTACACAAAAAGGTGTTAAACCAGACCTTTCAATCCAATATCAAAATGACTGCACCTCGCTTCGATGATCGCTGGCTCAGGGGTAAGTGTTGTTGAAGAACCAGTTAAAGGCGAAAAACCCGCCACTGGTTGATTCGAGCCGGATGGCGATCATGGAATCGCCTTTGAGGGCTGCAGGAATGTTGAAGGTTTCATTGAAGACACCGCCTGCGCCAGAAGAAATCGTGGCAACGTGGATGCCGCCAATCCCTTTAGTGCCCATTTTTCCCATCAGAACTTTAAAGTCGTAGTTGGCAGGGAAATTATTGGTGCGGATGGTGACGGTATCGCCCTTTTCAACGCCGGTGATTGAGAAAGTTGGGATGCCTGTATAACCGCTATAAACGGGCGGTGTGGTTGAGGCGGTTGTGGTGTTGTTGTAAAACCAGTTGAAGGCATAAAATCCGCCTGTGGTTGATTCGAGCCGGATAGCAATTCGGTAATCACCTTTTAGCGCTGCAGGAATGTTAAAAGTCTTATCGAAAGCGCCGCCCGTACCGGAGGAGATGGTCTCCACGTGAATGCCGCCGATCCCTTTGGTGCCCATTTTTCCCATCAGAACTTTGAAATCGTAGTTGGCGGGGAAGTTGTTGGTGCGGATGGTGACGGTATCATCCTTTTCAACGCCGGTGATTGAAAAGGTTGGGATGCCTTTATAACCGCCTGGCGTGCCGCCGCCGGCTGGCGGAGTTGCACTGGTGTTGTTAAAAAACCAATTGTAAGCATAGAAATAGCCGTCAGGGGTTTGTAGGCGGATGGCAATCTGGTAATCACCCTTCAATGCTGCCGGTATGTCAAAAGTTTGACTGAAGGAACCGCCCGTGCCGGAGGAGATGGTGGTAACGTTAATACCACCAACGCCGCGAGTCCCGATTTTCCCCATTAAAACCAGGAATGATCGGTTTGCCGGAAAGTTGTGGGTTTGAATCGTAACAGTTTTATCCGCTTCAACAGAAACGATCGAAATGGTGGGTATCTTCGCGGCGGAAACGTTTGTGTTCACAAACGCGAGTGCCATGATAAGCACAAATATAATGGTTAGGGAGAGTTTTTTCATTGGGTCACCTCTTGATTTGACTTGGTTCTCGTTGAGTTAATTGAAGATCAATAATCCTTTTCTTTTGTGGTGGTTAATCGCTTCCTCGCTTGGTGTGTGATTCAGCCAATCGATGAAAGTGTCTCGTCCTGCCGGTTTGCTCACACAAAGGAAAATCCTGGTGAACGAGGTTCTTTTGTGAAAACAAACCGGCACTCCCATGTTTTCCATCGCCCTGCTTGCACAGAACAAAGATATGTGAAGTGATGATCACTTTTTCTAATTATACGAGATTTAATCCACAAATACAAATAACCTGCGATCATCACCAGGGAGGGCGTCAAAGTGTTTTTCATGATCTCGATTAAAATGGGCTGAATGTAATCAAAAAGTTGAACATGCGCATATTTCTCTCCTCACGCGCTGAGTTTTAAACCTCAAAAGGCTTTGTCTCCCCGTTTTTATTAAACACGGCAGGAAGATGGTATCACCTTTAAACCATATCAATCACCGCCTCAATAACGAGGCGGTGATTGATAATCATTCAGATTTATTTCTGGGTGACTTTGATCGTGCGCGGTTTGGCTTCCTCTGCCTTGGGCACAACCACGGTTAAAATGCCGTTTTCAAGCTCAGCCTGCACCTTTGATGAATCAAGCGGAGTGGGCAGGGTCAATACCCGGTGGAACCTCCCGCTGGGGCATTCCGCCAGCAGATAGTTTTCGCTTTCTTCACGGTTTACCTTCAATTCGCCAGAAATGGTGACAAGTTCATTTACAATGTTGATCTCAAGGTCATCCGGTTGAACGCCAGGTAGAAGTGCTTTAATGGTAAAGGAATCCTTGTCGGCTATCACATCAATGGGGAAAGTCAGGTTGGGTGAGTAGTCTTCATCCCAATCGCGCATCATTTCTTCCATCATTCGCCTTCGCAAAGATCGCCTACCAGGGTTGATATACAGGGTCATGTCATCCTCCATTTGTTAATTGGTTTTTATTTCTTATCTCTTATCTTATTGTGGAAGTATTAACAGCGTGTCGGAAAAGAATTGGAAAACTATAAGAATTGTTACGTCTGATGGTTGGGGTGCAGGATTTTTGATAGAATGGTGTCATGTCCCGTTTTATTCACAAAATGATGCATCGAAAGTGGTTATTGGTTTTAATGTCGGTTGCACTGGCTGGAATAGTTTCAGGAATTTACCTTCTTTACCGTGCATATTTTTCATATACTTCGCGTAACCGCGCAGTATTTGAATTTTTGCGAAACCCCAGCGCGCATCAGGAAGCGGTCATCCCTGCATTGACCCGCTGTGGTGAAGCGCCTTTTATCATGCCAACATCCGGAATGATTGGATTTTTATGGGGGGATTCTTTTCGACCCGGTCACCGTCACCAGGGCATTGATATCTTCGGAGGAACCGCTGCTGGTGAAACACCGGTTTACGCCGCTTATGACGGTTTTCTCAGCCGTCTGCCGAAATGGACTTCGACGGTGATTATTCGCATTCCCTCTGATCCTCTGCAGCCTGAGCGCCAAATTTGGACCTATTACACCCATATGGCTGATCAAAACGGTCGATCTTTGATTGTTGACGCCTTTCCCCCGGGCAGCACCGAGATCGAAGTTTCGGCAGGCACGCTTCTGGGATATCAGGGAAATTACTCAGGGACGGTAGGCAAGCCAACCGGCGTTCATTTGCACTTTTCCATTGTGAAGGACGACGGTCAGGGAAGGTTTATGAATGAACTGAAGATCGAAAACACCCTGGACCCAGCCCCATATTTTGGGCTAAGGCTCAATGCTGGCAAGAACGAGGCAGATATACCGGTTTGTGAGAGCGAATAGTGATATAGAACAAAATTCAGGCTGGTTGTTTAATCGTATAATGCAAGTACTATTTTAGTAAGATTTTTAACAAAGGGATGAAAACGTTATGGAGGAAATCGCCAACCAAGTATTTATCGAACAGAGTTTCACAGGTATTGTCACTGCAGCGTTGAAATTGCCACGCGGGCTGCTAATCATTGACAGTCCGAGCAAGGCTGATGAGCGGAAGACCTGGCAGCAGAAACTGGTTAACCTGGGTTTGGGGGCTGCGCAAGTCATTGTTTTGCTGGACACCCATCCGGATCGCTTGATGAACGCGCCGCTGCTTGACGCACCGGTCCTGGTGCAAGAAAATGCCCTTGAAATTATTCATAACCTGCCGATTGTTAACCGCCCGTTAGAAAAGTTATCTGAACCGGAACCTGATCCGCATGACGCGCCCCAGACCACGCGCTGGTCCTTGCCGGATTTAAGTTATTCCAGGCAGGTGAACCTGTATTGGGGTGAACAGCCTGTCGTTGTGTCACACCAGCCTGGAGCACATTTGGCTGCTAGCTGGGTGAAATACGATACAGAAAAGGTGATTTTTGTTGGAGACAGTGTGGTGGTCAATCAACCGCCTTTTCTATCATGGTGCTCAATTGACCGTTGGATTGAAGAACTGATGTGGTTAAGTTCGGATTTCTTTAAATATCATCTCATGATCAGCGGTCGGGACGGGATTGTTTCTCAGAAATCTGTGGAAAACATGATTAAATTCCTTCAGAGCCTGAAGAGCGTTGTGAGCGAGTTGCTGATGATAGATGACCCTGAAAGAAGAATTGAACAGGAATCCATCAAGTTATTAAAATTCTTCAATGTTGATAGCCATCTAAAAGAAGAATACCAAAAACGGTTGACCGGCGAGTTGAACCAATTGATAAAACGTATTAAAACAGATCAGGGTAAAGGAGACGGTCGTGCAGGCGCTTAATTATGTACCACTGGTTGAAGCGACCAGGGGTGATATTGTGGAATCAATCCATTACGGCGCATTTTGCGTGGTGAATAGCAAGGGGCGTTTGCTGGCTCATGCGGGTGATCCGAATTTGATGACTTTCCCTCGCAGCTCATTGAAGCCCCTTCAGGCATTACGGTTTGTCGAGGAGGGCGGTGCGGAAGCATTTGATTTTACCAGTGAAGAAGTTGCCATCATGTGTGCATCCCACGCGGGGACACATCAACACACGTCAGTATTGACGAAGATGCATCAAAAAATTGGGATCACCGAAGCCGACCTGGCGTGTGGCGTTCACTGGCCTTACGACCCAGCCACGCGTGATGAGATGAAACTGGCAGGGAAACAGCCGACTGCGTTGAACCACAATTGTTCCGGCAAGCACACCGGCATGCTGGCTTACGCCCGCCTGAAGGGTTACCCACTGACGGACTACCTTGATCCGGCACATCCGGTACAGGTGGACATCAGAGAGACGCTGGGCGAGATGCTGGGGATGGATCCAGGGCAAATGCCCCTGGGGATCGATGGCTGTTCGGCGCCAGTGTATGGTGTGCCCATGCTGAATATGGCACAGGCGGTTGCCAGCCTGGCTGAGCCAGCGGGGATGGAAGAAAGCCGGGCACAAGCCTGTCGAACAATCACTTCTGCCATGATCGCCAATCCACTGATGATTGCCGGCCCGGATCTATTTGACACCAATTTGATGTCGGTTGGGGCTGGAAAGCTGTTCGCGAAGGGCGGCGCAGAGGGTTACCAAATTATTGGCGTTATGCCGGGTGTAATCGCCGAAGAAGCGCCGGGGATTGGGATTGCGATCAAGATCTCGGATGGTGATAATCGCAGCCGAGGGCGTTCATCGGTAGCCCTGACGCTGCTGAAAGCGATGGGCGTTCTGAGCCAAACAGAGATCGAAAATCTGGGCGCCTATGGCAATATCCCGATTAAAAACTGGCGCGACATTCAGATCGGTGAGGTGCGTTCCGTGTTTTCGTATCCTGATTTTGGAAAAATGTGGACATGATGGAGAAAACTTTAGAGGAATATCAAAGCTGGGTCAGCCAGATCAGGGCGGCATTGATTGATGCCTTCGGAGCGCCGGAATGGCGTGAGCCTCTGCCCGCTATTGACGAGCTGGTTTCGACAATTTTGTCTCAGAACACCAATGACACCAACCGGGATGTTGCCTTTTTTGCATTAAAAGCAGCCTTCCCGGACTGGCAATCCGTGATGGCTGCCAAAACGGAAGATGTTATTGACGCGATCCGACCGGCTGGGCTGGCTAATCAAAAAGGACCCTGTATTCAGAATGCATTGCATGTTATTGCAGAACACAATCATGGCGAGATTAACCTTGAATTTTTACATGCAATGTCCAGAGACGAAGCCCGGGAATGGTTAATTTCACTTAATGGGGTTGGTCCTAAAACCGCAGCCATCGTCCTGCAATTCGCCATGGGGATTCCAGCCTTCCCGGTTGATACGCATATTTACCGCGTGACCGGGAGGATCGGGTTGCGACCATCAAAAATGAGTGTGGAAAAAGCCCATCCTTATCTTGAAGAGCGCATCCCAGAAGAAGCGTATTACGATTTGCACTTGAATCTGATCCGTTTGGGGCGTGAGGTGTGTGGTGCGCGCAAGTGGCATTGTTATCGCTGCCCGATTCAAGACCTGTGTGAATTTGATAATAAAAATATGACCCCGGATTAAGGCGGGTGACGCACCGGCAATCACTCAAGCGACAATTTGAATTTTCAGTCGACAATCGAGCTTATGATGTAAGGGTTCCGATTAGCGACCAGGGGCCTGTCCATTCGATTGTGACGGATCTTTCCTGACCCAGCAAGTCATGCGGGCTATCCACAAAAACCAATTTATTGGTGGGCGTGCGGCCGCGCCAGCGCCCGCGCTTTTGAGCTTCAAAGAGCACATTCACCGTTTTCCCCAGCAAGCGGGCGTTAATTTCACTGGCGATTTCCTCTTGTAATTCCTCGAGTTTGCGAAAGCGGCGCGTTTTTTCGGCATCAGACACATCATCCACGAGCTTGCGGGCAGAAAAGGTGCCGTCGCGAGGTGAATAGCGTGCCAGGTGCGCCACATCCATGCGCAGATCCGCCAGCAGGGCATAGGTATTGTCGAATTGCTCAGGGGTCTCGCCGGGAAAACCAACAATGATATCGGTAGCAATGGCAACATCGGGGATGCGCTGGCGAATCCTGGCGATCAGGTCGCGGTAAGCGTTGACGGTATAACCGCGCCGCATGGCTTTCAGGATCACATCATCCCCGGATTGGATTGGCACTTCAATGTGCGGGCAAACCTTGGGCAGGGTCTGCACAGCCTCTAACAATTCATCGGTCATCCAATTGGGGTGTGAGGTCAGAAAACGAATGCGCTTGATGCCTTCGATCTTATGCAGGTCGTGCAATAAGGCGGAGAGCGTGGTGGGCTCTGGCAGGTCGAGGCCATACCGATCCACGATTTGCCCTAAAAGTGTGACTTCCTTGACTCCCTGCCGGGCAAAACTGTTGACCTCATTGAGGATCTCGTCATAGGGGCGAGAATGTTCGATACCACGTTTAGACGGGATGATGCAATAGGTACAGGCGTGGGAACATCCATAAACAATAGGAATAAACGCCGAAACCAGCCTGCCCTGATCTGCTTTGGGGAGGATGATATCCCCGTCGAGAAGGGCGTTGATTTGGGCCTGGTTGATTTGGCTGGTTTGTTTGGCGGAGCGCTCAACCAGGTAGCGTATCAGCGGTTCTGGGTCCGAAGGTGGTGAAACAACGTCCACCCAGGGGAAGCGCTCCAGGATCTTCTGGTTGCCACGTACGCCAATCAGGCAGCCCATCAGGTTAACCACCAGGTTTGGATTGCGATCTTTTAAAGGGCGCAAAGAGCTGAGCCGTCCGATGGCTTTATCCTCAGCGCTCTGGCGAACCACACAGGTATTTAACACGATGACATCGGCGTGGTGCGGTTGGCGGGTGGGTTCATATCCCATCTTTTCCAGTGCAGAAGCCAGCCGGTGTGAATCTGCCACATTCATCTGGCAGCCTTCTGTCCAAATATGATATTTCATAGTCCGTTATTATACCCAAGAGAATCAATGCACCAAGAAGACTGCGGTGTTGTGCTTATGCAGAAATAAGCTCAGCCGGATCATTGCTGAAAATTATTGTCAGCAAGCAGATATCGGTTATAATTGGATCCAAGACATAATCCTCGAGTTAAATGGAGAAAAAATGGATTTTAAAATTACTGAATACAAACGCAGTACCGTATTGACAACCAGCGGACGTGTCGATAGTTATACAGCGCCTGAGCTTGAGGAAGCCTTGAACCAATTAATTGAAAAGGGTCAATACAATATCATCATTGATATGCAAGACGTGAGCTTTGTTTCCAGTGCCGGGTGGTGGGCATTGATTCGGGTTCAGAAGGAAGTCAAAAAGAATAATCGTGGTGAATTGATCCTGGTGAACATGGATGAACGCATCCATGAATCAATGGACCTGGTTGGGATTGCGCCGCATTTTACGGTTTATGACAATCTGATCGATGCTGTTGGCTCGGTCTAATCCTAGCTCCGCTAAGACAAAAAATCTGTCATGCTCGATCCATTTCGCGCGGCGACCTTACGAGCGTGGCTGGCGATTGTAATCTAAAGCATGATTCGATGAATCGCATTCGTTTTCGATTTCAATTGAGTTGATACTGGCCTGCATTAATCGATGATGGGCAGCAGCGATGGTCTGCAGGTCCATTTTCAGCATCTTGCGGTCATAAGTCAGAAAGCCATTGACTTCAGTTTCCACATCGGTGGTTTGTGTGTAAACTGCAGCAGATAATCCCGCATTAATCCAGGGAATAAGCTGTTTTTCCAGTAATTCGACATAACCCTGAGTGAGCGCCCGGGAATCGCCAAATTTTTTATAACCGAAGTCTTTCCTGGGGTTCCAGGCATGTTCCGGGAGATTCAGGCTGTAGCCGCCAAACTCGGAAAGCACCCAAGCCCGGAGGGGGTCGGGTCGGGGGTCGGGGAGCGGTTTGAAGTAAATGTGCTCGCTTTTAAAATCGCCGGCACCCTGGTCAAACCAGCCGCTGGCGTGATCCACCAGGCGGGAAGGATCCACCGTTTTGGTCCATTCAGCGATGTCTGCTGCATCGAACTGGCCCCAGCCCTCATTGAAAGGACACCAAATTGCAATCGAAACTGTGTTGTGTAACGCGGAGATCATCCGCTGATATTCCAGTTTGAATTGATCCCGGCTTTCTTGCCCGGAGCGACCTAAACGCCAGTAACAATGCGTGTCACGCAGGGCTTTGAATTGCTGCGCAAACAGGAACCAGATGGGCTTGGGACTGATGCCGCCGCTGACCATATCCTGCCAGACGATGATGCCGACCTGATCACAATGGTAGTAATAGCGTGCGGATTCCACTTTGATGTGTTTTCTGAGCATATTAAACCCGGCAGCCTTGATGAAGTTGATCTCCCACTGGATGGCGGCATCCGTCGGCGGGGTGCACAGGCCATCCGGCCAGTAGCCCTGGTCAAGCGGTCCGTACAGGAATAGGGGTTGATTGTTCAGACAAAAGCGCAATACGCCTCGGGAATCCCTGGCGAGGCTGAATTTTCGCATACCAAAATAACTGCGTACTTGATCGATCTCTTGGTCCTGGATATGGAGGCTCAGTTCCAGGTCATACAGGTGCGGGTTGTCGGGTGACCACAAATTCGCGTCTGGCATGGGGAGGCGGAGTGGTTTATCCCCGGGTGAACTGCCTTCAGCCACTTGTTGACCCTGATCAAACACACGAGCATGCAGGGCGCAGCCCTGAACGTGATTGGCGATAAGCGCTTCAATCGTCACCCATTCCTGATCGATATCCGGGGTGATCCTGATTGATTCGAGATAGGTTTGGGGCACACTTTCCAGCCAGACCGTTTGCCAGATGCCAGAATGGGCGCTATACCAAATAAATCCCGGTTTACGCACCTGCTTGCCGCGTTGAATGGGTTGAGTATCCGTTGGATCGCTGACCCAGATGAGGAGGGTGTTTTCATCTTCGATCAATGCATCGGTGATATCGAAGGAAAAAGGGTCGTAACCACCAACATGCTCCCCGATGTATTTGCCGTTAACATAAACCCTGCAATGCCAGTCCACCGCCCCAAAATGGAGCAGCGTTCGACCCGGCAGCCAGGCAGGGTCGACGGTAAACTGACGCCGATACCACAGCTCTTCATCGGGGTGCAGTTGGCGCCTGACGCCCGATAGGGTGCTTTCGATGGGGAAGGGCACCAGGATTTGCCCGGCAAAGGCTTCAGGTGGGGAGGCGGATTTCCGGGTGACCTGGTAATCCCACATACCGTTCAGGTTTTGCCACTGCTCGCGAACCATCTGCGGTCGCGGGTATTCGGGATGGGGGAGATGAGGATCTACGTCTGAAGTCCAGGGGGTGTGCATTGGTTTGGTATCAATTTGTTTGGGTTTTGATGTCATGAGAGACTCCCTTGAGGTTGGTCGCTTGGGTGATATTAAATTTGACGAGGGTTGCCAGGTTTTTTCAACCCGGTTGAGGGTCAATAGAAGGCAGCTAAAGAAAGCCTGCAATTAAGGCAAGGGTTCGACCTCAACCTGATACACAGCCCGCTGCCGTGTATACGGCGTGGTACCACTGATCACCAGGATAATCGATTCGATGTCCTGACCGAGGCTGATATCAATTTCAAACTGATTGTTTTCGTCCAATTCCAATGGAACCACATGGATCCGTTTTCCATAAGTTATCATCGTCACTCTGAAAGATTGCGGCAAGACATTCTGGATGCGCACAAAACCCTCTCCAAGCCAACCGCCATCATCCGCTTCAAAATCGGTGAAATAATTGATGGCATCGATGCGAATGTCGTCCAGGGCGAAACCATTGCCATTGACGGCAGCATCTGTGATGTAATCAAAGCGCAGGCTGACGAGCTTTCCGGCGAAAGGTGTCAGGTCAACTTGCTCTAACTGCCAGCCGTCTGAAGCGCCAGTCAAGCCGCAACCATAGCTGTTTCCGGAAGGGTTGTTCATGGTACAGGAAGTGCTGTTCAGGATTTGCCAGCTGATTCCATCGATAGAGGCAGAGACAAAGACATAATCGTAATCCAATTCGAGGTCATACCAGGTTTGATAGGTCATATTGACCGGGCCGCTGACCTCTGTGAGATCGAACTCCCGTTTAAGGCTCATATTGGATTGGTCCCCTGTGTTGGACCAGAAAAAGAAGCTGCCTGAGTAGGGTTCGATGGGCAGCAGGTTCGTGGTGGTTTCACCGGCAAACGAGAGGGTCAGGTCGCCGGGGCAGGAGATTTTGATGGCGTCAACGCCGAATTGTGCTACATGGTAAGTGAACGGTCCGGTGGGGCAGGCGGTGAGATGGGTGGTGGGGGCTGCCTGAGGCGCTTGCGGGTAGATATTGTAGTAATAGCGTCCATCACCGATATTTGGGTCACCAAGCAGGTTGGCAACTGCCCAATCCGCAAAAACGTCCTCTGCGGTGAGAGGTTCCCCAGTGAGTGGATCGCGTATGTCGAGTTCTTGCAGGACGGCATCAATGCCCTCAAGCCCATTTTTTTGCTCAGCTACCAGCTTCTGGGTCACTGTAGCACCAAAGCGGTCATAAAAATAGGTGGTAAAGAGCATGGCGGCGCCGTAATGGGGTCCGTTACTGCCAATGCTTGAGCCCCAGTCGGTTAATTGAAGGTCTGTGTTCTGGATATATTGCCGGTCAAAGCCGCCAGGATCATACCCGTTGATAAGTTCCGCCAACATCGAAAACCCCTCGTTCAGCCAGGTCTCTTCATTTTTATCGATATGCCAGTGGATCATGTGTTGGAGCTCGTGGGCGAGGGTGCTGTAAATGCTGTCATGCCACAATCTCATAGTATCGGCGTTGATTAAAAACATTTCGTGGGCGTTAGAAAACTGATGCGCATCTGGGTGCAGTTCGTCAGAAGATGAATAATAACCAGCCAAAAACTCGCCCAAATTGCGGGCATACAGGATGTGAATGCGCGGGTCGTGATCGACGCCAGGTGACCATTCGCTGCCGAAGAACGCGCGGGTCATGGGGACGATTTCCTGGTCAAAGGTATCACCCAGTTGCACTAAATCTTCGGGCTCGTAGGCGACATTGTCCTCAATCCAAAAATAGGTATGCTCACCAAGGTATCGAAGCGTGGCAATGACCTGGAAATTCTGGCGTGTGTCGACGTTCGTCACCCAAAACGCCTTTGAATCGCCGACCTGATAGGGTGCGTTGGGGTCTGGGAAGGTGCGCGGGATATTTGTTTTACCGCCCAGTTGCTCAGCCAGCAGAATCGGGTCATTGATGGGAACATTTGCGGCTTTAAGGACCTCGAGGGTGTCAATCTTCTCCCCAATATCAGTTCCTGGGGTTGAAATCCCCTGATCTGTTGGTGTTACAATCCGGGTGGGTTGAACCAGGTCTGCCAGGGGCTGTTCTATGATGGTCGGTGGATCCACAGTCGGTGTGGTTGAACGGGCAAGGATGATCGAACCGCTGGCGAAGATCACCAGCGAAATACACAAGCAGCACAGGGCCAGAAGTAGAATGATGGTCAAAATAATGGGGAGACGTGAGGATTGGTTTCGCATAGAGTAAATAGAATTCAGCTCAATATCAAGAAAGGGTCATCATGTAAGATATGGTATCAATTTACACTATTTCTGCATATAGAAATGACGCTTCACGACTGTATTAACATTTTCTGTTCGGTGTTGTTTTCCGGGCAAATAGCTGTTCTAACACCATGAGCCCATGACCTCGTTTTCTCTCATGTTTTTAGGGTGCCATTGATGCAAAAAGGCCTTGTATTTAGAAGGCCTCTTTACAAGACGGGAATGGATGGGAGTCGAACCCACCACGGCTCGCCAAGCGACCCGACACCGATTTTGAAGACCGGGAGGCCCACCGGGACCTAACCACTCCCACAGCTAAGGATAATCTCCATTGCCCCGATTGTCAATCGTGCCGGCGGAAATTTTGGCACTTGATGAACATGACCCGGGCTGAAAGAGTGACAAGCGCCGGGTGTCCCTGGTCATGGGAGTGCTTGTTTTAAAGCCACACTGCCAGGGCGCCCTGGGTCTGATTACGCATTGTTGGCATCAATGGTAAAATCTATTCGATAAAAATTATCAAGGAGAATGACCATTTGATGACCGATTTAACCCATACACCCGATTGGGTCAAAAACGCCATTTTTTACCAGATATTTCCGGATCGTTTCGCAAAATCGAAAAATGTGGAGAAGCCAGAACATCTTGAACCCTGGAGTTTACCGGTGACCCAGCACGGTTTTAAAGGTGGTGATTTGCTGGGCGTGTGTGAACATTTGGATTATCTCCAGGATCTGGGTGTAACTGCGCTTTATTTCAACCCGATCTTTGCTTCCGCAGCAAATCATCGCTATCATACGTTTGATTATTACCAGGTTGATCCCATCTTGGGCGGTAACACAGCATATTTCACGCTTTTGGAAGAAGTTCATCGGCGAGGAATGTACCTGATCCTTGATGGTGTTTTCAATCATGCCAGTCGCGGTTTCTTTCAATTTCATCATATTCTTGAGAACGGGGAAAAATCACCTTATCGAGACTGGTTCACGGTGTATGGCTACCCGCTGAATGCTTACCACGACAAACCAAACTATTCCGCCTGGTGGAACATGCCCGCGTTGCCACAATTCAATACGGATAACCCGCGCGTCCGGGAATTCTTGTTTGGGATTGCCCGGTACTGGATTGAACAAGGCGCAGACGGCTGGCGGTTGGATGTACCCTTTGAAATTAAAGACCCCGAATTCTGGCGAAAGTTTCGAGTGATTACCAAGGAAGCCAACCCCGATGCCTACCTGGTAGGCGAAATCCCCTCGGAGGCGCAGGAATGGTTACAGGGCGATATGTTTGATGCCGTGATGAATTACCAGTTCACCGCGGCTTGCGTGGGTTTCTTTGGGAAGGGCAGCCGGGATGATGGACTGATCTCGGGGATGATGGGACTGCCTGAAATTCCGGAATTGGATGCTTCAGATTTCGCCCAGCGCACCCGGCAATTGCTGGAAATTTATCCCCGTCAAAACGCACTGGCGCAGCTCAACTTGCTGGATAGCCATGATATGCCGCGTTTTTTGAGTATGGTGAGAGGGAAGAAAGACGCCTTCCGGCTGGCAAGTTTATTTCAAATGACTTATCCTGGCGCACCGTGTATTTATTACGGTGATGAGATTGGATTGATGGGCGGGCGTGATCCTGACTGCCGGGCACCGTTCCCCTGGGATGAAGCGGTCTGGGATCATGACCTGCACAACGCAATCAGGACCTATACCCATCTGCGATTAAAGCATCCCGTTTTACGTGCCGGCGAATTTGAGCCTGTATTTGCCCAGGAAGCATGCCTGGCTTATTTACGCCATCTGGATGGTGAGCAACTCTTCGTTTTACTGAACACCGGTCATTCGACCTGGGATTTCAATGTGCCGGTGGAGAAATGGTTTGCTAACGCCGTTGAATTCGAGGACCTGTTGGGCGGTGAAGGGGCTGTGATTGAAGAAGGACATTTGCGCAAAGGTCAACTGCCACCCTGGCAGGGGGCGGTTTTAAAGCCCATATCCTGAACCGTCTGTGGCGTGGTTGATTTAGGATATGGGATTAGAATCATTTGCATTATATTAAAAAGGATTAAGTGATAAATCATTTATTTTTGAAGGAGAGCGCCAACCATGATTGCTATTTTTGAACAATTTTCTCCTATTATCCAGGCGTTAATGGGCACGTTATTTACCTGGTTCATGACGGCATTTGGAGCATCCCTGATATTTTTAACCAGGGAAGTCAATCAGAGACTGTTGGATGGCTTATTAGGCTTTGCTTCGGGTGTGATGATTGCTGCCAGTTTCTGGTCGTTGCTGGAACCGGCCATCGAGCTATCGCATGATATGACTGTGCCAGTCTGGGTTCCGGCAGCAGTGGGATTTCTTCTGGGCGGATTGTTCCTGTTTCTGGTGGACAAGCTGCTACCGCACCTTCATATGGGCATGGAGATGGGTGAAGCTGAAGGCTTGAAATCCTCCTGGCGGCGCAGCGTGCTGTTGATCACGGCGATCACCCTGCACAATATCCCTGAAGGGCTGGCTGTCGGGGTTGCCTTTGGTGCAGCGGCTGCCAACGTTGAAGGCGCCAGTATTGCCTCGGCGATTGCATTGGCTGTCGGAATTGGGCTGCAGAACTTCCCGGAAGGGTTGGCAGTGTCTGCACCGTTACGTCGAGAGGGATGGCCGCGGGGTAGAGCGTTTTTCTACGGTCAGCTATCCGGTATCGTGGAACCGATTGCAGGTGTGATTGGGGCAGCGTTGACGATCCTGATGCGCCCATTACTGCCCTATGCCCTGGCATTTGCAGCCGGAGCAATGATCTACGTTGTGGCAGAAGAGCTGATCCCAGCCACGAAATGTGAGGGGCACTCGGACATCCCTACACTGGGCGTGATGTTAGGTTTTGCCGTCATGATGATTTTGGATGTTGCTTTCGGATAAAAAATCCTCTTATGCTGAAAAAGCCAGACTACTTTGGAGATCTGGCTTATTTTTATTTCTGTGCTGTTCGCCACACCTGGTAAAGCGCCAGGTTGCCTATTTTCCCGTCAGAATAAAACATATCGCAAATATCGAAACCTGACTTGAAGGCTAACTCGCTCAGGCGATCTTCGCTGAAGGTGTGGACATAGCGCATACCTGGAGAGTCGCCTGCGCGCCAATCCAGCAATACATCTCCGGCATCCAGTTCATCCGGCTTCAGACCCACCGTTGACCAGGGAATAACCCGTTTGCGCAACCGTGAGCTGTTTTGCCACTGCCAGACAGAAAGCGCCACCCGTCCATGGGGTGAAATCAGGTTACGGAAAGCTCGGACAGTTTCCAGGCGCAGGTCCGCTCCTGGCAGGTGGTGCAGGACAGCGAAGGCAACCAGCCAATCGAAATTATTGGTCGGAATGGATGCTGACCAATTCGGTTCAGCTAAGTCAATTTTTTGAAATATATAGGTCCCAGATGGCGGCGAGCACAGCAGGCGCCGGGCGTCATCCAGCAAGTCTGCGCTCAGGTCAACGCCGAGGTATTCCCCAGAAAAGCCTCGTTCAGCAAGGTGCCGGGCCAGCGTGCCGTTCCCGCAGCCGATATCGATTATCCGGGCGTCGGATTGGAGGCTGTCAATCAACCGGCGAACCCCGGGCTGAACCTGATGCCGGGTTGCGCTAAAAGATCCAGAATGATGTTGATAGAAGATCTGGTTGATTTCGAGTAATTTCGCTTTGATTTCCGAGTTCATCATGGTTTTGAACGGTTAATTTTTCTCAAGCCGAGTTTCTGCCTCGCCGTTTTTCGTTTTTGAGCGACCATCAGAAGAAAGCTGCGATGGCACTGCGACCGATCACCATGAAAGGCTTCTCTCCCAGGTTGAAACCAAACTCAGGGATCGACCAGCCATAGTAAAACCAATCGATTACGCCAAACACCAATCCGATCCATGCGTAAACATACCGACGTTTCATTAAATGGCTCCAGATTATCAGGTAAAGATCGGTTCTTCTTTATACTATTAATTCAAGAATGATGTGGAGGATCGATGGATCCATTTTTAGAAATGATTCTTCCTGAAGCTGCCCGCGAAAGGCGTGTCATAAAAACACCACCTTTCTTGGTGGAGAAAGCAGGTGACAGGGCGCATAAGTGATCGAAGGGTCTTCTCCATCAAACAAAATCTGTGTTTTCACCTGTTGAGACACCGACTTGTGATCGATCAAAATTAGCAATTTGTTATCACTTTGGCAACCTTCTTCAGCCAGTGGGTCTGCAACGCGAAGAGCTGTAACTGGGTACAATTGATGCTGATGAAAGCGGAAACTTGGCGAAAAAAGCGCGATTACAGTCAGGAAGAACTGGACCTGGCTCTACAGATATTGGAAGCGATCAAGGGTGGGATGAACCTGCAGACCGCCCAGCGAGAATTTCCCAAACCAGGCGGTGGCGGTTTTATGCCCAAACATGCCCTGGTGGCTGTCTATACCCGCATGGTGGAAAGCGGCGCATGGCCTGAAGACGATGCCTTGCTGGCAAAAATCCGCATGAAGCCGACGCGCACCCTCTCGGGGGTGACGACGGTCACCGTGCTGACGGGTTTTTATCCCTGCCCGGGAGATTGTATTTTCTGTCCACAGGAAGATCAATTGCCAAAAAGCTATTTAAGTGAAGAGCCCGGCGCCAAGCGCGGTGTAGAAAATAAATTCGACCCCTATTTGCAAACCCGCAACCGGATCAAAGCATTAGCGGCTGTCGGGCACCCCACGGATAAGATTGAACTTCTAATCCTGGGTGGCAGCTTTTGTGCTTATCCCCGGGATTACCAGGCCTGGTTTGTGCAGCGCTGTTTTGATGCCATGAATGCCGATGAACTCGGGGGAGACCAGGGATCAAAATCATTGGAAGAAGCCCAGGAAATCAATGTTAACGCAGCGCATCGCAATGTAGGTCTGGTGATTGAAACCCGACCGGACCTGGTGAACCGGGCTGCGCTGCCCTGGTATCGACGCCTGGGCGTGACCAAGGTGCAAATGGGCGCCCAGAGCCTTGATGACCGGATTCTGCACCTTAATCGGCGGGGTCATACGGTCCGCGACACGCTGGAGGCAACGAGCTTATTGCGCGCCGGCGGCTTTAAGATTGTTCTGCACTGGATGCCCAATTTGTTTGGGGCGACGCCGGAAAGCGACCAGGACGATTTTGCGCGCTTATGGGGGGATGGCGCTTTTTGCCCTGATGAAATTAAAATTTACCCCTGCCAGTTGCTGGAAGGAACGCAGCTTTACCAGTTGTGGCGTGAAGGAAAGTATCAACCCTATTCTGAGGAGACGCTGCTGGACCTGATCGCGAGATTAAAGACCACTGTTCCCCGTTATTGCCGCATCAACCGGATTATTCGCGATATCCCCTCTACGTATGTCGTCGCCGGGAACAAAAACACCAGCCTGCGTCAGGATATCCAGCGGGAGATGGCGCGGCGTGGCACCCGCTGCGAATGCATCCGCTGCCGGGAAATTCGTAAAAAGCAGGTAAGCGTCGATACTGTGACCTTGAATGACCTGGTCTATCGCCCTGCCCATGCGGAAGAGCATTTCCTCTCCTTTGATACAGTGGATGATCACCTGGCGGGTTTTCTGCGATTGTCCCTGTCAGATGATACCCGCCTTACGGGCATGGTCGATTTGGAGGAGGCTGCCATCATTCGAGAAGTGCATGTGTACGGCCAGTCCCTGGCGCTGGGTGATGAACGGTATGGAATTGCCCAGCACAGCGGTTTGGGGACGCGCCTGATTCAGCGCGCCGAGGAGATCGCCAGCAGAGCAGGATACCGAAAAATGGCAGTCATCGCTGCGGTTGGCACCCGTGCCTATTACGCCGAAAGGGGCTACGCACTGGGGGAAAACTATATGATAAAGACCCTGGAATAAATACGGGATCAGGGTATGAATTGAAAAATCTGCATGGCCAGGGGTTGCAAGGCAATGGCAAGGATGCCCATGATCACGCCAATCACCCAACCGGCGACCACATCTAAAAAATAGTGTACCCCCAGGGCAACACGCGAAATGCCAACCCAGGGCGCCCATAGCACCACCAAAATGGCAAACCATGGCGGCCCGAAGGCAATCGCCAGCACCGCCAAGGTTGCTGAGCGTGCTGCATGTCCGCTGGGAAAGGAATGCGGATCAGTGATGCGATAAATTTGCCCCCATTCGCCTTCCGGGCGGGGACGGCGAATGGTGAATTTGAGCAGGACGACGATCGCAGCCATAATCACCAGACCAAAGGCAATGAAGAACAGCCGCTGGCGCCATTCATCCGCGCTAAAAATCCAGGCAATTACCAGAGCAGCCAGCCACAGCCAGGAATCCCCGGAATGAGCAAAAATTTTTAAAACAAGAACAAGGGATTTTTGTTGTTCATTGATATGTAAAGATTTGGAAATTTTAGAATCAAGCTTAAGTAGCTGACGCTTCCAATGTTTCACAGACTCTCCTGCAAATAGTCTCGCAAAATAGCCAGTTGGTGGGGTTTATCAGCATCCATGCCAATTTCAGCATACGGATTGAGAAGAGCCCTAGCATCCAGGTCGAGTCGTTTAACTACCCGTTTAACAGCTCCCTCCAGGGTGATCAGGCGCGTGGCAACCAGCAGCAAGGTAGTAAACCCGATTAATCCAGCCTGTTTAAGCGGGCGCTTTCTGGCGTCGGTCAGCTTCTGCCAGACGGGTCGTTCGGAGGCGAAAATATTTTTGTCGACGACGTTCAGATCACCGCCACAAACCGATACATCCTTAAAAGGAATATAGGTGCGGCTGGAATTTGGGAAACTTGCTTCCATGACCTGCTGAGAGATGACGTTGTAATACAACACCCGGGACGGGTCTTCCGCCACCTGGTTGGCCAACCACTCAACCATGTGGGGTTTAATAGCAGGGATATCTGCCGATGCAATCAGGGCTTTTGAACGCTGGGGGTGATCGATGTATGTTTGGGTGACGCCGTAGCGGATATTATCCACCATGTCACCCTGGTCATCCAGGAAATGTAAGGGTTTGACTGCATGCAATCCGCAATCCGCAGGCAGCCCGATCACGTAAAGCTCAGCTACAGAAGAGGCCTCATCCAGTGCATCGATGACCCATTGAACCATCGGTTTGCCGTGGATGTCGATCAAACTGCGCGAACCACGGACGCTTTCAGGGTAAAGCGGGTCGTCGCTGCTCAGCGTGCCCCCGGCAAGGATAACAGCATCGAGCGTGATCAATTTAAAACCCGCAATTCCGGTTGTAAACCCGCTGTATTGACCAAACCTTCGAGCATCTTGAAATACGGTTGATGATGATAGAGATCGACTTTTTGTTTATAACCGCTGACGGCCAGCAGGGCTGCTTCCATCATATTGGTGCCAAACGAGCGTCCTTCGTAAACAGGCGTGGTGGTCATCAGGTATTTAACGCCTGCTTTCGTAAATAACTCCACATCTGCAGGGGTGGTGGTATTGGTGACAATGACCTTGCCTTCGAGATCGTCTGGCATATAGCGGGTGATGTATTTGCAGTCACCGGCAATGACGCTGGATTGCTGAAATACCCAGGTGTATTTTGGTTTTCGCTGATTTTGTTTCTCACCGGTGGGGTAGACCCACTCAAAGGGCAAACGGGCGACCAGTGGGATCAGCACGGCCAGGATGCGCTTGAGTATGCGTTCACTCCTTACAGGAAAGGGTAAACCCAGAGAAAAGAGCACATCACCAAGCGTGTACTGGTAACCCGCATCGACAAATGAGCGTAACAGACCATAGCGGTCCACACCGGTCATCACCAGGACTGAGCGTCCGATCTGGTCGAGATAGCCGCCAATTTCGGCATCTAAAATGCTGGCGCAACGGTTTTCCAGGGTGTTTTTCAACCCGCATCCATCCACTACCGGGGTGATTTGAACATCCTGAATGATCGGAAGCACCGAATAGAGGGGATACCACCTGTCGGCATAAAAAAGACCTAAATCAGTGCCGCCCACGCCAAAGGCATCGACCTGGCCATCTAATTCGCGAAATTTCTCGCGAGCGGCGTTCATGTCACCGTCAGTTGCGATGCGACTGATACGCACTTCTTCTCCCAGGAGGTTAACAATCACGGTTTTATTGCGTATCGATGAACCAATACTGATACTTAACGCTTCTTTCATCGGATTCTTCTTTCAATTTGAATTTTGAAAAGTATACCATAAAGGAAATCGTTTGTATCGATTTTGTCCAGCCGGCTCGTACCGCTGGTTTGTACTGAAGGTCAGATTCACAAGGAGTATAATCAGGCTATTAATGACTGGGAGTTTCACCATGAACACAATACACCGCGCCATTTTATGGGACCTGGATGGAACCATCGTTGATACGAATGCCTGTCATGCACATACATGGGAAAGCGTGCTGAACAAGTATGGTTTTGAGTTTGATCGGCGAGCGTATGCCGAAAATTTCGGACGGAATAATACCAGCCTGTTACCGGCTTTGCTGGGTTTTTTCCCTGATGATGACTTGATGATGAACATTGTTGAAGAAAAAGAAAGTTTATTTCGACAAATTGCTGCAAATTGGATCACGCTCGTTCCCGGTGTGATGACCTGGCTGAAAGACGCCCGCGAATTAAATTACCGCCAGGCGATCGCTTCTTCGGCGCCGCATGAAAATATCAATACCATGCTGGCAATCATGAACCTGGACGGCTGTTTTGATGCAATAATTTCTGGAACCGATTTGCCTGCCAAACCACGTCCAGATGTCTTTCTGCGTGCTGCAGATGTGTTGGGGGTTTTTCCACAAGATTGCCTGGTGATTGAGGATGCAATCGCTGGCGTTCAAGGGGCTCATGAAGCAGGGATGTCCTGCATAGCAGTGGCAACAACTCACCCCCCAGAAGAGTTGGACCAGGCTGATGCAGTGATTCAGGATTTTACGATCCCTTTTACAGAGGTACTGCAGGTTCTGAACTGGGATTGAGCGAACTTTTTCCTGTCCAATCGTAATAATCGATTCATTTTGCAATATAATTGTGATTGAGCATGCATTTTGTCGCCATCTTATCGGATGGTTGGTTTCATTTAATTTTCACTGGAATGAAAATTTCCGGGAAAGAGCAAGGAGCGATTTGTGGGGAGGCGAAATATGCCACAGAAAATCTATCAACGGATCCAGATTATTTTGATAATCTTTATCATTTTGTGCCTGGTGTCGGGATGCCGTTCGCCCTGGCAGTCACAACCTGAGGTTGCCACACAAGTCATGAAAGAGCCGGGGGTACAGTTTACCCCAACGCCCACCCGCGAACCGCGCACTGATTTACCGCCTGCACTGGTTGAGGTCAGACCATTTCCTTCCAGTGTGATTGGCTTAAATGAGTCAATTACGCTTTATTTTAACCAGGCGATGGATTACAGCGCTGTAGAAGCCGCGTTTCATTTCGAGCCGCGCATCAGCGGACGTTTTGAGTGGGAAGATTCTCGCACGGTGACATTTTATCCTGATCAAAAATTGGAGGCTGGCAGTCATCTAACATTGGCTATTGACACCACCGCCCAGGCTGCCAATCAAAAGAATTTGTCCGACCCGGTTGAATTGAATTTTCAGGTCGCTGATCATCTTCAAACGATACAGGTGATGCCAGTGAACGGCACGCAGGATGTCGACCCAGAAAGCGTGATTTTTGTTGCTTTCAATCAGCCGGTGGTTCATTTAGGAGAGGAATCCAGTGCTGAGCCGGGCTTCTCACTCTCGCCAGAGGTACCTGGCAAAGGTACCTGGTTGAACACCAGCACTTATGTATTTACACCTGAGCCGGGTATGAGCGGCGGTACAACCTACACGATAGCATTGAATAGAAACCTGACAGCGACTTCTGGGGCAACAATGTCGTCAAATCAGGCGTTTGAATATCACTTTTCGACCAAACAGCCCGAGATTGAAAAGGTTTTACCCATGCCGGGTGAACTTCTCAGCTTGGATGGTCCGGTGGAAATTCTCTTTAACATGCGCATGAATACCCAAAGCGTGGAAGAAAATTTCAGTCTGACGGATGCACGCGGTACAAAGGTTGCGGGAAAGTTTGAGTGGGAGTCGAATGACCGTCACCTGGTATTTACGCCTGGCAGTCTGCTTGACAGGGATTCAACGTATATCATACGCTTGAAGTCGGAGGCACAATCTGCTGGTGGATTGCCCATCTTGGTGGAGATCAATACGCCCCGGCACACGTATTCAGACTTTGGTGTCAATACCAGTGTTGCTCCGAAGTTTGAATCGTATTATGCCGGCTTTGGCGCATACGAGATTGATTTTTCAGCTCCCTTAGACGATCGGGCGTTGGATGAAAATATTCAGCTCACTCCAGAGGTTGCCGGGGCGCGATTTTTTGTGGCATCGGGAGAAAGAACACTTCTGATTTACGGTTATTTTCGCTATGAAACCACATATACTTTGAGATTGGATCCAAAATTAAAGGATATTTGGGGTGGAGAACTGGCAGAAGCATTCGAAACCACCTTTACCACTCCGCCTGCAGCACCCTCGCTAAACATGGCCAGCGGTTATCCCACTGACAACTTGATGTTTATCCCTGCGTCTGCACCAGAGTTGATTTTGCAGGCGACCAATATCAATTCTTTATCCTTTGAGATTGCGCCGATTAGCGTGGAAGATTTGATCATATTGCTGCATCCGGATAACTATCGTTACCGGGAAATATTTTTACCTGAGGTCAGAGAGGTGACGACGCATCAATTGACGCTTTCAAGCAACCAGCGTGAGGTTTTCTCCTTGCCGCTCTCTTATCAGGGTGATCCGCTGACTTCGGGCATTTATTATCTGGGAATACAAACGCCGGACATCCCCGCAGAAGAAAATGAGCATTATCAGAAATATTTTTTGATCGTAAGCGAAAACAACCTGGTGATGAAAATAGCTCCCGAACAGGCTTTTATTTGGGCGACACACCTGGATGATTTCACTCCGCTGAGCGATGCGCCGGTTGCGGTGTACAACGCTGAGGGCGACCTCCTTGTCAGGGAGAAATTTAATTCAGAAGGCCAATTTATCGGTGAATTTCCTCGGGTAGATGAGCCCTATGATACGTATTTTGCACTGGCTGGCACACCGGGAGAAGCCGATTTTGGTTTTAGTATTTCCACATGGCAGGAGCTTTTCCAGCTTTATGAACAGGGCATCCCATATGACTTTTTACCGGACCTTTTAGATGCCTACATTTATACGGACCGACCTGTTTACCGCCCTGGAGACACCATTCACTTTAAGACGATTGTTTTTTCCAGGGATGACGGTTTGCTGGCATTTCCTGCCTTTGATTCTGTTACGGTCACCCTTCAAGGCGACCCGGGCATATCGGGAAGATCGGCAACAATCTATACAGAAGACCTGCCGTTAAGTCGCTTTGGCACCGCTTCGGGTTCGGTTGATCTTTCGGAGGATATACCGACAGGATACTATTGGATCGATGTTTCGGTCGATGAAACGTTGATCAAAACCCTGTTTTTGGATGTCGCAGCCTACCGAAAACCTGAAATTGATCTGTCGGTCAGGTTTACCGATGAAGCGCTTCAGGCTGGCGAGAAGATGATTGCGCACACCTGGGCGGATTACTACTTTGGCTTGCCTGCGGCAGAGACGAACTTTTCGTGGAGCCTTTATATTAAGGATGGCGATTTTTCCCTGCCTGGTTATCAGGTGGGTCCACTTCCAGAATTTTGGAGCAGGTCGTATTATCCGGAATATTCTCCCTGGGGTGAAGTTATGCTTTACGGCGAAGGGGTTACCGACGGAGCTGGTCAATCGACATTGGCCTTCACTGCGACTGATTACATCCCAGCGGGAGGGATGGCGGGCGGTTTGAAAGAATACAGCCTGGAAGTGACGGTGATGGATGAAAGCGGTTTTCCGGTCAGCTTGAGAGATTCGCTCCTGGTTCACCCTGAAACTTTTTACATTGGTGTGAAACCTGGATCCTATTTTGGCACTGCCGGTTCTTTGTTTGAATTTTCAATATTTACCGTGGATTGGAACAAGGAACCTGTGAGTCAAATTGAGCTGGAAGCGACCTTTGAGTCGATACATTGGGATGTGAAAGAGACCGGTAACCCGGAAAAGCCTTTTGAATACGTGGAGGTCACCAAGTTGATCGGTGGTGCGAGCCCGGTCAGCAACCGGGAGGGTAAGGCGCAGATTGGTTTTACTCCACCTGATCCTGGCACATACCGCCTGACCCTAAAGGCGGATCATGCCCTGACCCAGGTGCTGGTTTGGGTTGGCGGCGAGAGCGGCGCTATCTGGCCCGTGCAATCCTATAACCAGATCGAATTGATACCTGACCTTGATGAATATCAGCCGGGCCAGGTGGCGCAGGTGTTTTTCCCTAATCCGTTTACTGGAGGCGCCAAAGCCCTGGTGACAATTGAACGCGGTTCAGTCCTGAGCAGCCAGATATTTGATATCTCTGGTTCAGGAACAACTGTATCGTTTCCAATCACAGAAGAATCGATCCCTAATCTATATGTCTCTGCCATTCTTTTAGGCAGGGATGCCGCTGATAGACCGGATTACAGGCAGGGAACGATAATATTACCTGTTTCACGAGCCAGTAAAACCCTGACTATGGAACTACAAGTCGACCCCCAACTGACTGAACCGGGTGAAAATGTGAGCCTGAAGCTGAAAATCACCGATCACGCTGGAAATCCAATCCAGGGCGAGTTCTCTGTGAGCGTGGTAGACAAGGCTCTGCTCGCGCTGGTGCCGCCCAACACATCCCCCATCATCGATGCGATTTATCAGGATACACCGCTTTCTGTTCAAACGAGTTTTTCTTTATATACCTACGTCAAACAATTCTCTGTTGTTCCCCTGGATATTGGTGGGCTGGGCGGCGGTTCGGACGGTCTGGTTGAAACTGGAATCAGGGAAGACTTTCCCGACACCGCTTTCTGGCAGGCAAATGTGATCACAGGCGTGGACGGTACAGCCCAATTGGTCATCCCATTGCCAGACAGCCTGACCACATGGGTGGTAGAGGCGCGTGGCTTAAGTGATACCTTCCTTGTGGGGCAGGCTGAGGTTGAGGTTAAAACCCAAAAACCTCTCATGATCCGCCCGGTTACACCGCGCTTCCTGGTAGACGGTGACCAGGTTGAGCTGGCTGCCATTGTGCACAACAACACCGTTGAAGCCTTGCAGGTCGATGTGACCCTGGCGGCAGAAGGTTTTACTCTGACCGATGCGAAATCTTCGCAGCGGGTGACGATTGAACCGGGTCGGAGCCAGCGCGTCGCGTGGTGGGGAACTGTGGAGAGCGTTGACGCTGTCGCTCTCGTTTTCCAGGCTGTAGGCGGCGTTTATTCTGACGCCAGCGCCCCAATATGGGGAGATTTGCCGGTAAAACGCTACAGGATGCCACACACTTTCAGCACAGCAGGTCAGTTGGTTGAAGCAAGCGAGCGTCTTGAGGTAGTGAGTTTACCGATCACGAGCGACCCATCTTCGGGAGAACTGGTGTTAACGATAAATCCATCGCTACTGGCGAGCCTGGTTGAAGGGTTGGAAGCGCTTGAGGATGTTCCCTATGGCGACACGATTTCCGTGCTTTCACGTCTGTTGGCGAACCTAAACGCTTACCTTGTTTTACAGAATTTAGACCTCGCCACAGGCACTTTGGCAGCATCTTTGGAACAGGTGACCCGCTCGGGTATCAATCATTTATTGTCCATTCAAAATTACGATGGCGGCTGGTCCTGGTGGGGAACAGCCAACATTGAGGATCAGAAATCCAGCCCATTTATTACAGCTTATGTGTTATTGGGCCTGGAGATGGCCAACCAGGCTGGCATAGAGATTAACGAGAGTTCGATGACCCGGGCAAGAGATTACCTGGTTTTTGAATTGAGACAACCGGATGATGCGGACACGGCATGGATGCTTGATGAACAAACTTTCCTGGTTTATGCCCTCAGAAATCACAATTTAAACCTGACTCCGACTATCGATAGCCTTTACGCCCGTCGAACAGAATTGAGTTCCTGGGCATTGGGTTTGCTGGCGTTGACAATCCGCGAGCAGGGAGGGATGGTCACCCGATCGAACACTTTGATCGCTGACATTGAAAGCAGGGCGATCCGTTCAGCCACGGGTGTGCATTGGGAGAGCGAACGTGCTTACTGGATGCTGCCCGGAACGCCCGTCTTCAATACTGCGGCTGTGATCTACACATTGGCGCAGCTTGACCCTGCATCAACAAGCCTATCCCCGGGCTTGGTTTACCTGATGAGTCATCGTAATATGCAAGGGTTGTGGTCCTCCAGTTTTGAATCTGCCTGGGTGCTGATGGCGGTGACCAGGGCGATTGAAGGTACAGGCGATTACCTGGCTGATTACACGTTCCAGGCGGATTTGAATGAGACGGCTTTCGTTGAAGGGCGAGGAACAGGCCCTGAATCAATCGATACGGTCATTGCCAAGGCGCCAATCAGCACCCTGTACGCTGATGCTCCCAACACCTTATTAATTCAAAAAGGGGAAGGTGCAGGTACATTGTATTATCGGGTGGACCTGAACACTTATCAGCCAGCAGCGAATGCACCGGCGATTAATCACGGTATCAACCTGCAACGCGATTACTACCTGGCTGCTGAGGGGTGTCCGGGCGCCGAAGATTGTGTGCCCATTGATTCGGTTTCACTCAGCACCGACAATCCTGCCCAATTCATCACCGTTGTGCTGACGGTAAACCTGCCCAATGGTATGTACAATCTGATGGTTGAAGATTTTATCCCGGCGGGAACGGAGATTATCGATCCCCGGTTCTCAACCTCACCAATCCTGCTTGAAGGTTCAGGCGGGTTGTTTGATCCCGGGTCGCCTTTTGCGAGCGGCTGGGGATGGTGGTATTTTGACCAGCCCCAAATTTATGATGATCATATATTGTGGACAGCCGAATATGTACTTGCCGGGACCTATTTACTGGTTTATAACCTGTTACCCTATCAGCGCGGGACCTACCAGGTTCTGCCAGCCCATGCCTGGCAAATGTTCTACCCGGAGGTTCAGGGAACAACTGCGGGGAGCCGGTTTATTATAGAGTAGCAGGATTGACGAAAGCGAAAACGCCGTTCACATCAGGAACGGCGTTATACGTTTAATGGAATTTGTGACCAGAAGATTCAGTTTAAATCAGGTTTTTAGGAAGGGGATTAACGCGATGATCGTAAAACCAATAAAAACCACCAGGCTGGCTACCACAATGTCGCTACGACGGCGACTGTCGCTGATTGAAAGGAAGGGCGGAGCCCCCACCAGTTTCAGGGTAGGACCCGCTTTCCAGGCAAAGAAAATTCCGCCCAGAAAGCCGCCGATATGTCCCATATTATCGATTAAGGCTCTGCCTAAAAAACCATAAGCCAGGTTAATTAATAAGATCATTACAAGGTTAATGATCGCCTGCCGTGTACGGGTGGGTCCAAACAGCGTACGGTTTTGAAAGATGAATATCCCTTCAGCGGCAAAGATTCCGAAAATGGCGGTGGATGCCCCCAAAGACGGTGCAGGGGTGAGGACAAAAGAGAGCACGTTACCCGCAAAAGCTGAAAGGAAATACATTAATAAGAATCGCCCGGGGCCATAAAAACGTTCCAGGCGGTTTCCGATCATGAACAGCGCATACATATTTAAAACAAGATGCAGAATTCCGCCGTGTAGAAGCGCTGGCGTCAGCAAACGCCAGACCTCACCCTGCATGATGAATTCATTAATCTTCCCGCCAAAGAGGAACAGAAGATCATACCCGGTCGATATCTGCACCAGGTATTGAACAATAAAAATCACTGATGTGATCACTGTCAGAATGATGGTCACAATGGGCTTACGATCGGGCAGTTGCACCCGGACAGCCTGGCGTTGTTGTTCTTCGCCCTGTGGTGGTGTTTCTTCGTTCATAGCTGGACCCTTCTGGGGTGGACACGGTGATGCTCTGCAGTGATGATGTTTTCGATAATATCCAACGTGCGATCGAGCTGCCCTTCTTTGTTAACGACGATGTAGTCGAAGATATCCAGTGAGTCGTATTCCTGTTTGGCGGTTTGGATGCGTACAAGCAGCTCTTCTTCGGATTCGCTGCGCCGTCTTTTCAGCCGTTGGATCCATTCATCGCTGCTGCTGGCGGTCAGGAAGATCAGGATCGCATCCGGGCTCAGGGTGCGCACAGTTTTTGCCCCCTGGAAATCAAGGCGCATCACCACATCGAGCCCGGTTTCCAGCGCTTGCCTGGCCTGGGATTTTGGGACGCCCTTATAATCTGAATAGACTTTAGCATGTTCAAAAAACTCACCTGCTGCGATTAACGCCTCAAACTCCTCTTTACTGTAGAAGTAATAATCTACACCGTTTACCTCGTTCACACGTGGCGGGCGACTGGTGGCTGTGACCACAAAATGAAAAGGCAATTGACGCGCTCGAAGACCCTTAACAACAGCATCTTTGCCAATCCCTGAAGGTCCCGAGATAACAATCAGCAGAGGTGTGTGTTGCGGTTGTTTGATTTCTATATCAATTTTCATATATTATTCCAATTCGTCTTCTTGAAAAAAATGTTTGAACCTGACGCTGAAAAACCTTGACCCTTATATTTGACAAATTCAGTCATTGGTTATAATGTATTTTATAACATGAACTGGAGAAATGCCAATGCCGACCTATAATTACCAATGCTTGGACTGTAAGGCTCGTTTTAAGCGCTACCTGACTTACGCCGAATATGATCGTGCGGAAATTGTCTGTTCGGTCTGTGGCAGCTCTCACGTCCAACGACGGATTGGCAGAGTGCGAATTGCTAAATCTGAGGATCGGCGCATCGAAGACCTGGTCGATCCGACCCAGTTAGCCGGGATTGAAGATGATCCCCGGGCACTTGGACGGTTGATGCGGAAAATGGGTCAAGAGATGGGTGAGGACACCGGTCCTGAATTTGATGAAGTAGTCTCACGGTTGGAAAAGGGAGAAGACCCCGAACAAATCGAACGGGATATGCCAGATTTGGGAGAGGGTTCTTTCGATTTTGACGATTAATTTCAACGTTCCAGCAGTTTTAACAGGTCATTGAAAGAGGTCACCCAGGAGATGGCGTTGAGAAAATCCGCCAATTGATCGTATTGGGCGCGCAAGGCTTGCACTGCAGGTCCGACTGGGTCTTCACCGGCTGCGCCGCCTTCGGGATCAGCGCTGTAGGCGCCGTAAAAGGCAAAATACGCCTGGTTCAGCTTGCGGATCGGATAGCCATTTTCCCAAAAGACCTGTCGGCGTGCTTCCATATATGCTTCAGCGCCTTCGACGTCCCCCTCAGCCAGCAAACGGTCTGTCTCCACCCGTGTAAGGCGCATTTCAGTCTGAAAATTAAACTCATCCGGTTGAGAGACCGTTTCTGGAGGCCCAGGTTGAACTTGCGTCTGAACTGGGGGCGGCGGCAGGTGGTCGGGGTAGTATTTTTCCAGGATCATCCGCCCCAGTTCCTGACCGGCAAGGGTGGCTGTGGTTTCATTGATGGTGCGCAGCACATCGCTGGTGAAATAATTAATGCCTAAAGGTCGCAGGGTAAGGAAGTTGTGCACCCATTCATGAGCGATAACCTCGGTCAGCCACACCAGGTCGGAGGATTGCATGACCATGGTCGGGTAGCTGCCAATTCCGCCTACGGGGACGACCAGGGCAGAGTGATCCAATTTTTTGAAAATGATGCTTTCAAGATGCTCTTTTTGATCGACACTGATGGACGGCGTGAGGGAAACGTCCAGGATCTGGCGAATCTCGGTGCGGGGTGAGATGACGAGTGATTGAGGAACATCACTGACTCGGTACAGCGATGGTGGAGAAACCTGCCCTAAAAACTGCAGACCACTCTCCTGGATAACGGTCATCAGCTGGGTTTGAAGGACTGCCTCAGCCAGTGAGGCTGTGGAATTCAACCGCTCCAGTTCAGTATTAAACTCCTCATGCACAGATTGGCTGACTTGATCGGGATTGGTGATATTGGGGTTGGTATAGATGGCGTCCATTTCAGCATTCAGTCTATTAACCCGCTGCACCCGTGCCAGGTGGTCCAGCACCAGGGCGGATTGTGCCTGAGGCGTGAGAAACCGCTCCAGGCATAATCCCCAACTGGTGAGTTTGGCACCGATCGCGTCCAGGGTCCAGGTGCTGAAATCAAACTCGATTGGGCGGGTAAAGGTGCGTACCAGAAAAGTTAACCCACCGGCAGGGATGGCGGAGCCGCCCAACACAGCCGCCATCAGGACCACCAGGATGAAGATGCGGATGTATCGTCGCCTCTGAAGCAATACGCTCTGAAACTTTGACCATGGACCCATGTTCAGGATTTTAACACAAGGAACAGTGAATGGAAAACACAGAAAAGTTTTCATTCCAGGCGATTTTATGGTCTAATTAAGCCTGATGCCCGGGCATAACGACCTGGAATAAACAGAGATCGGAAAAACAATGCAAAATCAATTGTTGGATGCACTGTCGGTAGATACGCGGTCGATCACCCATTTGGTCAGTAAATATTTTGACATCCAGAGTGTGGTCACTGGCGGGCCTCGTCACGGGTTCCATGTGCGTTATGTCGGGCACCTGTCCACAGCAGATAGCGAAACTGCCTACAATGAGCTTGCCGATACATTGACACCGCTGGGTTTCTTGCCCTTGTTCCGCGAAGAAGAGGATGGGCAGGTGATTTTAATCACCCGTCAACGACCCAAAGTGAAGATGGGTCCGATTTGGGTGAATATCGTGCTGTTTGTGCTGACGTTGATCAGCGTGTTATTTACGGGCGCTCAATTCAGCGCTACAGAAGCCAGCACACAGATGCTCAATTCATTGGAGGGCATCGTGAGGTTTATCCTGCAAGGCTGGCCGTTTACGGTCAGCTTACTGGGAATTTTGCTGGCGCATGAGTTTGGACACTACCTTGCGGGTCGCGCACGCGGGGTTAAGGTTACGCTGCCTTATTTTATTCCGTTTCCCTTCAGTTATTTTGGCACCATGGGCGCGTTTATCAGCATGAAAGAGGTGCCAAAAAACAAAAAGCACATGCTTGAAATTGGCATCGCCGGTCCGCTGGCCGGGCTGCTGATCACCCTTCCGGTATTGGCGATCGGCCTCCATCTTTCGACTGTTGGACCGATTGCTGCTGAGATAGCGCCGGGCACGGTTCAGCTTCTGGAGGGGAATTCTGTGCTTTACCTGCTGGCGAAGTACATCACCTTTGGCAAACTGTTCCCACAGCCCGCCAGCTACGGAGGGACAGCGCCGATTTTTTACTGGTTGCGATATTTCTTCACCGGGCAGCCGCTGCCTTTAGGTGGGATTGATGTTCAAATTCACCCGGTCGCCTGGGCGGGATGGGCGGGTTTATTCGTCACCGCGTTGAATTTGATCCCGGTTGGGCAATTGGATGGGGGTCACATCCTTTCAATGTTGCTGGGAAAGGAACGCTCTCAAAAGGTCTTTCCTTTCGTCCTGGGAGGTTTGTTTGTGTTGGGATTTGCCTGGCAGGGATGGTGGTTGTGGGCAGCGTTGATCTTTTTCTTTGGGAGGCGTTATGCTGAACCCCTGGATCAGATCACGCCAATTGACCGAAAGCACAAAATTCTGGGTATAATCGCCCTGGTGATATTTCTGTTGATCTTCAGCCCGGTGCCCCTGGTCATTGTCCAATGAGGAAGTCGATGCAAAGAAAATTTTTATTCTCAGGTATGCGCGGAATGCTCATCCTTTTCGTTGCGCTTTTAGCCATCGCGAGCTGTACGCCTGAAGTTGTTCCTGAGGTCGCTGAGCCGACTTTCACTGCAACCCAGGCCAGAACGCCTACGCGCACAGCTACCGCGACCCCCCCTACGGCTACGGTCACAGCGACGCAAAGCGTTGTCACTGTGGGAGTTGGTCCGAAGGACTTGCAGGGAACGCTGGTCCGCTTTGCTCATCCCTGGGTCGGCCAAGCTGCAGACACCTTGGAGTCAATAGCCGAGGAGTTTTCACGGTCTAATCCCTGGGGCATCAAGGTGGAGGTTGATCCCTACAGTGGTGAGACCGCCCTGATGGAGTCCATCATGCAAATGGAGGTTGGTGATGATCTCCCCGATGTGATTGCTGCCTCAGTATATTTACGTTCCAGCCTGGATGGAGATGGATTCCTGGTGGATTTAGGCTTTTATTTCAACGATCCCGAGTGGGGGTTCAATTTAGCAGAGCGTGAAGATATCCTGACGCTATTCCTGGAACCCTTCGAAATAGACGGGCAGATCATCGCCATGCCCTTTGTACCTCAAGCAACGGTGTTATTTTATAACCGCACCTGGGCAATGGATTTGGGTTTTTCAGGAGCGCCCGGGGATTTGGATGCTTTTACGAAGCAGAATTGCGATGCGACCTTTGCAAACTGGCAGGACGATGACAAGGTCGGCGGTACCGGTGGCTGGGCGATCAACCTTGACCCCAGGGTGCTGGCTGGCTGGTATTATGCTTTTGGCGGGGTGTTGCCTGAAGATGAAATCCCCCTGTTCAATAACCAGGCTGGAAAGGAAAGTTTTGGTTATCTCTGGGATATTAAAAGCCAGGGATGTATTTGGTTTGCTTTGGAACCCGATCACCAGGCGTATTTTGCTAAACGATTGGCATTAATGTATGCCGGGCAGTTAGACCAGATTGCGACACAAACCGCCTGGATGAATACTGCTGGCAACGACGATGAATGGGAGGTGATCGGATTCCCAGGTCCTGAAGGAGAACTTATCCTGGTTGAAGGTCCGGGGTTGATGATCACAGCAAGCACCCCGGAAGAAGAATTGGCGACCTGGTTATTTGTCAAGCATTTGCTCGAGCCTGAGATACAAGCCCAGCTTGTGGAAAGTTTGTTCACCCTGCCGGTACGGGGATCTGCGATGAAATTTCTGGCCGATTTCGCAGAGGAATACCCCCAATGGGCGCAGGGGGCGGCGTTGATGGAATCTGCCAGGGCTCTGCCCGCTTCCAAAGAGTGGGAGATTGCGCAATGGCTGTTGCAGGATGCCGCCAATCGGATTTTGCAGGATGAAAGCGGAAATGTCACCCCCTACCTGGAACAACTGGACGAAAAGATCATTGAGTTTGTGGGTGCATCACGATAATGGCTGAAAAACCTAAGGTGACCATCTATACCGATGGCGCCTGCCAGGGAAATCCGGGACCTGGCGGTTGGGGAGCGCTTATACGGCATGGAAGTCATGAAAAGGAACTTTCCGGCGGGGCTAAGAACACCACCAATAACCGGATGGAACTGCAAGCAGCTATTGAAGCTTTGCGTGCGCTTAAAGAACCCTGCCAGGTCACCCTGTATACCGATTCTGAATACCTTAAAAAGGGGATTACCGAATGGCTACCGAATTGGAAACAACGCAACTGGAAGCGTAAGGGCGGAGCACTGGCCAATGTTGATCTGTGGAGGGCTTTGGACGAGGAAATTGGAAGCCACGAGATCCACTGGCGTTGGGTGCGTGGGCATGCAGGAAATAGTTTCAATGAACGGGTTGACCGCCTGGCTCGCAGGGCAATCCCAGAATAAACTACAGCAGCGGTCCGATCTCCTCGGTCAAGGGATGGACTTTATTGTATTTAACCACCGCATTGGTTATAATTTGTCTAAAAGGAGATCCCATGAACCACAAAATTTTTAAAATCATTTTCTTATTTATCAGCTTTTTTATCGTGGTGAGTCTTGCTTGCAGTACTTCAACGCCGCCTGATCCAACCGCTACTGCAGAGCCAATACCACCGACAGAAATTGTACAAGAACCAACTGAGGAAGAGATTATCGAAGAAGTCGTGACCCCGATAGCAACAAATCCCCCCAGCCGCCAGATCGCGCCGACGCAACCAGCCCCACCTCAAGTTGAAGAACCCGTGGCAACAGAAGAAGAATATGAATTCGAGTATACCGAAGCACAGGCTTTTTATGTCGAAGAATTTGATGGCGATCTTTCGAGCTATTCTTACTTTTTAATGAGCGGCGATGAAAGCGAAATGGACCTGTACACTGATAATGGTCGCCTGGTTTTTGATCTTCGAGGTAGAAATCAATATGTGTATGTTTTGTATGAAGAATTTTATTATTCTGATGTGATCATTGAGGTTTATGCTGAAAACCTGGGTAAGAACACCAACAACGTCAGCCTGGTGTGTAATTACAGTGATCGATTTGGCTGGTATGAGTTTAATATTTCCAATGGTGGGCTGTATGACATATTAATTTATTCCGAACTTGACGGTGGTTATTTTACTTTGACCAGCGGCGGTTCTAAAAACGTCCGCACGGGCAGGGATGTGAACGTTTACACCGCAGTTTGTCGGGGCAATCAGCTTGCTTTGTATATCAACGGAGTTTTGGAAAAAGAATTCACGGATCGTAAGTATAATCTGCGCGATGGCCAGGTTGGTTTCGGGGTGTCATCCTTTAATGTGCTTCCTATTCTTGTCGAAGTGGATTATTTTGCCATTGACGAACCGTAAGCCCAACAGAGCGTTGGCGATGAAACACAGAGGCTGTCTGAAAAAGACAGCCTCTTTTTTGTTTTGTTACGGAAATCGAGCTCTTGGTGAACTGCAGATTTGGAATTCGTTATCAAGATTCAAGGAGTCACGGGTAGACCCGCGTCCAGCCAGGCGTCAAAACCGCCGAGAATTGGATTGACCCTGGAAACACCATTTTGGTGCATGATGAGTGCCGCACGGGCGCTCGTGTTTTCAGCCGGTCAGGTGCAGTAGGTCAGGTACCAGGTGTCCGGGTCCAGCTCGTTGATCCGGGCTTCAACCTCATCCAACGGGATATTAATTGCGCCGCTGATGTGCTGTAAATTGAATTGTGATGCTGCCCGGGTATCGACGATTACGGCAACGCCATTTTGGGCAGCTTGATTGGCTTCAGCGACGGTCACTCGTGGGATCTGGTCCTGCGTGCTGTACTCGCCTGGATTGGCGATCTTGTCCTGGCGTATTTTTCGCGCCAGAAATGCCAGCCCGACGGTTACGACCAGCACTATCCCCAAGAGGATTAATGGGAAGAACGTGTAATTTTTTCTTTTTCTATACAATGCGCGTCCTTTGGTTTTTTGATGAGCAGATGGGTTCAGGCGTCAAAGCGAAAGCGCTTCAACCGCAGGCTGTTGGTGACCACAAAAATGCTGCTAAAAGACATGGCGCCCGCTGCCAGCATAGGATTGAGCCAACCAGCTGCTGCCGCGGGAATCAGGATGATGTTATAAAAGAAAGCCCAGAACAAGTTCTGCTTGATCGTTTTGAGCGTCTTTCGCGACAGGGCAATGGTTTTGGGCACTGCGCGCAGATCACCGCTGATCAGCACAACCGGGGCGGAAGCCATGGCAATATCGGTGCCAGTGCCGATGGCGATGCCAATATCTGCCTGAGCCAATGCGGGTGCGTCGTTAATGCCGTCGCCAACCATGGCAACCGTATGGCCTTCTGCCTGGAGCTTTTTAATCTCAGCCGCTTTATCGCCAGGCAAGACCTCAGCCAGTACGGTATCGATGTTGAGCTGTCGAGCAATGGCATGGGCTGTGCGGAGATTGTCGCCGGTGACCATAGCAACCTGCAAGCCCATCGCATGCAGTGTGTCAATGGCTGCTTGAGACCCCTCCTTAATCGTGTCTGCAACGCCAATCACAGCCGACAAGCGCCCATCGAGAGAGACGAGTAGGGCAGTATTTCCGTCCTCCTCAAGTTCGCGGATATCATCTTCGGCGCTTTCGATCTCGATAGCCTGGTTTCTCATCAGGCGGCGGTTGCCAACAAGGACCTGACGCCCGTCAACTTCTGCTTGCACGCCGTGCCCGGCGACTGCAGAAAAACCTAAGGGTTCACTGAGCGTCAGTCCCCTGGCATTGGCTTCTGCCGTGATGGCTTCACCCAATGGGTGTTCGCTTCTTTTTTCAACAGAAGCAACCAGCCGAAGCATGTCATCTTCGCTGCCAGCAAATTCAATTAGAATCACCCGGGTGACTGCAGGTTGACCGCGGGTGATGGTGCCGGTTTTATCAAGGACCACGGTGGTGATTTGCCCGGCGCGCTCAAGACTTTCGCTTTTCTTGATCAGGATGCCCATCTCAGCGCCCTTACCCGTGCCCACCATGACCGCGGTAGGTGTCGCCAAGCCCATGGCGCACGGACAAGCAATGACCAGCACGGCTACTGTGTTGATCAACGCGCGGGTGAACAGGCTCACATCTGTACCCGGGCTGAGCGGAATGAGAAAATACCATATCAAAAAAGTGATTGCAGCAATAACGATGACAGCCGGTACAAAAATGGCAGAGATCTTATCCGCCAGGTTCTGGATTGGCGCTTTGCTGGATTGGGCTTCTTCAACCAGTTTGATAATCTGTGCTAATACCGTCTCTTTGCCGACTTTTGTGGCTTCAAATTTTAATAATCCCATTTTATTAATCGTGCCGCCGATTAATGGCTCGCCAGGCGTTTTTTCCACAGGGAGGGATTCGCCAGTCAGCATCGATTCATCGACGCTGGAGCGCCCATCGACAACCACGCCGTCAACCGGGATCTGTTCGCCGGGATGAACCAGCACCAGGTCGCCGACGACCACCTCGTCGATGTTCACTTCCACCTCGATGCCGTCGCGCACCACGTAGGCTGTGCGCGGACGCAGGTCCATCAACTTGCGGATCGCGTCGCTGGCGCCGCCTTTGGCTTTCGCTTCCAGGAACTTACCCAATTTCACCAGAGTGATGATCACAGCGGATGTTTCAAAAAACACGTGGCCGGGGATGAAGCCGAGGGTAATGAAAATGGAATAGAAGTAAGCTGTTGATGAGCCCAAAGCCACCAGGACGTCCATGTTGGCTGAGCCATTGCGCAGTGATTTAAAGCCGTTGGCAAAATATTGCCAACCCACATAGAATTGAACCGGAGTCGCTAAAGCCCAGAAGAGGTAATTCATCCATGGGGCATGGGCGAAAGACATGGGTAATAGCCCGAAATCGCGGCTCATCGAGAGGATAAACAGAGGCACCGTGAAGATCAGACCAATCCACAGCAAACGCTTTTGCTGGGCGATGTCTTGTTTGCGTGCACTGGCTTCTGCGTCTTCCAGTGGGCGATCGGTTTCCAGCAGGTCAAAACCCGATGATCTGATCAACTGCCGTAACTCGTTCTGGCTGATCACTGTCGGGACATATTTTATCAACGCTCTTTCGGTGGCCAGGCTAACCTGTGCTTCGATAACACCTTCCTGAGCGTTGAGGACTTTATCCAGGCGTAAAACGTCGGAAGCATCAGTGAGATTTTTGATTCCCAACGAAGCTTCACCGATAGCAACTTGATAGCCAGCGCCCTGAACACGTTTGATGAAATCGTCCAGATTGGCTTTGTCCGGATCGTAGGTGACTGCGGCGCGCTCAGAAGCCAGGTTGACATTGGCTGCTTCAACTCCATCAACCCTTTTCAAGTTGCGTTCAACTGTAGCCACGCAGTTGGCGCAGGTCATTCCCAGGATGGGCAGGGTAAGATGTTTTTGATCAGACATGGTTTTACTCGGCAACGGGATAGTTGATCTCAGCCAGGGTGGCTTTGAGCTGCTGTTCAGTCGCCGGGTCGTCAAAGGTGATTGTGACAAGCCGGGTTTGTACATCGGCATCCACTTTGGAAACGCCTTCAATCGCCATCAATTCCATGGCAATGGTGTGGGTGCAGTGTTTGCAGGAAATATTTGGGGCTAAATAGGTTACGGATTTCATTTTAATGATGCTCCTTTTGATGGTTTGATTTTGTTGGATGTTTCAAATACTTCGGTGATTTCGCTCAGCACGCGTTTCTGTTCCACGGGGTCATCACTGTGGATGGCATTCAGCAGACAGGTGTTAAGGTGTCCGTCGAGCAAGCTGACGCTGACTTTATTCAGTGCGGCGCCAACAGCCTGGATCTGACGAATGATGTCGATGCAGTACTGATCATTTTCCAGCATCCGCTGAATGCCGCGAATGTGACCTTCGATAATTTTTAAGCGCTGGATGTTCTCGCTGTGATCGTGTGCCATAAGCCTCTTCTCCATCCCCCCCCCAGGGGGGAGGGGTATTCTTATACAAAGAGTACCGTATTCGGCTTATTTCGTCAAATAAGAAATTTGTTAATTTTCTGCCTGAGAAAAATCAGAACTTCGGAACTAATTTCTTAACAAGTTATCAGTATAATGAAAGCTGTTATTAATTTGGAGATTGGTCGATGAATAAAAAGCTGATTGGTGTTATTGCCATGCTGATTGCCGCTTTAGGGCTGGCAATTGCTGTTATTTTCATGAAATTAATTCCTATGCATACCCATTTGCTAGCGCGGCATGTTGCAATCTGGCGTTTCACCATCGCTGCACCGGTGTTGTGGCTGATTCTGCTCTTCAGGAAAAAACCTATAGGCAAGGCGCTCAAACGCCCATGGCGGTTCTTGGTTTTGGGTTGTGTTTATGCCGCATCGAACTTTTCTGCGATATTTGCTGTCCAGCGGCTTCCATCCTCAATCTATATCATCATCTTTTTTATTTATCCATCACTGGTGATCCTGTATTCGATGATAAGGGGTTCGGCGGTGCCGCGCCTGGTTTGGCTCGGACTTCCGCTGTCGATGGTGGGTATGTTGCTGGCTTCAATTGATTTCAGTTCCACCTTTGTGGTTGACCCAATTGGAGTTTTAATCACTGTAGTGAATGCCGGTGCTGTAGCAACCTATATGATCCTCAGTGAAAAAGTATTTGCAAACGTTGATGATAAGCTGGCTGGAACCGCTGTCGTGTTTACTGGCGCTATGCTGTCCGGTTGTATTTTGATCCCGGTTTTAGGCATCAGCGCTCCAACGACGCCCCAGTGATGGGCGCTTCTGGGTTCTCTTTCAATATTTGGCACCCTGATTCCAATTTTGGCTATGAATTACGGGTTGAGCTTGTTAACGGCCGCACGCGGGGCGAGTATCATCGCCGGTCAGCCCGTCGTGAACATCTTGCTGGGAATGCTGGTTTTTAAGGAAAAATTGACCTTTCAACAATGGATTGGGGGCGGGTTGGTGATCCTGGCGGTGATTCTATTGAACCGCAGTCCTGACCGGGTTCCACTCAAAAGGTTTGCCCCGGATGGAATATATCACACCCGCAAGGAGCAAAGCCTCTCAGAGGCGTGTGCTTCAAAGGAATCGATGAGCTATCCAAACAAACATTGATAGCTGGTGTTAGTCCTGGTGAGGATAGCTTCAGCGCCGATCAGGGCTGGCTTTCAATGGCTGCAGGGTGATGACGAAAAATCACTTCCCGCGATATGCTGGCACAGGAATCACAACCACTTTGCAAAGACGTTCATCCTGCATGCGACTATACAGGCGGGGGTCCAACTCTTCTTCGGTGTTGGCGGTGGTGATGACGGTGGGCAGTTCAGCATTGTAGCGGTAGTTAAACAACTGGTAAATTTTTTCACGCGCCCAGGGGGTGGCAGATTGGGTGCCCAGATCATCGAGAATCAGCAGACGGGTTGTGCGCACTTCTTCAAAGCGCCGGTCCAAAGAAACCGGGCTGGTAGGACTGAAGGTTGCCCGCAGGTGATCCAACAGGTCGGGAACACTCACCATCAGGGGCGGGAAGCCCAGCCCAGTCTGGTAATTACCAATCGCTGCAGCCAGATGGGTCTTGCCACAACCGTAGGGTCCGGTCAGCACCAGCCAGCCATGGGGATGTTCTGCATACTGCCGGGCGACTTCAAAGGCGTGTTTCAAATCCTTCAGGTCCTGTGCGGGTAATTTTTCATTTTGACGCAGGCTGAAGCTGCCAAAGGTTTGCCGGCTGTGCAAACTCAGGGTTGAAAGCTCGGGATGCCCGATATCATCGACGGGGTTTCTATAATCCGGCGCCAGGATTTTGACCACGGTCACCAGGTTTGGGTCCTGTATGCGGGAACGGATGCGTCCTTCAAAGTCATTGGTCGGGAGGTTGCTGGTGACCACGGTGGGCAACTGGTTGACATAGCGGTGATTGATGATTTGGAAGATCTTCTCCTGTGCCCAGTTGGTGGCGTTTTGGGTGCCAAAGTCATCCAAAATTAACAGGGGGATTTCGCGAATTTCTTCAAAACGTTCTTCAAAGCTCAACTCACTGCCGGTATAGGCATAGCGCAGCCAATCGAGCAGGTCGGGTACCGTAATGAACAGGGTCGAAACGCCCGCTTCGATGGCGTGGTTGGCAATGGAAGCAGCGAGATGTGTCTTACCGCAGCCATAACGACCCAATATCAATAACCAGCCCTGGCGGTTATTGGCAAAGTTTAAAGCCTGGTTAAAGGCGTTTTCAAGAGAATCGGCCTGGTGTTTTGCCATGCCAAGATGACCGCGCTTTTCAAAATTGTCAAAACGAAGATTGATCAGAGCATCAAGGCTGCTCATGCGAAATAAACGTGATTTTGCCGACTGGGTGATTTCGTCTGCACGGCAGGGGCAGGGCTCAATTTTACCAAAATCTGGGTGTCCAACCGGAAGATCGCGCCGTAAATAGCCAATACCCTTACAAATTGGGCAATCCGGCTTGCCGGGAAACTTTACCTGGCGAGCACCACCCGGGTTCTCCTGCTCATCATTCGTTTTTGAGCCAGCTTTTTCGATATCTTTCCGGATCTTGCGAATCGTCTTTTCGTTTTTGGTCATTTTTGTGTCCTTCCTTGTGCCAGCGTTTTAAAATCGCCTGGACATAATTCCAGGTGCGCACATTGCGGGTAACGGCAATTTGGATGGCTTCTCTAATCCAGGGCGCCGGGTAGGTTCTTTCGTCTTCTTTGAGAATTTCCGACATCAGGGGGGTGATCACGCCGATGTTTTCTTCATACAACTGAAAAATGTTTGGGGTCGGGTCCGGAAGATGTGCCGGTTGGCGATCCTGTTGAGGGGTGTGCCATTCACCCGTTTCGATAGCCACGACGGCTGCTCGTCCCTGAGGTGTATTGAGGAAGTAATATGTTTCAGCCAGGTATTCAATTTCAGCCCGGATGACCACGTCCTGCGCCATTAATTCCTGCAGAGCAAGTTGAAGACGATTTTCACTTCCCAGCATGTTCAGCAGGGCGGGGTCAGCGAGCAGATCCCCCCATCTCCAATAATGCACCTGATCGTGGTACTGTCCCGATTGCCAGAAAAGGTACAGCAGCAAACGCAATTGATCCAGGTCGTTGATCTGTTCAAGCAGTTGCGTAAAGAACGCCTCTGGAATCTGTGTGAACGCCGGGTCGTTCTCGGGAAAACCGTTGAATCGTGGGACTGGGTGTTGTGACATCGATCAACCGCTTTCAATATCCACGATCAGGTCCGCGGGCAGCGTTTTCAAACTTTGCTAATTCTTCAATAAACACCAGCCCGATGCCCGGATGTGTGGGACCATTGCGATGTTTGGCAATGATCATGCGGGCTTCGTTTTTCTTGCTCAAATCTTCGCTGATTGGATCCCGGTCGATAAACATGACGATGTCCGCATCCTGTTCCAGCGAGCCGGACTCACGCAGGTCTGAAAGCTGGGGCTTTCTGTCGGGTCGATGTTCAATTGCACGGGAGAGCTGGGCAGCCGTAAGAACGGGGACATTTAATTCTCTGGCCAGCACCTTGAGGTTCCTGGAGATATTTGAAACTTCCTGGACGCGGTTATCGGTACGGGTATCTCCACTCATGAGCTGGATGTAGTCAACGATCACCAGGTCAAGGCCAAACTCAGAATGTAATCGCCGGCATTTCGTGCGTAGCGCCAGGGGGGTGATGGCAGGGGTATCATCCAGGAAAATCATCGCTCGGTCGTAGGGTTCAAGAGCCTGGTAAAAAATATCCCACTCGTCCGCATTCAGCTTGCCAGAACGCAGGCGCTGAAAATCAATGCGAGTGTCCATGGCGATCAGGCGCTGAAGCAGTTGTTCGCTGGACATTTCCATTGAAAACATGGCGACATGTTTCTTGTGCACCAAGCCAGCATTGCGCAAGGTGCCGAGTAAAAAGCCGGTCTTCCCCGTACCCGGTCGACCGGCAACGATCAGAAGGTCAGATTTTTGCAAGCCTCCCAACAGGTTATCGATATCGATTAAACCGGTTGGCACGCCCATAATATCATCCGGCCTTTTTGCCACCTCATCAATCCTGTCGTAATACTCGTGAGCGACATCGCTGATGCGAACAAGATCGCGTTTGATGCGGCGTTCACTGACATTAAAGATTGCCTTTTCCGCTTCGTCGATGAGAACTTCAACCGGTTGATTCTGACTGTATACTAACCGGGCGATCTCGTTTGCGGCTTGAAGCATGCGGCGTCGAATGGCGTTTTGCTCAATGATACGCCCATAGGATTCAGCGTGATAGGCATTGGGCGATTTGTGAATTAATGAGATCAAATATCCCTCACCGCCAATTTCATCAAGCTGTTTTCTGTTGATCAGCATTTCAGGGACGGTTACCATGTCAATCGGTTGTCGGGATTCACTCAGGGATTTAAAAGTCTCCCAAATCCAGCGGTTTCGCTCAAGGAAAAAATCATCGGCAGAAAGAAACTGAGCAACCTCCAGATAAACATCGGGATTGATCAACACTGCCCCGATAAGTGCTTCTTCAGCTTCACGGTTGCTGGGCTGGGTCAGTGGCTGGGACAAGCTATCGTCGTTGAAATTATAATCATCGTTCATGAGAGGTATTCCAATGCTTTTCACTAAGTCGGGCTGGTGTTAGTCCCCATGGTGTAAAAAACCGGGGTTCAGCGCCTGCTGACATCTCCCGGTGATAATAGCAAACTGCAACCGTCCGGGTTAAGGTTCGTCTTCCTCATCATCTGATCTGAAATCATCCAGGTCGATATTCTTTAGAAAATCGTCAAAGATGTCCAGGTTACCGGTCTCGATTTCTGCACTGGCCCGGGTTTCTAACTCAGCAGCATCCTGATCAGAGATATCCTCTTCTGGAATGATGCTGGCCTGTGCCATGACATCTTCCGCTACCAGGATGGGTGCATTCATGCGCACGGCTAATGCCAGCGCGTCTGAGGGGCGACAATCGACAAACTTGCGTTTGCCGTCGATCTCGATGACCAGGTTGCCGTAGAATACATCATCCGAGAGCGAACTAACCTCTACCTGGATCAGCCTGCCGTTGAGGGATTGGATTAAGGTTTTGAGTAAATCGTGGGTTTGAGGCCTGGCGATCTGGATGTCTTGTAAAGCAATGGTAATTGCCTCCGCTTCGTAAAGGCCAATCCAAATCGGCAGATAGCGTTCTTTGTCAACTTGTTTCAAGATGACAATGCGTTGTTGATTGGTCAGGCTGACGCGAACACTGTCGATCTCTACCTCAATCATTTTTGGCATGGGATTCTCCTGCAGTTACCGAGATGAAATTAATTCTAACACGGGCGACAACAAGAATCAACCAAATCAGGATTAGAACTATTCGACTTGTTAAGGTTTTCGAGTATAATCGAAAATAAGCAACAATCGAGGATAATTTTAACATTTTTGTTAGAAAAAGTTGATGAATTACAGGTCAAAGAGGTTCTCTCATATAATCGATCTATTCATGAGATTTGGAACCCGGATTGAAAGAACCTGAAGCGAACCATTTTGTTTATGTTTATTGATATAATGAAAATTGTAAATCAGGAAACAGATTGATGGTGCTCCGATACATTTTTACAGCCACTTGGGAAGGACAGGATTTTGTCGGATAATCAAGGCGTTGTGATTTTGGTCATAGAAGGCAGCAGGGGTGATTATATTTCCTTCAGTGAAGAATTGCGTCGTAAAGGATACCAGGTTCAAAAAGCATCGAGCGGGAGAGCGGGCCTTGACGTGATGGAAGACCTTCAACCGCATGCCGTTGTTGTTGATGCTGCTTCAATGAGAACCAACGGTATCCGTATCTGCAAATCCTTCAGGATTTCTAATAGTGACTTGCCAATCATCCTGATCATCGAAAAGGATGCAGCAACTCCTGCGAACATCGATGCAAACCTGGTATTGCGGCTCCCTTTTACTGTTCAAAAATTAATCAACCGTCTGCAGGTTTATCATCCCTCAGATGAAAAGCATATCTTACGGGCGGGACCCATTGAGCTGAATACCCATACCCAGTTTGTCACCTGCAACGATCGCCAAACAAAAATCACACCCCGGTTGGTGAAAATTCTACAGGTGTTGATGAAAAACAATGGCAAAGTCGTCAAACGGGATCCTTTGTTTACCCAAATTTGGGATACAGAATATACCGGTGACACCCGCACGCTGGATGTGCATATCAGTTGGTTGCGTAAGGCGATTGAGGAAGATCCTCGTAATCCAAAACTAATTATCACGGAGCGGGGGGTTGGTTACATTTTGAAGGCTTAATCCGCTTCCTTTCAAAAACAGAAAATTTGTCGAAAGCCCCTGGTGGGGTTTTTATTTAATATATGATGGATTATCATTGGGTGTTGTTAAACGATTCGATAGCAGATTATGCGCGATTATTTAAGTCATAACACATATAAAAATAAAAAGGTAAATATGAAATCAAATTCAAGCAGAAATATCATCATCAGCTGCGCCGCCGTTTTGATCATCTCCTGTTTATGTATCAGTTTGATCATGATCAGTGGCTTTGTGGTTTCGATGCTGTGGCCCATCAATTTTGACAAAATTGGGAACTTGATTTTTCCATGTGATTCTGGAACATGTCTACCAGGAAACACAACCTCACTACCGAACAAGACTGTGGCTGCAATGCTTGAAATCGAGGATCAGGTGAGCCAGTTGCGAGGTTTAACACTGTTGGAAGAGGTCCCCAAGGTGATAATGACCTCAGAAGCGCTTGAGGATCGGGTCGTGAACGATTTTTTTGCTGAGTACACCGATGAAGATGCCCGCCAGGATGTGATCATCATGGCATTATTGGGGCTCTTGCCAGCGGATTTCGATCTGAAGAATCTTTATCATCAACTGTACAGTGAGCAAATAAGCGGTTTTTACGACAGTCAAACTAATGAAATCTTTGTGGTTGGGGGAAACGTGTTTGGCATCAATGAAAAAATGACTTATGCCCACGAGTTTACCCATGTATTACAGGATCAAACTTTCAGATTTGAAGAAGGACTCAATTACACCGATGAAGCCTGTGAATTGGATTCAGAACGCTGCGCAGCCATCCAGGCGCTGATTGAGGGTGACGCCTCCTGGACTGAATCGCTCTGGTTTCAAACCTATGCTACCCGAAGTGAGTATTTGGATTTCCTCAAAACTTATACAGCGTTTAAAAGCCCGGTTTTTGACAACGCTCCGAGCTACGTCCAGATGGACCTTATGTTTCCTTATGAATACGGCTTCACATTTGTGGAGTTTCTTTTTGAAAAGAATGGGTTTGATTCAATTGATGCAGCATTCCTTGACCCACCCGTGTCGACAGAGCAAATCCTTCATCCGGAGCGCTATCCTTGGGATGAGCCCAAAAAGGTTACACTGCCAGAATTGGAAAACACTCTGGGAGAGACCTGGACGCTAATTGATCAGAACGTCATGGGAGAATGGTCCACATATTTAATCCTCAGCCAGGCGTATGACAGGGACCACCGACTCAATGACGACCTGGCAAAAAAGGCGACGGAGGGTTGGGGTGGTGATGCCTATGCGATTTATCTAAACGAATTAACGGATGAGGTCATTTTTATCCTCGATTTGGTATGGGATTCGGCTCTGGATGCCGATGAATTCGAGTTTGCATTGACGAAATACGCAGATAAGCGTTGGGAGGTTGATTCCCAGCCCATTGCAGGGCAGCCGACCTGGTCTGGTCGTGGGGAGACCACTCTTGTTTTCCAAGAAGGGGAGCGGGTATTGTGGGTGATTGCACCAAATCCGGGGCTGGCTGAGGTTGTTTTCGAAGCGCTGAAATGAAACAGAACGAGATTATATTAGCCCGGCATTTTGATGTTTCGCGCGTGAAGGGCTTGTTGTTTGATGTGGATGGCACGCTCAGTGACACGGACGACCGCCTGATCCACCGGATCAGCAAGTACCTGGCGCCCATTGCACGGCTGCACAAAGAGCAAGGTGCCCATCACCTTGCCAGGACTCTGGTGATGGCGATGGAAACGCCAGCCAACACGATTTACCACCTCTTCGACCGGGTTCATCTTGACCAGCCGCTTTCGAAAATTTACGATTGGCTTTCCCGCAAACGCAATAAAAAGAAATCAATGCAGGATCGGTTTTGGATTATCCCGGGTGTGAAGAATATGCTGGACGATTTTGATGGGCGCATGCGCATGGCGGTGGTCAGCGCTCGGGATAAGGACACCACACATCAATTTTTGGAGCACTTTGAACTGCAGCAGTATTTTGACGTTGTTGTCACTGCCCAGACCTGCAACCACACGAAACCCTTTCCCGACCCGGTGATTTTCGCCGCCGAGCAGATCGGGCTGGAGCCTGCTCAATGTGTGATGATCGGCGACACGATTGTGGATGTGAAAGCCGGGAAATCAGCCGGTGCGCAAACGATTGCAGTTTTGTGCGGTTTCGGCAGCAGGCGAGAATTGGAACGCGCCGGCGCGGATTTGATTGTGGAGTCGACAGCCGATATTCAAGAGTTGTTTACGCTTTGATCGCAAAGCGGGTCAGCGGATCAGGTGTTTACCTGAAGCGGACTGAAAAGCCCAGGCTGAAAATGAGTTAACCAGAAGCCCATGCGTTTCACAAAAGGGATGCCAGCAATCCCCTTGTGAATTGGATATAATTTAAGGCAGTATCAAATCGCCGTTGAAGATGCCTTTATATCTGTTGGAATTATTCGTTAAAAGATCCGGAGTCGATTACCTGTGAGCATTGTGAAAAACCAAACCCAAGCATCCCTGGAGCAGAAATACCGCTGGCCCCGCCGGCGCTTTATTCGGAGCGTCCTGAAAACCGGGATTGATGTCCTGGCCAGTGTGCTGACGCATTGGGAAGTCAAAGGTTTAGAGAATCTTCCGACAGAAGGTCCCCTGCTGATTGTGGGCAATCATTTCCATTTTTTAGATACTGTGGCGCCCATTCACAGCACGCCCTGGCCGCTGGAATTTATTGGGGATTTGGTGATGCCTAACGCACCTCGTTTAACGCGGTTGTTTCCCAATGCCTGGCAGACGTTGAAAATCCAGCAGGGCAGCCCTAATCTTGAGGCATTGCGTGCATCCGAATCCATCCTGGCGCAAAAGGGTGTGTTGGTGATCTACCCTGAGGGGCATGTTCATCCCGGTCCGCTGAGGCCAGCGTTGCCCGGGGCTGCCTACATGGCACTGCGCACCGGCGCGCCGATTATCGCCATGGGCACCGTGAGTGACAATCATTGGAAACTGGTAAAAACTATCACAGAAAAAAAGCGGCGATTACGAGTGTGTACGCGAATTGGGGAGGTGTTCGGACCGATTCCGACGGATACCCCTGAGCGTCCAACCCGTGAAGAGATCAAAGCTGCCGGTCAACTGATCATGACCAAAATTGCCGCGCTGCTGCCGAAAGATTACCGGGGCGAATTTGACCCGGAGCTTGCCTGAGTTTTTTGATCATTAAGCCTGCCCGGAGAGTTTAAAAAAAGGCGCATAACTGCTTTTGTACCTCCAATCCGTCTTTGACAATATTGGGTGGACTTCGAAGCAATCTAATCTTATTTAGATAAAATGCGCCTAAAATAATGACATTATTGGCATTGGAAGGAATGCTAAATGCAGTATCGAGATTACTATAAAATATTAAATGTCAGCAAAAACGCCAGCCAGGAGGACATAAAAAAAGCCTATCGAAAGCTGGCGCGTGAATATCATCCGGACGTTAACCCGGATGATCCTAACGCGGAAGAGAAATTTAAAGACATCAACGAAGCCTACCAGGTGCTTTCTGACCCTGAAAAACGTGAAAAATATGATCGATTTGGGTCACAGTGGAAGCATTATAAACAAACGGGTGGTCGAGCCGAAGACTTTGACTGGTCTCAATGGGCTGCTCAAAGCCCGCGCGGCGGAACTCAGTATCGATCCGTCACGCAGGAAGAGTTTGAGCAAATGTTTGGTGGCGGTTTGGGCGGGTTTTCAGATTTTTTCGAAACCTTGTTTGGCGGTATGGCGGGTGCCAGGTCAACCAGGCGACCTGCCGGGCAGGCATCTTATCAGCGCATGCAGCGCGGACAGGATATTGAGCATACAGTGGACATCACGCTTGAAGAGGCATTTCGAGGGACGACGCGTTTGCTGACCTATGAGGGCGGTCGGCGGATTGAGGCTTCAATTCCCCCCGGTGTGAAATCAGGTTCCAGGGTTCGTCTCAGCGGGCAGGGCGGAGAGGGGACGGCAGGCTCTGGCGATCTATTCCTTAAAATCAATGTCAAACCGCACGCAAAGTTTAAGCGCGAGGGTGATGATCTGAGAATTGTACTGCCGGTGGATTTCTTTGTCGCCTTGCTGGGTGGAGAGGTGACCGTGAATGCCCTGGACAAGGCTGTGAAATTGACCATCCCGCCTGAAACCGATTCCGGAAAAACCTTTCGGCTGACGGGTTTAGGAATGCCAAAACTGGGTAAGCCCAATCAACGCGGGGATCTGTATGCTGAAATTAATGTGCTGGTACCAAAAAACCTGACAGATGCGCAAAAAGAACAGTTTAAAGCCTTACAAAAATCGATGAAATGACAGGACGTGATCAGAAATGGAATCCATCCAGGTATTATCGGATCCATTAGCTTTGGCTCGAGCAGCTATCGATCAGTTTGTTCACCGGGCGCAAGAGGCAATTCAAGCCAGGGGGAGGTTTTCGGTTGCGCTCGCTGGTGGGAGCACACCTGAACCGGTGTATGCGGGTTTGGCGCAGCCAGAAATTCAAACTAAACTGGCATGGAATGATATTCATTTCTTCTTTGGTGATGAGCGCTATGTTTTACCGGATCACCCTGATTCGAACTTCCGGATGGTTCAGGAGGCTTTGTTTTCGAAGGTTGACGTACCAGAGATGAATGTTCATCGTGTGCGCACAGAACTCAATGCCGGGTTAGCTGCGTTTGATTATGAAACAAGGTTGAAAGCCTTTTTTCTCAGTCCTTGGCCAAGATTTGACCTGGTGCTGTTAGGGATGGGATCTGATGGGCACACCGCATCGCTGTTTCCCCACAGTTTTGCGTTGAACGAAACCTGCCGCTGGTTTGTTGCGCATCAACTACCATCACAATCTTTCTGGCGATTGACCCTGACGAAAAACGCCATCAATGCAGCCCGCCAAATCGTGGTGCTGGTAAGCGGAGAATCTAAGGCGCACATGCTTGCGGAAGTGTTTTCTGGGGCTTATGCACCTGAACAAAAGCCGATTCAAATGATCTCACCACAGGACGGTGATTTATTATGGCTGCTCGATGAGGCTGCTGCCAGCCAGTTGTCAGACAAATGGATAAGACGAACATCACCCAGAAATTGATTGTTTTCCACTTTGCATTTCGTGTGCAATTCCTTAATAAAGATATATAAAAATGAACATCACCCCGGAATGCTTATCTAAATTTCCCCTTTTGGAGATCCTTTCAGAAAATGAACTTAAGCGGGTCGTACCTAACGTACGCACTCAAACGATTCACAAAGGTGAGATATTGTATGTTCAGGGTAAAACTTCAGACAAATTGTATTTTGTAATTAATGGATGGTTTAAAACTGAAAAAATTGCTGCAGATGGTCGACAAACAACTTTGAGATTTATTGGCCCGGGTGAGTTAATCAACGAACTTGCTGTGTTTTCAAAAGTTGATAATGCCGTTTCGGTCATAGCCATGGAAGAAGGCAAAGTCTTCTATTTGTTTCAGAGTTACGTTGAGCAATTATTAGAAACCAACTCAAAATTCTCTCGTGCAGTGGTTGAGAGCCTGGCGGTAAGAATTCAGTATTTGCTTGAACAGATTGAAGATTTATCTTTTTACACGGTCGATGTCCGGCTTGCTCGTTTCTTGTTGTTACAGGCTGATGGCAATGTTTGGAACAGGCAGTCGTGGATCACGCAAACAGAAATGGCAGCTCGTCTGGGTACCGTGTTAGATGTGGTTAATCGTAACCTGCAGAAATTCGTCAGAGATGGCTTGATAGAGATCCAACGAGATAAGATCACAATCGTGGATCGAAATAGATTAGAAGAGATTGCGCAAGGCTAATTTCGATCATTCACAAAACCCAAATTTCAGTTCGACTTATGTCGAAGAATAATTGTTCCTCAAATGCTATAGTGTTGGAAAACATCATAAACTTTTGGAGGAAAAATGCAAAAACAATTGGTTTTTGGGATGATCAGATCATTACATGATCTATTTACTGCCTTCTGGATTGGCGGGATGTTGACGACTGGATTTGCTTTCTTGCCAGTTGTTAAAAATGCCGGTGCCGAGCCAAAATTGAAGAATAAATTGTTAAAAATTTACCAATCCAAACTCAGAGTTGTTGGTTTGATCAGTATTGGCGTGCTTTGGATCACCGGATTATTGTTGAGTAAGCAAGCTGGTGGCCTTTCTGGATTTTTGAGTTTTACTACACCTTATCATACATTGATATCCATCAAACATCTGGTTGTCTTCACGATGATCGTTATTGGAGGCTATCGAGGCTTCATTTTGGGTCGTAAGATTGAGAAATTTAACCAGCAGGAACAAAAAACTTATATGCTGTTATTGGTCATCAACATTATTCTGGGTGTGGTTGTCATTTTTTTGAGTGGAATTGGCGCAGCCCTGGGATAAGGTTAAGAACACGTGATATCCAGTATATAGAAAGCCAATGCCAGCCACTTAAATCGGATTGAGTGAATTACAGTCATCGGAACCCACATTCACCTGACAGTATAAACGCACAGATCAATATATTCTTTCCATGATTATTGATGACTTGCGTTAAATAATAACAATTTTGCCTCGCTTGACGGACAATAACTTCAGGACTATGATTCTTAACATGTATTTGCGCGGCAGTAAGTGGTCGATGAATAAGCGCAGAAGGCGATCAAACCCCTGGTTGATCCTGTTCCTGCTGGCTGGAATCGGTTTCTTTTTGTATCTAAATACCAATGTGATTCCAGCAATACCGCCGCCTTTTGTTCCCACACCAACGCCTACACGAGATCCCGTATCTTATGCTGAGGAGGCTGAAAGCTACCTGGCAGAAGGACGCCTCGGCATGGCTAAGGCGTCTTATGAGGCTGCCATCAAAGCCAATCCCCAGGAGGTTCCCAATTACCTCATCCTGGCGAAATTGCAGCTTTACAGCGGTGAGTATGAAGCAGCCAGGGTCAATGCAGAAAACGCGTTGTTGTTGGACAATAAACGTCCTAATGCCTATGCACTGCTGGCCTGGTCGAAGGGGTATTTGGGTGAATTTTTAGAGGCTGAAGCGGATATCCGCTCGGCTTTGGATCTTGACCCGAACAATGCCTTTGTCCATGCTGTTTACGCCAACATCCTGGCAAGGCGGGTGGCAAATGATCTGGGAGAAATCAGCACGCTGGAAAAAGCGATCACACACTCGCAAAGAGCAATGGAGATCGACCCGCAATTGCTGGAAGCTCGCTGGGCACGCGGCTATGTACTTGAAATCACTGGCAACTACGAGGAAGCACTCGAACAATTAGAGGTCGCCGTTGAGATGAATGACATGATCGCAGAGCTGCACATGGCCATGGGCAGGAATTATTTCACAATTGAAGAATACGAACTAGCGGTTGGTCAATTCACTAAAGCGTACTCGCTGAATCCGACCGATCCAGAGCCAAACTGGTACATTTCGCGGGTTTTTTCTCGCATTGGTGAATTTGCCAAGGCTGTTCAATACGCTGAACAGGCCGTCAATGATGATCCCTCCAACCCGAGGCTTCACGGCAACCTGGGTTCGATGTATTTCCGCAACTTGCAATACAACCAGGCGATTGAATCCCTGGAACTGGCGGTGCGAGGTGGCGTTGCCGCGGGCGGTGTGGAGGTTGAAGGCCTGCCGTTGAGTTACTCCATGACGGTGATGGAGTTTTACAGCCGTTATGGACTGGCGCTTGCCAGAGTGAACCGCTGTGGAGAAGCTGTGCAGGTTGCCCAGGCCCTACTGCAGACCGTGCCCGACGATCCGACAGCGGTGTACAACGCGGAGATCATTATTGAAACCTGCCAGGAATTCCAGGAACATCCGCCCACGCCCATACCGGAAAATGGTGAGTCAGAAGAAGTGGAATAAATTCAGGATAATGACAATTAGCCTGAAGCACAACTAGGGTAAAACGATGTACCTTAACGGCAGAGAACCGCATTTCAGAATTGTCCGTAAAAAATCAAACCCCTATCGGGTTCTAATTTTCTTGGTGCTGATTGCCTTCTTCCTGACGCTGTTAACCAGCATTGTTCGGGGCGATGTTCAGCCGCTGTTTTTACCCACACCCACGCCCACCCGCACTTCAGATTCTTTTGTGAAAGAGGGAATGACTCATTTTGAAGCCGGCAACCTGGAGGCGGCCATTACCGCGCTAAAACGCGCGGTGATGCTTGACCCTGAGAATACAGCCATCCTTGCCGAGCTGGCACGAATTCAAACCTATTCTTCAGCCCTCAGCACGACTGATGCTGATCGCTCTCAGCGTTTGGCTGAGGCGCTTGAATCCATTGATCGTGCGAAGGAAATCGATCCCGATAACAGCGAGGTCCTGGCAATCCGTGCCTTTGTGTTGGATTGGAATGCAAACCCGTTCCTGGTGGACCCGGAGACGGAAGAAGATTTGTTGAATCGCGCCGAATCCGAGGCATTAATGGCGCTGCAAATCGACAGCGCGAACACCCTGGCGTTGGCGTATTACGCCGAAGTTCTGGTGAGTCAGATGAAGTTAAACCAGGCTTACCAGTATATTCAACAGGCTGCGGAGCGAGATCCAAACCTGATGGATGTCCATCGGATCATGGCTTTCACTTATGAGACCATGGGAGAATACAACCTCTCGATCCAGTCTTATAAGCGCGCGATTGAAATCATGCCGAATTATACATACCTGTATATTGCCGTGGGACGGATCTTTCGCCACCTTAAACTTTATGATCAAGCTCTGGAGCATTTTGCCAGGGCGGCAAACCTGAATGAGCAATTAGGCATCAAAGACCCCACGCCTTACCTGACGATTGCCAATACTTATGCCCAGGAGGGCGAATTTTTTGCCGCAGCCTGGAATATGCAAAAGGCGCTAAGTTTTACACCTGCCAACCCCAGTGTTTATGGACAGTTAGGCGTAATTTATCATAAGTCACGCAATTACGAGGGCGCTATCCCGGCGTTGCAGTGCTCAATTGAAGGCTGCAGCGCCGAAATCAGTTGTGAAGTACGTCAATGCGATCCGGATGTCGATCCGATGGTGCCCGTGGAAGGGCTGCCGCTCTCGGGGAGCACGATTGTGAATTACTTTACTTATGGCTCTGTTTTAGCCGGCTTGCATCGCCCAGGTGATGATAAGTGCGATCGAGCGCTGGCTATCTTTGCACAGATCCGCAGTCGCTATGCGGATGATCCCTCGGTGATGAGCATTGTGCGCGCGGGTGAAGAAATTTGTGCTTACAGCCTTGGATTAATGGACCTGAGCGAAACGGGGGAAACGCCGGTCAGCGCAACGGAAACGCCGCCGCTTGAGCAGCCGGTCGATGATGCAGCGGAAGAATAGCTCTCCCTGAGTTTGTGTAAATCTTTTGTAAGAATTCTATATTTTACCCTTGACGACCATTTTGGAAAAAGGTAATATTGGGGGGTGTTAGCACTCTTGTTGTGAGAGTGCTAAAAAGTCGGAAAACTACTGATAAAAGAAAACAAATTCAAACGGAGGAACTGATGACAATTTCAATAAAACCTTTGGGCAATCGCCTCGTGGTCGAACCCATCGAGGAAGAAGAAATTACTGCTGGAGGCATCGTGCTTCCTGAAACCGCCAAAGAAAAACCCCAAAAGGGCATTGTTTTGGCTGTTGGCCCCGGCGAGCGCAATGACGAAGGCGAATATATGCCCCTTGAAGTCAAAGAGGGTGACCGTGTCCTGTTCGCGAAATATTCGGGGACCGAAGTTAAGTACGATGGCAAAAAATTGCTGATCATGCGAGAAAGCGATATTCTCGCCAAAATCAACTAATGAGAAAAACATCCAAGGAGTAATTAACAATGGCTAAACAAATTATTTTTTCAGAAGAAGCACGCCGTTCGCTCAAAGCCGGCATTGATATGGTGGCGAAATCGGTTGTTACAACCCTCGGTCCGAAGGGACGCAATATCGCTATCGATCGCAAATTTGGTTCTCCCACCATTACCCACGACGGTGTTACCGTTGCAAAAGAAATCGAGCTGGAAGACCCCTTTGAGAATATGGGCGCTCAGTTGCTTAAAGAAGCTGCAACCAAAACCAATGACATCGCCGGTGACGGCACGACCACATCCACTGTACTGGCGCATTCAATCGTAACCGACGGCCTTAAAAACCTTGCTGCCGGCGCCAACCCCATGTTGCTCAAACGGGGTATTGAAGCCGCGGCGAAGGCAGTGGCAGAGGCGATTGGTTCCCAGTCAATTGCGATTACCAGCCCGGCAGAAATTGCAAATGTGGCCTCAATCTCAGCCCAGGACCGTGAAATTGGCGAACTGATCGCTGAGGTGATGGACAAAGTTGGCAATGATGGTGTGATCACGGTTGAGGAATCACGCGGCCTCGAATTTGAAACCGACTATGTTGACGGTATGCAGTTTGACCGTGGATACATCTCGCCCTATTTCGTTACTGACCCCGAGACAATGGAAGCCAAAATTGAAGACCCCTATGTCCTCGTTTACGACAAGAAAATCTCTGCTGCCAGCGACATCGTGCCTCTGCTTGAAAAATTGGTACAGGTCGGCAAGCGCGAGCTGCTGATTATTGCAGAAGATATCGATGGTGAAGCCCTAGCAACACTGGTGATCAACAAACTGCGCGGCATGATCAACGTACTCGCTGTCAAAGCGCCAGGATTTGGCGATCGCCGTAAAGCCATGTTGCAGGATATCGCTGTTTTAACAGGCGCCAGCGTGATTTCTGAGGAAACCGGCCGCAAGCTGGAGACCGTCACGGTCAATGATCTTGGAAAAGCTGAAAAAATCTTCAGCACAAAAGACGAGACAACCATTGTTGGCGGCAAGGGTGATCCCAATGCCATCAAGGGACGCGTCGATCAGATCCGGGTTGAAATTGAAAATACAACCAGCGACTACGACCGTGAGAAATTGCAAGAACGGCTGGCGAAGCTCGCTGGCGGCGTTGCCATCATTCGTGTAGGCGCAGCCACCGAAACTGAGCTGAAGGAAAAGAAGCACCGTGTTGAGGATGCCCTGTCTGCAACCCGAGCGGCTGTGGAAGAAGGAATCGTGCCCGGTGGCGGTGTGGCTTTGATCAACGCCATGAGCGCGGTTGAAGACCTGAAAATGGACAGTGATGATGCTCAGGTCGGTGTTAAAATTGTCCGCGACGCATTGGAAATCCCGATGCGAAAAATTGCCGAAAATGCCGGTAAAGATGGATCAGTGGTTGTTGAGCACGCCCGCCAGGCACAGATCAAGGAAAAGAACCCCCGCATCGGTTATGATGTTTTGACCGAAGAATATTGCGACATGGTTGCCTGCGGTGTGATTGATCCTGCCAAGGTGACCCGCGGTGCGCTGGAAAACGCGGCTTCAATTGCGGCAATGATCCTGACCACCGAAGCCCTGATCACGGATGTTCCCGAGCCAGAACCGCCAATGCCTCCTGGAGGTGGTGGAATGGGCATGGGCGGCTATTAAGCCGATCGAGTTCAATAGATTATTAAGCTGCTCCATTTCGGAGCAGCTTTTTTTATTTTGGTTAATGGTGAGCAGGGATCAGGAAGCAGGGATCAGGAAGCAGGGATCAGGAAGTAGGAATCAGGGAGTAGGGAGTAGGAAGGAAGGAAGTAGGCGGCAGGAATCAGGAAGCAGTGAGTGGTTGAAATCCCCTTGGCGCTGGTATAATATTAGGCATGCATGCCGTAAAGTGGACCACAACGAAACCGATCATATGGTTATTAGTATTTATATTTTTTTTGACAGCCTGTACTCAACCGATTGATACCACACCCGAAGTAGAACCAAGCCCACCTCAGGTTTTTCCGACCATCACCCCGACGATTGCGGACCCGACCGCCACGCCCCAGCCGGCTGCAGCAGTGGTCAATGGGGAGCGGATACCGCTGGTCGTCTTTGAACGTGAGGTGGAACGCTATTTACTGACCCAAAACGCCCTCGGCAATCAAAATCCTGACCTGGATCACGCACGGGAAACCGTATTGAACGACCTGATCGACCAGGTTTTGCTGGCGCAGGGTGCGCGCGAAGCAGGGACGGAGTTCGGCGAGGCTGAGGTGCAGGCACGCCTTGACGAACTGGCAGAAGACGTTGATCTCGAAGCCTGGATGGCAGACTGGGGGTATACGCGGGATGAACTGTTTGAAAGTTTACGCTTGCAGATGCTGGTGGCGGATCAACGCCAACGGATTGTCGACACGATCCCTGAAGCTGTTGAGCAAGTTGAGCTGCGACAGGTGTTAACCTTCACCGAAGAAGGCGCCAAGCGGGCGCTGGCAAAATTAAATTCAGGAACGCCCTTTAAGGACGTTGCCTTTGAGTTCAAGCCGGAGACGGGCGGCTACCTTGGCTGGGTGCCCCGAGGATACTTGTTGATCTCAGCCGTAGAAGAAGCCGCTTTTAACCTGGCGGTGGGAAGCTATTCAGAGATTATTGCCTCGGATATTGGTTACCACATCGTCCTGGTGATTGACCGGGACGTGCGTCCGTTGAGCGTGGATGCCCGAATTACGCTGGCACGGCAAGCCCTGTACGATTGGCTGGCAGACCGGCGAGCGAACAGTGTTATCGAGATCATCATCGACTGACATGTCCAGCCGTCAACCGCCCCATTATCCGCAAAGCCAGGCTAAGCGGCGTGAGCCAAAGGCGGTGCCTTCTATGGCAACCCCGCGAGGAGCCTACCCTCCTAAAAAACCGGGTTTCCTGGCATGGTTGTTTGTATTTGCCATCCTGGGCGGTTTGATCTGGCTGTTCATGCTGATCTTTGCTCTGGGTCCATATGCGGATGAGAATCCGCCAACACCTCACCCCACCTCGATTGCCATCCTGCCGCCCAGCAGCATGATAACCCAGGTGCCAACAATCACGGCTACCGGTGTGGCGCCTACCGTCCTCACCCCGACTCAAACCCTATCTTACACCCCGACGATTTCGCCCTCACCCACGCCGGAGTTGTTCCCGTTTATCCTGATCGGCGAACCCGAGATGATGAGCAGCGACCTGCTGCGTCCCTCACTGGGATGTGACTGGCTGGTGGTTGCCGGTCAGGTGTGGGATTTGCAGGACCGGGCTGTGAAAGGGCTGGAGCTAAATCTTACAGGTGAATTGGAGGGTTATTTGATCGACGAATACTCGGTGACGGGCTCGGCGCCGGTTTACGGGATTTCGGGATATGAATTTTTGCTGGAGAATTTAGTGGTTGATAGCCAGGATGCGCTGTATATCCAGCTTGTGGACGCCGATGGAGCGCCCTATTCGCTGGCATACCCCCTGCAGACTTTCCAGGATTGTCAGAGAAACTTGATTTTGGTAAATTTTAAACAGGTGCGCTCGGAATAAACTGAAACGCCGGTGCATTAGAAGAACCCGGGTTACAGGGGCGGCTTTTTTATTTCACAAGTGGGTATTGAAAATAATGGAACCTTTTATTGGATTAAACCTGTAGGGGCAACCCCCTGTGGTTGCCCTGAACAACGAGTATTTCGGGTTGGGCAGACACGGAGGTCTGCCCCTACATCGGGATGGGCAGACACGGAGGTCTGCCCCTACATCGGGTTGGGCAGACACGGAGGTCTGCCCCTACATTGGGTTGGGCAGACACGGAGATCCGTCCCAACATCGGGCTGGGCAGACACGGAGGTCTGCCCCTACATCGGGTTGGACAGACACGGTTCGATACCCTTGCAAGGCACAGGGAGTGCTGCGCGAAGGTCTGCCCCTACATTGGGTTGGGCAGACACGGCTCGATACCCTTGCAGGGCACAGGGAGTGCTGCGCGAAGGTCTGCCCCTAAATCGGGTTGGGCAGACACGGAGGTCTGCCCCTACATTGGGTTGGGCAGACACGGAGATCCGTCCCAACATCGGGCTGGGCAGACATGGAGATCTGCCCCTACATTGGGCTGTGCAGACACAGAGGTCTGCCCCTACATCGGGCTGACCTTCTCACAATTTCCAGGCGCGGTTCAGGTTTTCAATCCACCCTGTGCTGGATGGCGATGTTTTCGTCGCCAGATAGCAAGCCAGTCAGGGGCTCGGCGGGCAGCGCCAGGACCTTGCTGTTGGCAAAATACTCAAAATTAAAGTTGGTATCATCGCCAGCCGCTTTTCCGGGAATTGGCATCAGGCGGGCGGTCAGCGGCTTATCCAATCGCAACGCCAGGGCAGCCAGGTCCAGCAGAAGCGCACTGAGCTGTTCGACGGAGGTCTCTCCGGGCAGGGGGATGGTATCCAAACCCGTACCGCACACGGCTGAATACAGCAACAGATCGTTGACGCCCAGCACGCCCTGCGCGCCGCGCGCCGCCAGGGTGGCATCTTCCAACAGGGGCAGCATCAGGCCGTTGAACCCGCTGCGCTTGAAGACAGCCTGGTCGAGGGTCTCGGTGAGAAAGGCAGATGCTGCCAGGCTGCCAGCGAGACCCAACGCCGGGAGCCCTAAAAGCTCCAGGGCAACGCCGATGGATTTATCGGGTTGCGGGAAGGGAGCCAGGGTAAAGTCGAGACCTTTGAATTCAACCCCGTATGCATCCGCCAGGCGCTGGGCGATGGTTTGCAAATCCCGGGCGTGCGCTTCTATCCGGTCAACCAGCTTCTGGCGTGCATCTTGCAGGGATTGCGCCTCTGTGAAGGCGCTCACCGCCAGGTCGGCGGCTTCCAGTGCCAACGCGAAGGCGGGCGACTTCCCCTGGTGGTAAGCTGCGGGGAAGAAGGGCGCCCAGGGGGGGACGTTAGCCAGCGCGGCAAACCTCAGGTTGGCAAAGCCGTTGGCTTCCAGGGTCGCCGCCTGGTGGATCACCTGTGCGCAGGCACGCACGGCGGACAGGCTGACTTCGGCGTTTGGCGTGGTCAGGTGTCCGCCGAAAAACAGGTTGCCAGAGCGGCTGAGCAGTTCGGGGATAGCAGCGTAACTCTGTGGTACGCCGGTCAACGCCGGGCCCAGGGAGACATACTCAAACCCTTCACTGTGTGCGATGACGTCGATGTGGGTACCCGCCTGGGCGTAGTCCTGTTCGGTTATGAATTCAGCGAAGGGCGGCGTGGCCATGCGGACGGTTTGGACAGCATATCCCGCATTTTCAAAGGATTGCCTGGCCATCCGGGCAAACAGCCCCGCTTTTTGAAAAACGAGTTCGCTGACGGGCCAGCGGGGATGGACAAAGCAGGTGATCGATCGAATGCGCATTAGTTTTCCTTTCCTGGGGTACTTCTCTGCCGCAGAACTTCTGCCATCAGAATGGCGGCAGCAACCGCAGCGTTAAGAGATTCAGCCCTACCGGTCATCGGGATGGCGACCCGCCGGGTGGCGATTTCTTCACCCAGGGGGCTGGCGCCAAAAGCTTCTCCGCCGATCAGCAAGGCGCAGGGCTTGCTGAAGTCAACGTCCCACAGGCTGGTGTCAGAGTCAGTCGTTGCAAGGATTACAGGCAGCCCTCGCAGATATTGATGAATGGCGTGCCAGGGAAGGGAATGGATAGGCAGGTGAAAATGAGCGCCCATTCCGGAACGGACCACCTTGGGCGCGAAGGCGTCGACGGTACCGGGAGTGGTAATGATGCATTCTGCACCCATGGCTTCAGCGGTCCTCAACAGGGTGCCCATATTGCCGGGGTCGCGCACCTGGTCGGCAAGGATCACAAAAGTGGGGGCTGTGGGTAAGGGCAATACGCGTGATTTCAGCACTGCCAGGATGCCAGAGGGAGTTTCTGCATCGCTGATTGCTGCCATAATCCCGGGGGTCACCTGGTGGACAGCGTTTAGATCCGAAGCCGGCAGAGATGCGATGAGATTTTTCCCGCGCTCAGAGAGGGTTTGATCGTAGAGGATGAATTCTAAAGGCCATTGAGCTGCAATAACCTCTTCAATTAATCGTGTGCCCTCGGCAACAAAGGCGTTTTCCTGCTTGCGTTTGCGAGACTGGGTTTGCAGTGCGCGTACCCGTTTAATCTTTGGGTTACTGGTTGATGCGATGATGGTCTTCATAAGTCAACCTTTCGGAGTTCACCAAACTCACAGAAAATTTCACTGAGCGACAAATTCGAGTGCCGTCTTTATTGTAATTGGTTTATCGCGTAATGGAAACGACAAGTAAATCGATCGCCAGGTATCAATAGGGAGTATTGGGAATGGTTTGGGCAGACACGGAGATCTGCCCCTACTTTGGGCTGGGCAGATACGGGGTTCTGCCCCTGCTTTGGGTTGGGCGGGCACGGCTCGATACCCTTGCAGGGCACAGGGAGTGCTGCGCGAAGGTTTGCCCTTACGAATTGACAAAAATTAGTCTAAATTGTGAAATTGTCATGTTAACTCAAATATCGATTATTAAATAACGTATTTTGATATTATAGAATATTTTCTTTTGAACGTATGATTGCTGTTATAATAGAATCACCCCCGTTGGATGATTCAAAAGGAGGTCTGCGATGAAAGCAAAATCCCATTATGTCGAAAAAATTCGTTATAAACTGGACACGATGTTCTCTAAAGGAACGTGGATGACCATCTTCTGGCTAGGGATGTTCTCACTCGCCTTCATTATCTTTTTTTCACTGGTTATTGTAATTTTTCAAATTAAAGCAGAAGGCGAATCCGTTTTACCCTTATCAGAGGCGATCTGGCAGAGTCTGATGCGCACCCTGGATGCGGGGACGATGGCCGACGATGCTGGCTGGGGATTCCGTTTGATCATGCTGCTGGTAACCCTGGGTGGCGTGTTTTTCATCAGCACTTTCATCGGGCTGATCACCAGCGGTCTCGAGCAACAGCTGGATAATTTACAAAGGGGGCGATCGCGGGTCATCGAAACGGGGCATGTCGTGGTTTTGGGATGGAGCGAACAGGTGTTTACCATCATCGAAGAGCTGGTGATTGCCAACGAAAACCAGCCAGAAGGATGTATTGTGATCATGGGCCCTGGGGATAAGGTGGAAATGGAGAACCTGATTAATGAGCGCATCCCTGATACAGGAAACACGAAAATCGTGGTTCGCAGCGGTGACCCGCTTGATATGAGCTCACTGAACATCCTCAACCTGGATAACTCCAAGGCGATCATTGTCCTTTCGTCACAGGGTGATGATACCGACTCAGAGGTGATCAAGATTTGTTTGGCGATCACCAAGAGACCGAGAAAAAATGGTAAGTCATATCATATCGTGGCTGAATTGCGCGATTTGAAAAACAAGCAGGTCGCCGAGTTGATCGGAGGCAATCAGATCGAGTGGATATTAAGCGGGGAGATCATCGCCAAAGTTATCGCTCAAACCTGCCGACAACCCGGACTATCGATTATCAACACAGATTTACTGGATTTTTCTGGTGATGAAATCTATTTTTACCAGGATCCGCAACTGGTTGGAAAAAGATTTGGCGACACTTTGCCTTTGTTTGAGAAAAACGCCGTGATGGGGTTGTGGAAAAAGGGAGGAATACCTGAGCTCAACCCGGAGATGAACAGCATCCTGGAAGAGGGTGATCAATTATTTCTGCTGGCTGAGGATGACGATCAAATCTTTCCAGATTATTCAATCAAGTCGCTTGTTGAAGAAGATAAAATTGTGACTGTTGAGCCGCAACCAGCCGAACCGGAAAAAATATTGATCTTAGGCTGGAATTGGCGTGGACCGCTCATCGTTAAAGAATTGGATCAATATGTTGCTCCTCAATCGATGGTGAAGATCGTATGCAATTTGGACATAGGGGATTGTTTGAAAGGATTTGAACTGACGGGTTTTAAAAATTTAAGCATCTCCCATCAGGTCGGTGATACGACAAACCGGGCGCTTTTAGACCAGTTGGCTTCAGAAAACTTTGATGAGATCATTGTGCTCTGTTATTCTGAATGTTTGCCGGTTCAGGTGGCGGATGCGCATACGCTGATTACTTTGCTGCATCTCAGGGATATTGCGGTTAAAAATCCGAAAATCAAATACTCTATCACAACCGAAATGCTCGATGTGCGAAACCGCAACCTGGCAGAAATTGCGAAAGCTGATGATTTCATCGTCAGTGACAAATTGATCAGCTTGATGTTCTCTCAAATCGCTGAACAGAAAGCTTTGAACGCGGTTTTTACGGATCTCTTCAATCCAGAGGGAAGTGAAATATATCTTAAACCGATGGGTGATTATGTCGCGCTTGAAACACCGGTTAATTTTTACACGCTGATTGAGTCAGCCAAGCGTAAAAGCGAAATTGCCCTGGGCTATCGCATTACTCGCGAGCATGATAATCCAGAAAAAAACTATGGCATTGTGCTGAACCCGAAAAAATCAGAAAGCATGCGGTTTACCGAGGAAGACAAACTCATTGTTGTTGCTGAAAGTTAATCCCTATTGAGCCTTCAGGCACGTTCAGGGCAGCATTGCGGCTGAACGATGTTCTCAGGATGATGAGGATTGCAAATTGGGGTTGATTGTGATTATGCTTACACGGGTGGACGACGCCGGGGATTAACCAGTAATTACTGCCAACCCAGCAGGAAGACCGGACTTTTTGATCCAACCCGGAATTTGCGGATCTACAGGATGTTGAAGGTGATGGGTTTGTGTTGATCACCCAAAGGATTTATCCTTTTCCAGGGGGCGAAAGTGTACCCAGGTGAGGATGATGGTGATGAAATAAAGCAAGCCGGTGGTAATAAATAGGGGCGAAAAACCAAAACGTGTTTGAATCAAGCCAGAAATCAATATGCCGAAAACCTGCCCCGCCTGCCACCCGATGCCGCGTATACCAGCAACTGCCCCCTGCTCTTCAGGTTGACTGACGAGCATGGCAAAATTATCCAGCAAGGGTGTAGACATTTGCATTAACACATTTCTAAACAGCAGGCTGACAGCTGCCAGCCATTGTAAGGGCGAGAAACCCAGTGAAAATAAAAATACCAGGCTGAGGCTCTGCGTGACTGCTGTTGGGATGATCCGGCTGCGGGTTATCCTGGCTAACCAGGGAGAGATCATTGTGCCCAGGAAGACGAACAGGGATGAAATACTAAAGATCAAGCCCAGCAAATCGTCACTGATGTTGAATTTGCCGCGCAAAAACACGTTTAGATAGGGGATCAGTAGTGCAGCGCCAAAACCCTGGATTAGGTTGACCGTGGTTAATTGACGAACCACCGGACGGGAGGTGAGCTCGCGGATGATTGCGTTTAGCGGGGGCCTGGATTGCTTGTTGTTCGCGTTTGTCTTGTTTTCTCTGATCAGGAATACCGGTACCAGGCTGGTTGCGGCGAGCAGAATGCCTGCAGTGATCACCCACTGATAAGAAGCAGGCGTGTCCTGGGTAATGTTCAACCAGCGTTCAAGCAAAGCAGGCACCTGCCCTGCTGCCAGGTTACCGATGGTGGTGGCAATAGTATGCAGACCAACATTCAAGCCAAAGATCATGGCCTGGTTTTCCTTTTCGCTGAGAGTCATCATAAAGGGCGGATGTGAGACGCTGTAGAGCATAAAACCGGCGCCCTGGACCATCCCAAATAAAAAGATCGGGATCGGGTTGGGTAGCCTGATCTGCATGAACATGCCCACAAAATCGATGCCCAGACCAACCAACATGCTTGTCCGCCGACCAATCCGATCGGACAACAACCCCAGCGGTAGGCCCAGCAGGAGCGCAGCCAATGGCGTTGCCGAGCGGATCAGACCGAGCACGTCGTTGTTAAATCCCAGGGAGAGGATATAGAGATTAAAAAACAATTCCCACACGCTGAAGGAGAACCCGTACAGCAGTGTGGATAATAAAAACAGTTTGGCGTTACGGTTTAATTTTAATGACATCGCGTGTTGTTTTGGTTGGTATAAATGCCGGAATTGATTCTACCATGATCACAATCAGGGGAAAAAAGTGACGCCCGTCAGGCTTCAGTTTCGAACGCCACTTTTTCATTTCCGTGCTTTCAATGCGCTATGCCAGCGGTTTTCGATACCAGATGTAGGTTTTGTCGATGTGATAGCCGAGGTTTAAGTATAAATCAAGCGCGCCGGAGAGGCCCTTGGTATCGACGCCCAGTGCGACCTCGGTCATACCCAAAGCTTTGTGCATGTGCAAAGAGCGCAGGATCAGGGCTGTGGCGATGCCCCGTTTGCGCCATTTTCTTTGGGTGGAAATATCTTCCGTCCATCCGCGCAGGCAGTGATTCTTCTGGTTATAGTCGTGATCGATATAGTTGAGCACGCTTGCAACGACCTCATCGCCATGCCAGGCTACCTGCCATAAATCCGGCTGGAAGTATTTTGAACTTGCATACTCCTGGTAATGGTGGTCTTCCGGTTGAACAATACCCCAATGGCCACGGAATGCCTCGCACGAGGCATCCCATATTTTCCGCTCCTGACCTTTGATTACCGGCCGTACTTCAATGCCGGCGGGTAATTCGGCTGCGGGGATATCTTCGAGGGTGCGAGACATCTCGACAAAATAGCGTTCAGCAACAAAGCCCAGGGATTCGACGATCTCGTTGAGCCAGACCTTGGATTCGCTGCTGCCGATTTGGAAATACTTTGGCATCTCCCGTGGATGTTCAGCCGCAATGTCCCTCAGGCGTGCTTCGCTCCAACCGATAACCGCAGTTTCAATCCCCTGGCTGCGCCATTCTGGAAGAAGGTTGATGAAATACCCGTAGACCCGCACTTGCGGATCTTCTTCCTGCCACCATTCAACCCGGGAATAGGCAATGGGCTCACCATTAATTTCAGCGATAATCATATCCTGGTAGGGGTCACAATTTCTCAGGTGAGTATAGGCGTGTTTAAGATCATCAAGAGTGTCCCTGATTTTTTCTTGGTCTGCAATTGCCCCAGCCTCGATGATGTGCAGCATCGCTGGAAAATCGCTTTCGCCCGCAAATTTGCGAAAACGAAGCCCGTCGATTTTCGGTGGAGATGCGATTAAAATTTCAAGTTTCTTCATCATTATCTCGTCATTTCCTTTCACATCAATTATTTGAATAAATCTGCAGAACCAACAAGCATGCTCATTGCGGTTTTAGTGCTGATGATTGCCATTCGCCTGTGCTGCTCGTTCTAAATCGTGTGCGCTCAGCTTGAACTTGAGCCAGGCCGGGATCACGGTGATGAGGGCAAAAACAGCGGTGATGTAAAAGGGCGCTTGCGGGCTGATTGCCTTCCACAAGAAGGATCCGAAGGCTGGAGCGGGCAGAGAGAAAATGCCCAGGCTGGCGTGGATCAACCCAAACCCTGTACCAAGCAACCTTTCCGGCAGCGCTTTGCTGAGCAACGATTGATAAGCGGGGGAGAGCAACCCAACACCAACGCCAAAAATGATCCAAGCGGCGGCGAAACCGATGAAGGCTTCCAGGTTGATCATCATGATCAGCGCCACGAATTCTAAGATAAACCCCAGGGCGATGGCGGCGCGCTCGCTGAACCGGTCTGCAAACCATCCGGCGGGAATGGTGGTCAACATCATGGCGATGCCAAAGAAGGAGGTCAGCCAGCCAATTTGCTGCAGATTCAGACCAGCGATGTCTTCCAGGTATACCGGCATCAGACGGAATGAGAGTGAAAAGGCGATATCGCGAACACCGTCGGTGAGCAACAGCCAGGTGAGCACGCCCCCAGCAATCGCTAACCCGAAAATGGTTTTAAAGTTGTTTCGCATTGTCTTAAACGAGAAGCTTTCTCGAGAAATGTCCGGATGCCTTTTAACAGCAATTTTTGACAGGAACACGCGGATGATCGTGGCGCAGATATAAATTGCTGCGGCAACGGTCAACATGATCCTGAAGCCATAGGTATCCGCCAGCCAGCCTGCCAGCGGCGGCCCGATCACCGTCACCACGGAGTAGATGGTATCGGTCATGCCGTAAACCTTGCCGCGGTGCTCTTCACTAGTCTCTTCAGCGATAAAAGCGCCGAAGCTGGGGCCAATCAGCGAACGCGTCATGGCATTCAAGCCCTCTGTCAGGTAGAGCCACTGCCAGGTGGGCACAAAGATCGGGCTGATGAATGCGCCCAGACCGATCACGCTGCCCAGGGCTACACTCCGCAGACGCCCGATGGTGTCCGAAACCCAGCCTCCCAGCACCTGCAGGATCAGGGGGATAATTTGTGAGACAGTGAAGAATATGCCAATTTGGACCACATCTGCCCCCAGGTAGCGCATATACAGCGGCAGCATGGTCATGTACATTTCGGAGGCAACGTTGGCAAATACCATCGCCACCATGAACACAATCAGGGTGTTGGAAAGAATGCGCTGTTTCGTTTTCTTCTGTAATATAGTGTTGGTTGTTTTCATGAAGTTTTAATGTCCTTAATGACCTGCTTTTGTCGCTTTGTTCATTGCGTGTTTTATCTAAGCGGTATCCAAACGCTCACCCGGACGCAGCTCAAATTCATAGGTGTCGGTTTGCCGGGCGATGTGCATGCCGGCTTTTTCATACAGGCGAGTCGCGTTGGTCGGGCTGGCAGCATCAACGATCAATCCGACGCGTTTGTTTCCACGGCGATAAAATTCAGCAAACGCTGTCAGTAATAACGCCATCCCCAGGCCCTGGTGGCGCCAGGGCTGACGGACACATAATTGAAAAACCCAGCCCATTTGCGGGTCTTCGACGGTTCTGGGATTGCAGCGAATGACGCCTGCAATTTGCCCCTCCGATTTTGCTAAGAACCAAAGTGTAGGGTCAAAATTCTTATCGGTTTGTAAATAGTGCTGCCATTCGACCAGGCGATCATCAATGGGTCGGTCAACATGACCCCAATGATCTTTAAATCCGTCATCTAATGCCAGTAACGCCGCTTTAAGTTCTGTGTTGATATCAATTGTCGTGACCTTGATTCCCTCAGGGAGCACGGGGGATTGGGGGTTGCTCCCCAGCTCAATTTCCATCCGGTAGAAATGTCTGACCAGGCTGAACCCATAGGCTTCCAATGTTTTTTTACGTTGCAAATCATTGTTCGGCGTGTAATGCATCATAACTACCCGGGATCCATCGGGAGCCAGGCTGATGCGTTCTCTGGCGCAGGTTTCAGCCCAGCTTAACAGGGTGCGAAACTGATCATCATCCCAATGATCAGGATGGAGTAAGCCATAAACGGACTTGTTGACATGCGGCTTTGAGCTATCCCAAACTTCAATGTAGCCGATAATCTGGCCTTGCTCATTTTCTAAAACACGCACCGTTTTCTCAACATCGAAACCTGGCGTCTTCCAGTCGTTGATCATGCTTTCCAGCTCAAATTCGTCATTCCCGGAAGTTGCCCGTGAACAAATATTAAACAGGTGCGTCACTTCCTGTGCATCTGCCAGGGTAAAGGGGCGCAGGCGTTTGATTGTTTTTGACTCCATTATTTCTCCTCCAGCTATTTTAAGCGGTAATGGTTTCTATGTTCAGCCTGGCATGATTTCGTTTTCAAAACTAAAAAAGCCAGTTAGCTGAGGGTCATCCCGTGGCTTCTGGCTTTCTGTCTGATTGGGTTATTCATCTTTGAGTTGAGAATAAAAAAGCCACGGGGTTTGGAGTGTGCCCGTGGCCAAGTACTGATTCAGGTAAGGCTACTTAAAAATAGGCGCACTCCGCGGTTGGCGATCGCGTCCGAAGGAATCGACGGTACGATACCGCAACACATGATTGTCAAAATGAGTTCTGTTCACGCGATTGCCTTCCTTTCTGATAAAATTCTATCTGAATGGTCTGATCTGCAGGCATCATTAATAACAGGAAAAGTGTATCACAGTTTTTTTAGTTCTGTCAAGGGGAAAATGGGGGAATTATCGTTTCTTAAGGAAACCCAGGTATACAACGACGATGATGCCTAAACCGCTGGTCAGAATTAACCCCAGTCCGAGGTTCTTCCCGTTGCTGAGAGCCCTGTGCAGCGCAGAAGGGGGCGTGGTTGGCGTGAGCGTTGGCATGGGGGTGCGAGTTGGAAAAGGGGTCATGGTGGGTCGTGGCTGGGTGGGGGTTGGGGTGGGTGGAGTGGGGGTGGCGGTGATCGTCGGTGTGACCGTCGGGTCAGCCGGGGGAATGATCACCAGATCCTGTCCTTCAAGGACCTGGGTGGTTCCCAGGCTTAATCCCGAGTTGGTTAAAATTTGATCGATCGGGATGTCATAGGCTTCGGAGATCGCCCACAATGTTTCTCCGTAGCGAACCGTATGGATGACGCTGCCGTCCGGATTGGGTGTGGCGATAATCACCTGCGAGGCTGAAACCAGCAGGCTGGGCGGACTGGAATCTGCAGGCTGTGCCGGGTTGTTGTTACTGCTGGCGGTGGTTGGCTGCCTGACTACGGTTTCGTTTGGCAAAACATTGAGGGTGTAATATACAATCCCGTTTGCGCTAGACACCCCTGCGCCCACCCTACCTGAGGCGTAACCCGTCATTGTCTGCAAATGAACCCAATCGGACCAAGTGGTGTAAACGCAATACTGGATGGACATATTGTTACCCATGGCAACGTTTTCTTTGATCCCATAGTCAAAAGAGGTTGTCCCATCCGCGCGGGTGTGCGTCCATTGCCCGATTGAAGCCATGTAATCGCTGTGACTTTGAGCAAAGCCCATCAGGTAATTATCAACGGTATAGGGAGCCAAACCCTGGCTTTGACGCAACTGGTTGACCGCGTTGATTAAATCCGCGGCTGAACCGGCCTGGGCGTGTGTCGGTTGAGGCTGAACAAAAAATGCCAGGATGAGTGCCAGGATTAGCAGGATCAACTGCTGCGTTTTTTCACGCATGGTGTGGTTATTATAGCTTGTTTACCTGAAAAGAAGAAAGCCCCGCAGGTTCTTATGATTCTTTTATGGGAAGTGGAGGAGTGCTCGCCTGTTTAGATCCCCGGTGTTGAGAAGATTGGACACAAACCCCGGGGGTCTTTGTTTGCGAGTTGGTTGGGGTTATCTTCAAAAGCGCGGACCGTTTTTCCTTTTCAGACCCCCGGGGATTTGATTGCGGGGTTGAGAAGATTGAACATAAACCCCGGGAGTCTTTGTTTGCGGGTTGGTTGGGGTAAATTTCAAAAGAACGAATTGCTTTTTCTCTTCAGATCTCCGGGGTTAAGCAAATCAAATAAACCCCGGGGGTCTTTTTTTACGCTTTAGCTGGCATTACTTCAAGGAGAGAAAACTGTTTATTACCTTCAGACCCCCGGGGTTTTCACGTGGGTCTTTGTTTGCGATTTGATTGGGGTTAATTTCAAAAGAACAAATTGCTTTTTTCCCTTTAGACCCCCGAGGTTTTAACATGGATGTTTGTTTGCGATTTGGTTCGGGTTAATTTTAAAAGAATGAATTGCTTTTTCTCTTCAGACCGCGGGGTTGAGAAGATTGGATATAAACCCCGGGGGTCTCTGTTTGCAGGTTGGTTAGGGTTAATTTCAAAAGAACAAATTGCTTTTTCCCCTTCAACCCCCTGGACCCCCGGGGTTTTAACATGGATGTTTGTTTGCGATTTGGTTCGGGTTAATTTTAAAAGAATGAATTGCTTTTTTTCTTCAGACCGCGGGGTTGAGAAGATTGGATATAAACCCCGGGGGTCTCTGTTTGCGGGTTGGTTGGGGTTAATTTCAAAAGAACGAATCGCTTTTTCTCTTCAGACCCCCGGGGTTTTCACGTGGGTCTTTGTTTGCGGTTGGTTAGGGTTAATTTCAAAAGAGAGAATCGCTTTTTCTCTTCAGACCCCCGGGGTTGAGCAAATCAAATAAACCCCGGGGGTCTTTTTTTACGCTTTAGCTGGCATTACTTCAAGGAGAGAAAACTGTTTATTACCTTCAGACCCCCGGGGTTTTCACGTGGGTCTTTGTTTGCGATTTGATTGGGGTTAATTTCAAAAGAACGAATCGCTTTTTCTCTTCAGACCCTCGGGGTTTTCACGTGTGTCTTTGTTTGCAGCAAGTTACGTCGATGCGATGCGGAAGAATAATGCTGACCCTACCCCCAGCCCTTCTCCCTGCCTGGGAGAAGGGAGCTGTTAGGTAAGGGGGTATCATCCGTTGACTGGCGACAAGAAGATTTATTTGCGAATCTTGTTAACCAGGCCGGTTAACCCGTTGACAGCCATGATGGAGACAAAGGCTGTTGTGCCCAGCTTACCGCCACATCCGCCCAGGAGCGGCGTGCTGAGAATGAACAGAAACCCGGTAAATAACCCGGCAAGCAGCATATACCAGAACTTTGGACTGCGCTTTTCATTTGACATACCGGTAAAACTGGCGCAAATGGCTACAACACCGAGCTGGGTGCCAATTCCTGGAACCAACACCGGCAAAGTTAACCCTGCCAATAAACCGATTAAAGTTGAGGCAAGAACAGGGCCTTTGCCGAGAACGGTGTTCAGGTAGAAGGTGAGGGGTGCGGCGATGAATGCTGTCAGTAGGATCCAAAGGCTGGTGTTCCAATTTGGAATTGGTGCGGTAGCGAAAGTTCCGCTCAACAGCAATCCGGCAGCGATCGCGCTTATAAAGCTCATCGCGCCTAATTTTCCACCAAACCCACCGAAAATATCCCGACAAATAACATATATAAGGCCTGCAATGGCGCTGGCTAGAATGATTCCATGGTATTTGGGAAATAAAGCAGCCGAAGACATGCCTGCGAAAGAACCGCAATAAGCAGGTACAGCGTATTTGGGGGCAACCACCACAGCCAGCAGACCGACCAGGGCAGACCCGACCACCAAGCCTAAACCAAGGTTGTTATTGAGGTAGAAACTTAATATACCGCCGACAAAAACAGCGATAAACTCAAACAGTTTTGTTGAGAAATCGACTGATCCAAAATCAGCCTTTAAAATCGTTTTTCCTTCGGTAAAAATTGTGAAGTATGTGCCAATGGCAATCAGAATTACAGCGATGCCTGCTGCCGGGTGTATGGGAAAGCTTTGAATAACGGCATTGACGAGCAGGACGGTCGCTGTAATTGTTAAAATGATAAAACCAATCACAGCTGAAATTTTTGTTGCATTTTTGTTCTGGGTTTTGGATGGCATAGCATTCCTTTCTATTAGGTTTCGATTTGATATAATTTTTACTGGCAGTGATGGACTTCAACCAGGTTGGCTCCATCAAAAGAGAATAACGACGATATCGATTTGCCAGGTGCAGTAACTCGCGGTGTTACCCGGTATTAATGGATGCTTTCATGGTTCCAGACCGGTTGTTTTTGGGTAACGCTCCGCGAATCCCCGCTCATTATAATGCAAGATAACGCAATTTTGGAATGAATTTCGGTGTAGATCAATTTAATGGACGGAAAGTTGGTCGGGATGAAGGGCATCTTTTTTTGCAGTTATATGCTAGGGAAGAGATGAGAATATTGAGGTAGAATCAGCCCTAATTGAGAAAATCGGAGGTTGTCGTCGAATGCTGGACATGAAATTGATCCGGGAGGAACCGGAACGTGTAAGAGAGGCACTAGAAAAACGCCATATGGACCCCTCGCCGGTGGATGATATTCTTTTGCTGGATGAACAGCGCCGTCAGTTGATCCAAGATGTGGAAGAGATGCGAGCTGAACGTAATCTTGTCTCGAAGGAGATTTCAAAAATTAAAGACCAGGTTCAGCGCAAGGAAAAGATTGAGGCAATGCGCCATCTGGGCGACCAAATTGATGAGACTGGCAACAGGCTAAAAGTGGTTGAGGGAAAACTCAACACTCTCGTTTCAGAGTTGCCTAACATCCCTGATCCTGATGTCCCCGTGGGTGTGGATGACAGCGACAATATCGTTATTCGTACGGTGGGCGACCTGCCAAAGTTTGACTTTGAACCCAAGCCGCATTGGGATTTGGGGCCTGAATTGGGCATCATCGATTTTGAGCGGGGTGTTAAACTGGCTGGATCGCGGTTTTATGTGCTCAGCGGTGCCGGAGCGCGCCTGCAGCGGGCGCTGATCTTCTGGATGGTTGACCTGCATATCCGGCAGGGATATTTGGAGAAATACCCGCCCCTGATGGTCAGGGGAGATATTTTATTTGGGTCGGGGCAGTTGCCCAAGTTCAAAGACAACCTGTATAAGGATCATGAAGAGGACCTGTGGTGGATTCCGACGGCTGAGGTGCCATTGACCGGTTTGCATATGGACGAGATTTTGGATGAAGAGCAACTTCCGTTGCGGTATACAGCGTATACCGCATGCTTCCGGCGGGAGAAGGTCAGTGCTGGGCGAGATGTACGCGGCATTAAACGCGGCCATCAATTCGACAAAGTGGAGCTGTACACTTATTGTCTGCCTGAAAATTCAGCCACTGAACTTGAGCGTATGGTTAGCGACGCCGAAGAGACGGTGGCTCTGTTGGGCATGCCTTACAGAGTGCTGTTGCAATCCACGGGCGATTTGGGGTTTGGGTCGCATAAGACCTATGATATTGAGGTGTGGGCGCCAGGTTGCGGGGAGTGGCTGGAAATTTCTTCAATCTCCATTGTTGGCGATTTCCAGGCGCGGCGATCCGGCATTCGATACCGACCGAGCGATGGAAAGAATACTCGCTTTGTGCATACCCTGAATGGCTCGGGGTTGGGACTCCCACGCACCTTAATCGCGGTGCTGGAAAACTACCAACAAGCTGATGGTTCGGTAGCGATCCCTGAGGTGCTGCTTCCGCTGATGGGCGGGGAAACCGTGATCAGGCGGGAGAGTTAAGGTTTGGGGCTGAAGAACAATTATTTAATAAATTATTAATCCCGGCGTCTTTATTTGCACAAGGTAAAGGATTGGGAGCGTCCGTTGGGGATTTTGAATTTCGGATCAACCCCGAGCCTGGCGGGCAAGGTACAGGGCAATCGAGCCAGCGACGGCTGCGTTTAGTGAATCGATCTGCCCCTGCATGGGCAGTCGCATGAGCAGATCGCACCTCTCCTTGACCAGGCGGCGTAAACCGCTGGCTTCGTTGCCGACCACCAATCCGATCCCGCCGCTCAGGTTAACTTTTTCGGGGGGTTGTGCCCTGGGGCTGTCCTCCAGTCCGATCATCCAACCGCCAGCCTCTTTCAGATGGTCCATAGCCTGGACCAGGTTGTATTGAGCGATCTGGAGCAGCTCAGTAGCCCCTGATGAGGCGCTGACCACGGCGGGGGTCACTGCGGCTGATCGTGCCAGGGGTAGGACAACACCGTGCACGCCAAAGGCTTCTGCAGAGCGCAGCAGGGCGCCTAAATTTTGAGGATCCTGCACCTGGTCTAAGAGGAGAACAAACACCGGTTCTCCCCGTATTTTGGCGGTATGAATGATGCTTTCCAGGTCTGAATAGGGATAGCTGCTCACATTGAGGGCGACGCCCTGGTGATGGGGGTCAATGCCATCTAAATTGGCTCGCATGACCTGTTCGATGGGAATCCGTAAAGCGCGGGCAAGGTGGATGATTTCGACCAGGCGGTCGCTGGGTTGAAGTTTTTCTGCCAGCCACAAGCGGTTGATCTGCCGTCGTTTGGATCGCAAGACTTCGTAGATCGGATTGCGCCCGGTGATCCACTCACTCACGGCTTACTCCCATCGCCAGGTTGAACCCTGGGGAGTATCTTCGATGATCACACCCAGCTTCATCAGCTCATCCCGCACGTGGTCTGATAATTCGTATAGTTTTTTCTGGCGCAGTTCTTTGCGCAGGGCAAGGATCAGGTCGATAAACGCGTCTGCGCCAGTGGTGGTCAGTTCGGGTGTTTTGAGCTCAAGACCGAGCACATCCGTCAGCAGTTTAAAGCCGGTTTGTGCAGGCGCCAGTTGTTCATCGGTGGCTTGTTCTGCACGAGCCTGGTTGATCGCCCTGACCAGGTCAAAAATGTGACCAAGAGCGCCCGCAAAGTTGAAATCTTCATCCATTGACTCGACAAAGCCCTGCTGTGTGGCTTCAAGTTGTTCAGCCAACACACCAAGGACGGCTTTGGACGCGCCAGCAGCTCCGGGCTGGGCAGGGCGCAGGGCAGAAAGGAGGCGTTCAAGCGCGCGCTGGTTGGCTTCAATGACTTCGCTGTTGAAGGTGAGCGGACTGCGATAATATGAACTGAGTACGAGCAAGCGGAGCACATCGCCTGAATACTCGTTCAGGAATTCGCTGATCGGCACCAGGTTTCCGGTGGACTTGGACATTTTTTCGCCCTTGAGCTGCAGCATGCCATTGTGCATCCAGTAACGAGCAAAGGGCTTGCCGGTGATGGCTTCTGTCTGAGCAATTTCGTTTTCATGGTGGGGAAAGATTAAATCGTTGCCGCCGCCGTGAATATCGATTTGTTCGCCCAGGTGGCTGAGATTCATCGCAGAGCATTCGATATGCCAGCCCGGTCGACCGGGTCCCCAGGGGCTGTCCCAGGCGAGTTCGCCAGGCTTGGCTTTCTTCCACACAGCGAAATCCATGGGGTTTTCTTTGCGCTCATCCACACGAATGCGGCTGCCTGCGTTCATTTCTTCCAGCTTACGCCCTGAAAGCTTACCGTAATCCTTGGCGGTTTCAACTCGGAAATACACATCACCATCAACTTCGTAAGCAGAGCCTTTTTCGATCAACTGGCTGACCATTTTGATGATGGTGTCGATTTCATTCGTGGCGCGGGGGTTTTCTGAAGCGGGCAGGATGTTAAGATCACGCAGGTTGTGTTTGAACTCTTCAATGTATTTTTCAGCCAGCTCAAAAGGGTCAACCCCCAGACGATTGGCACGATCGATGATTTTGTCATCCACATCGGTGAAATTCATCACATAGTTCACTTCATAACCACGGTAAATCAGGTAGCGGCGAATGATATCGAAAACCAGGGCAAACATGGCGTGTCCAACATGGGCGCTATCGTATACTGTTGGACCGCAGACATACATCCTGACCTTTCCCTCTTCGATGGTTTTGAATTCAGACTTGCTGCGGGTCAGGGTATCGTAAATTCTTAAAGTCATGCTGGCTAAACTCCTGTGCTATATTGATCCGGTAAATCGTCAGTTCAATCGGGCTTGGCGAAGATCATCCTGCCAGCCGCGGTTTGGAGAACTTTTGTGACGGTCACCCTGATGGTTTTACCGATAAAATCATGGCCATCCTCAACTACGACCATGGTGCCATCTTCCATGTAGCCGACGCCCTGGCCGTATTCCTTACCATCCTGGATAATTGCCATTTCAACTGACTCGCCGGGCAGCAGGATGGCTTTGACGGCATTAGCCAGCTCATTGATGTTCAGAACGCTCACGCCTTGCAGTTCAGCAATGCGGTTCAGGTTGTAATCGTTGGTCAGGATGGGACAATTCAATTGCCTGGCGAGGACCACCAGGCGATCATCCACCTCGCGCACGCCTTCCACATCGATATCGGTGATTGTTATGGGAATGTTGGGGTCTTTTTGCAATTCGGATAAGACTTCCATTCCCCGTCGACCGCGCTGCCGGCGCAGGTTGTCGGCAGAATCGCTGACATATTGTAATTCATTGAGCACAAAACGCGGTACAAGCAATTGACCGGGCAGAAAACCTGTGCGGGCGATGTCGTAAATCCGTCCATCGATGATCGTGCTCGTATCGACCAGGATACGGCAGCTATCGACGGTACTGGTCGAGTCAATAGACCCACCATCGCTGGCCCGGCTGCGGCTGCCGATCCGGAAAAAGGTGCGTAACTCCTTTTGACGGGCGACGAAAGTGATCAATCCCAGGTAGCCCAAAACGACTGCACTAATGACCGGTAAAATATTTCCGAAGGGGGGGCCCAACAGGGACATGGGGTAGGCAAGCAGGAGGGTCAGAACCAGCCCGACCACCAGGCCGATTATCCCAAAGATCAGGGTTTGTGCGGAAAGGTTACTCAGGTTTTTTCGTAGAGATTTAATTGGCTTGACGGTAATCCAGGGCGTAATGATGAAACCCAGTATTGCAAAAATTACGGCTGAACCAATTCGATATACAATGATCGGTAGAGGTTCTATGGACAGGCTACGTTGAAGCATGATCCCCAGATTATGTCCGAAGAAAGTACCGACCGATCCAAAAACAATGAGTCCAATAATACGAGAAATAAGTTCAATGGACATGATAAATGACTCCTTTTAAGGTGCAAAATAAAATAAATAATAACAGTGTTAATCATAACATGCGGGTTGAAATTAGTCAATTTTTTGCCTAAAACTATAAAATATTCTGATTAATCATAATAATTTCAAACTATCTGGTTAAATTATCGCCTCTGGAAAATCGAGCTGGTGACTCCCTCAACTTTCGATGTTTAATTGCAACCCGTCAGAAAAAAAGAAGGCTGTCCGATTTTTTAATTACCGGCTTTTAAAAAAATCAGAAAGGTTGACAGGGGACTCGGGTTCGTATGCGGATGAGATGGGTCAGGCAAATGGGGGGTAATTGGCTGTAGGCTTTTTCCGGGTGTTAATCAATCGATGCTGGATAGGTGTCCCGACATCCGGGTTGAGCAACAAACTCAACTGGGCTAATGCGTGGGAATCGTACAACCGGTGACCGCACAGGTCGCAAATCCAGGCGGGGAAGTCGGGCACTGTGATCAGGTCATCGCCAAGCCAGGTCATCAGGGTGATGGTTTGCCGATGCTTGCGTCCGCCCTGACATTTTTGGCATGGATAGGATTCATGATTCTCAGATGAATGTGTTTGCATGGGCATCCTTTGGCAATGATTTTATCACCAAATTGGTTTTTGAGAAGGAGGTCGTCATCAACGTCCTGATGCTGGCCAAAGCGGTTGGCAAGGCTGCTTTATTGAATGGCAGTGACGATACCCGAACTGCGTAACAGGGTTATCTCTGAGAGAGGCCAGTAAATCAGCAAAGCCCTTCCGACGATATCTTCATGGGGCACAAAGCCCCACATATGTGAGTCACTGGAGTTGTTGCGATTATCCCCCAAAACGAAATATTCATTTTGTGGAACGTCCCAGGTGCCGGTGTAACGCGGCGATTCTGCGATATAGGGTTCGTAGAGCGGCTGATTGTTGACATAAACGATGCCATCGGTAATGCGAACCTGGTCACCAGGAAGACCGATGACCCGCTTAATATAGTCCATGTCGCTCGCCCCAGGAGCATGAAATACAATGATATCGCCAATGGAGGGTTGACCAAAGGTATAGGCTACCCGGTTGACCAATAAGAATTCACCCTCTTGCAGGGTGGGCTTCATGCTGACATTTTCTACCCTCACCCGGGCAGAAAGGGCGTTGATGGCTAAAAACAGGACCAGAGCCAGCAGGATGGTTTCAACGGTGTCTATGAAAAACCCCAAACAGCCGGATCGTTTGGATTTTCCTGAAGATCCGTCGGCGGGATTAGCTGATGTTGGTTCGGATTGAAGAGTGTCTAACATTAAATTTTCTTTTTCTGCTTATTGAATTCCCATTATGCATGAGTTAATTATATCGTATCCCACCCGAAAGGGTGTTTATTCACGGCGTTTTTTCAGCACCAGGCGAATGGGCGTTCCAATGAAGAGATACTCCTTCCGGATCTGATTTTCAAGAAAGCGGAGATAGGAAAAATGTGCGTATTCAGGGTTGTTAACATACAGCATGAAGGTGGGCGGATCGTTTCTCACCTGGGTGCCGTAGTAAATCCTGAGTGAACGACCTGACCTTGATGGGGCAGGATGACGGTCCTGGGCAGCCTGGATAATCCGGTTGATTTGTGATGTAGACAGGCGTACCAGGCGCTCTTCCTGAACCCGGAGGGCAAGAGGGAGCACCCGGTCGACTCTCTGACCGGTGAGTGAGCTGATGAAAACCAACGGGATATAAGGCATAAAGTTCAGCTCTTGACGAATTTGTTCAGTGTACTCGTTGATGGTGTAGGTGTCTTTTTCGATCAAATCCCATTTATTGACAACCACAAGGGCGCTTTTCCACGCGTCTTTGATGTATCCGGCAATATGGGTGTCTTGTGCGGTAATTTTGGTGGTGGCATCGATGACCAGGATAGCGACGTCGGCGCGTTCAATAGCGTTCATACTGCGAATGACGCTGTATTTTTCAACGCCTGGTTCAACCTTGCCCCGACGACGGATCCCGGCGGTGTCAATCAAGGTGATGGGATACCCCTGGAATTCAAGCTTGGTATCGATGGCATCGCGGGTGGTGCCAGGGATTTCGCTGACAATGGCGCGTTCTTCGCCGATGATCTTATTCAGTAAGCTGGATTTGCCCACGTTCGGTTTGCCGACAATGGCAATCTTGGTAGAGAGGTCTTCTTCGGTATCCTCACCAAATTCTGCAATGTAGCGAACAACTTCATCCAATAGATCGCCCGTGCCGGTCCCATGTAGCGCAGAAATTGCGTAAGGATCGCCCAGACCGAGTTGATAAAAATCGGCTGCAACCTGGCGAATTTTGGCGCTTTCCGCTTTGTTGACCACCAGGATGACCGGTGGGTAAAGTCGCCCCTCGACGGTGCGCTGTTTGCGGCGTAAAATCTCGGCGATTTCCTGGTCTGCCGGTGTGATTCCCGCCTGACCATCAACGATGAACAGGATCAGGTCCGCTTCCTCCATGGCCCTTTCAGCATGGGCGCGGATTTCCTGGATGAACGCCTTAGATCCGATCGAAAGCGGGGCCTGGTCTTTGCCTTTGGTGGGGTCAATCCCGCCAGTATCCATGACATAGAAGTAATACCCGCTCCAATCTGCTTCTGCCATGAGGCGATCCCGGGTGGTGCCAGGAATCTCATCAACAATGGCCAGACGCTCACCGACCAGGCGATTGAAAAGAGCGCTTTTGCCGACATTGGGTCTGCCCACAAGGGCAATAACAGGTTTACCCATGGGTCGTGATTATACCTCACGCAAAAGGGGAGGGTGTAGAGGGCGAGACAGCTTAACTTTAATGTACGCTTTGGTCTAATAGGGTACCGGCTCAACGTGTGCTATCTCAGATGTAAAAAATTCCCACCGCCACAAAAATGTTTACGATTGATTTTTTCAGGCTTTGATGCCTTATTTCGCTTCGCTGATGGTCACTTCGATGGAACTTGGCAGGATGGCATCAACACTGATCAGGTTGTTTTCCAGCAAAACTGTTGGGGCTAATTGGTATGTCCCCGGTCCCCGGTCTGAAAGGTTGATCAGGACAAAGATGTCTTCCAGGCTGAGCCCATCCAACAGCGGTAGGGGACCCGAGAGGAAAATGTCCACGCTTTCAGGTGAAATTTCAACCGCTAAGCCAGCTCCCAAGCCTCTAATTTGTATGGGAACGTTGACAAAGCGGATGCTGCTCTCGATAGGATCGATACTTATTGTAATGGTGACATTCTGGCTGCCCACCACGTTTATGCCCTCTGGGAGGTTCAGAGCAACCCTGATCTCGATATCTTCGCTGGCCATATTCAGGTTGATTGGCGCTGTTTCAACGTAACCCGGGATAGAATCGACAAGGTCGTAATCTGCTGAAAAGATGGTTACAGCGGGTGGGGAAGAAAAAATGTTGGTCAGTCGGTACCCGGGGGCTACCTGTCCGCTGGTGACAATTTTTACCACCACTGTTCTAAACCCACCGCGCTGAGTGACTGGTACAGTGACCTGGATGGAAGCCGGGTTGAGGCTGATTCCTGTAACTGGATTATCTTCTGCATCGAGCGGGGTTAGTTCGATCATGCGCTGAACATCTTCGGTTGCATCGGAAATATTGATCTCAGCGTCGATATGGTCGATGGTTTCAATCAGCGATCTGGGACCGGAGATGAACACGTTTTGATCGCTCAATACTGGTGTCTGGGTTTCAAAACCAATCGTTGGGTTTCCAACCACCTTCAGGTTGATGGGAAAACTTTCAGTGACGATTGCATCTAATTTAACGGTTACATTGGATGGCATTACGCGTGTGATTTCAGCTGGTGAAAGGGCAAGGTTGACCTGAGGGGTCAGGATATGCACTCCAGATTCCAGGCCGGAAAGGTCAAGCACCACATCGATCAGGTTGATGTCATTTTCGAGTTGTGTGTGAAATGAGGATGGGGCGCGAATCGTCAAATAAACCTGTTGGGTAATTTCATTGATGATGGTCAGATCTGGATCCAGGCCGATGATCTCCATGGGCAGGGGCCTGGGGTAGGTACGCGTTTCAGTGGGGTCTGCCAGGGTGACAGCGTAGATCCATACAATGGTGGCAAAAACCAAAGCCGTCAGAAGGGTGGGGAGGCTGCGAATGATCCTGCGAAAGTGTTTCATAATTCATCACCCTCTTTATCTACGCCTTTACCTGCGGTAAACAGGGATAATAAGCGAGCTGTCAGGCTTTTTTCTCGCTTTAAGTCGGTTGCCTGGAAGAAAGCCAGCAAGGTGTGTTGAAAGCGCTCCATATTGAGGCGGTGGAATATTTTTCCATCCTGGGCGATGGAAATACTGCCGGTTTCTTCGGAGACTACGACGGCAACGGCATCACTGACTTCTGTAATGCCGAGGGCAGCACGATGGCGCAATCCCAGTGTGTGTTCGAGCGACCGGTTGAGCACGCCGCTGGACGAGAGCGGCATCACACAGGAGGCTGCAACCAGCCTGTCATTAACGATGATGACAGCACCATCATGCAGAGGCGTGTTAGGATAAAAAATTTGCAACAGCAATTCGGGCGTCACCTGGGCGTTCAATGATACGCCGGTATTAACATATTCGCTCAGCCCCTGGTTACGTTGAATGACAATCAAAGCCCCATGGTGGCGTTCAGAAAGGCGCCCGCTGGCTTTGATGATCGCATCCAATGTTTCCAGGAATTGTTTTTCGGTGATGTTGCGCGTACGGATCAAGAAAGATATATTTCCTGCCCGACCAACCCGCTCTAATGTGCGCCGGATTTCTGGGGCGAAAATAACCGGAATGGCAAACACCAGGGCTGGCAAAACCGTTCTGATCAGCCAGGAAAAGGCTGGCAGTTCGATCAGGCTGGTGAACAATGCCAGAAGGACGATGATAAAGAACACTCCACGTAGCAACACCAGGGCTTCAGTGTCGCGCAGAAACATCAGTACGATAAAAAAGACCGCGCCAACCAGGACGATATCGAGTAAATCGGTCCAACCAAAGCGCTGAATAAGAAATGAGAGGTCGTTTAAGAATTGAGCCATACGAAACTTAAAAGATTAAACTAAGCTGCATTGATCGATTCAAAGGGCTGCGCCAACACCTTTTGCCAGATCGAGGTGGGCGTGTTACAAACTGCTTTTTGAGCCGCAATTTGCCAAGCCGGGTAGGTGATTTGAGCAGGAAGCTGAAGATCAAATGCGAATTGTTCAGGTCGGATTTCTCCAGCCTCAAGTATTTTTTGGGCAACCAGCAAGATCTCCACCTGGTGAAATTGAGCATGCTTCTCAAAGGCATCAAAAACCAGTGCGGGCTGTGCTTCGAAGAATTCACCGGGGAAAACCCGGTTCAGGGTGCCAGAAAAATTCCAGCTTTCCCAGAGGACGAATGCCTGGATGTGCTCATTTTTTGAGAGTGCAAGAACCATTTTTGACCCAAGGCATTCATACAGATCAGTGAGAGATTGCCGGGTCAGTTCCTTCCATGCTCTTTCTAACTGTGTTGCAGGCACGGTGTTGACGGAAGTGCCGAACCAGTCCTTTGAAATATTAATGTGCAGAGGCGCAAAATCATTTATTGATTGAATTGTATCATTAAGCGCCCGTTGTGTCCTTATCCAGGTTTCTTTAAATGTTGTTTCTGTATTAATGATCACGTCGGCGTGAGCGAATTTGTCGATTTGCGGAGGTTGGGAATTGATCCTGGCCTTTGCTTCTTGATCCGTTAGAGCCCGCGAACTTCGTAAACGTCGCATTTGATGGTCAAAGGAAGCATAGCTGACCCAGATTTTATCGCAATGGTTACTGAGACCGGATTCGATGAGTTTGATCGCCTCGATCGAGACCACCGGCTGCCCGGCAGCCTGTATTCGATTGAAAATCGTCTTGATCACCTCGGGGTGGACGAGGGCTTCCAGTTTTTCTAATGCGCGCTGATCGTTGAAAACGATCTGTCCGAGTTTTTTGTTGGAAATTTGACCCTGCTCGGTTTTAATCTCTGGACCAAAGGCATCCAACACCTGCTGGTAGGACTGTGTTCCCGGGTACAACATGCGGTTGGCGATGGAATCCGCATCGAGACCGAATAAGCCAGCGTTAGCCAGCATGTGGCGAATCACGCTTTTCCCCGTAGCGATATTGCCTGTGATGCCAATTGTGAAGCTTGAGTCAATCATCTTCGTCGGTCCACGTTGAAGTATACCTCATTTGTCCTGCGCTCATCGCTGGCTGGGTGCTATAATTCGGATATGTTTCTAAAAAAATTGGCTAAGGCGGCTTCCATTCAATGCGGTTTGCAGCAAGACGTGCCCATCCTTGTAGGGGTTTCGGGTGGCGCTGACAGCCTGGCGTTGCTATTCGGTTTGGAGGCGCTGGGGTATCCACTGGTGATTGCGCATGTTGACCATGCCTTGCGCTCAGAATCCAGAGCTGAAGCCGATTTTGTGCAAAATATCGCCACTTTACAGGGATGGTCCTTTTTTAGCCAGAGAATTGACGTGGGCGAATTTGCTCAAAATGAACGCTTGTCGATTGAGGAAGCCGCGCGAGAGGTTCGTTACCGGTTCCTGTTTGAACAGGCGCGGCAGCATCGATGCCAAGCCGTCGCCGTTGGACATCATGCAGATGACCAGGTCGAGACGGTATTGATGCATTTGCTGCGCGGCGCCGCGCTATCCGGGTTAAGGGGGATGCCTTTCCGGAGATTGATGCCCCAGTGGGATGCACACATCCCGTTGGTCAGGCCCTTGCTTGGTTTTTGGCGGGTGGAAATTGAAGCTTATGTGAACTCGTTAAGTCTGACGCCGTGTGTAGACCTCTCGAATCTCGATACGACTTTTTATCGAAATCGGCTCAGACAGGAATTGATCCCGGAATTAGAAACTTACAATCCCCGGCTTAAGGCTGTCATTTGGCGCATGGCGGACGTTCTAAATGAGGAGGCGAACTGGATGGATCAGCTCAGTCTTCAGGGGTACCAGGAATGCCTGCGAAAAGAGGCTAAAGATTGGATCGAGATCAAGCTTTCACATTTTCTGCAGCAACCAACAGCTCTACAGCGGCGGGTGTTACGGCATGCCATTGAAAAATTGCAACCTGATTTACGCGATATTGGCTTTGACGCGATCAACCGTGGGCTGAATTTTGCCTATGGCGCAAACTCTGGGGATCAAATCGACCTGATCGCCCGTTTGAACCTGGTGGTGGTTGGAGATGTTTTGATTGTTAAAACCTGGTCAGCAGAACTGCCGGATTTTGATCTGCCACTGTTGACCGAGCCAGCTTATCACGCGACGCTGGACATCGGTAGACACGTCAAACTCAGGCATGGTTGGCGACTGGAAGCCGAAATTCTCGAGGAAATCTCAGCAGAGCTGTTAGAAAACGTCAAAAATATACCCACGGATGAGGCCTGGCTCGATTATGATCGTGTGACGATGCCAGTGATGGTGCGGGGATCGGCGGCGGGCGAACGTTTCCAGCCTCTGGGCATGGGTGGACATTCGCAAAGCTTACAGGATTTGTTTGTCAACCAAAAGGTCCCGGCACATTTGCGTCCATTCTGGCCGCTGGTTGTTTCTGAGGGGCAAATTGCGTGGGTCGTTGGCTTGCGCCCGTCAGAAGGGTTTAAAATTTCAGAAAAAACACAGCGAATTGTGAAAATAAAATTAATAAAAAGCGATCAATGATCGCCTTGTGAATTCAGAAAAGGACCTAAGGCTAATTATCTGCCGGGCTTTCTTCAGGGTCATCACCAAGATCATAACCCTGTTGTAAGGCAAGACTGCGCAATTTCTGGCGTGCCTCGCGAAATTGGATCTTCGAGATACCAAGTTTCTGGCGAATCTTATCCGAGGGAACACCTTCGATCAGATCGGTTAATACGCTCGTCCAACGGCACATATCGAAGGAAATGCGTTTCTCGAAGCCCGCGGCTGCTGAGATGTCCTCGAGGATGTATTCCAGGCGCCGCGCCGTCCAGGGGAATAATCGATCCTGTAACGCATATTGCTGAGCATATTCTTCAAAAACCTCAACCCATTGCTGGGATAGGGGAAGCTTGCGTTCTTTATAGCGATAGCGTGGGTTGGTGTAGCGAATAAAAACAAAGGCATCCTGTGGATTCTCAACGTCGAGGTGATTGAGATTGATCTCAGTGCACTCCCCTTTCTTAATTCCAGTTTCTAAAAGCAACATGAGCAGGGTGTAAGGTCGGGCGTCGGGTCGATCCCCATAACGCATATTCTCTGCAGTTTTCAGTGCGGTTTTCAATTCAGGGTGGGTCAACACCGTTGGCAGGGGGCTGGAAACCGTTTTTTGCGGAAGCTTGTCGGCCGGGTCGTTGACCAGCGCACCACCTCTTTGTAACCAGCGGAAAAAACTTTTGACAGAGGTGATCCTTCTGGAAAGGCTTTTTGGACTGCAGGGAATACCGCGTTCGTTTTCCAGCCAGTTGAGGAAATTTTCAAGGTCTTTCTGGGTGATTTCACCGATGGTGATATCGGGTGGCAGAAAGGTATCGAGCAGGTTGAGATCAGCGACAAAGGCTTTAATGGTATAAGGAGACCGCCCCTTGTCATTCAGAAAATACATCCAGGCCTGGATGGCCGGCTTGAGATGCGTCCGCTCATGTAAATGGGCAGGCACGCTCATTGAATCACTGGATTGGTTTGTCATCAGACCTCCCCGAATAATTTTCGTGTAGTCAATGTTTAAAAATGATTATAAATCGATATCAAGGGAATGTCAATTGCTGGTCCTATTTTAATTGCAAGGCTTCAATTAACAATTCCTGAATTAAAATATTGTTTGGCACCAGAACGCTGGCACCAGCAGCGGTGACCCAACTATAGGCTTCTTCAAAACCGACTACATAATTGCGGATATCGCCATTCTCGTAAATGGTATTTGCCAGGGGTAGCATGGCGATCACTTTGCCCACCTCGATATCAGTTTGGACATAGCTGGTGTAAGCATTGTAGAGTTCAGGCACTTTGAAGACCACGTCAAGGCTCATCAAACGCCTGAAGATGGCTTCGACCACTTCCTGGGCACGGCGGGCGCGGTCAACATCACTGGTGGAATAGCGCGAACGTACATACCAGAGGGCAACATCTGCATTCATGTTCACAGTGCCCGGTCCAACGCTGCACCAGCCGCTTTCGTTGATCCAGATGGCACAGCTATCGGATAAATTCTCTTCAACTTCGACATTGATCCCCCCCAGGCTGTCGATCACGGATTTAAAGCCGTTCATATGGATCAGAACGTAGTTGTCGGGGCGCACACCGAAATTGATTTCCATGGTGTCTGCCAGCAGGGAAAATCCACCCCAGCCGAAAGCGGTATTGATTCGATTTTCACCATAACCTGGAATTTGAACGTAAAGGTCTCTCGGAAATGAGATGGCGCTTACAAACCCTTCTTTGGGGTTCAATGACACCCAAACGATGGTGTCGGTGCGGAACCCGCCTTCGTTTTCGCGCAGATCGGTTCCCAGCAAAAGAACATTGATCTGACCTTCAGGCTTTTCAAGGTTTACCGGCGCGATTGAACTTGACCAGACCTCGGGGTCGGCTGCAACGATGGGCTCCGGGGTTACATTTGGAACATAACCGAAGGCTTCAGGCTGAAAGGGTGTCGGTGTTGGGTCGGCATTATACGCAGCCCGTGTTTGCATTGCGTAAGTATATGCCGGGCTGACCTGATGATTCGATCGAAAACCGACGATAAGAATGAATCCTAGCAAGCACACCAGGAAAAGAAATACAGTGACGATGAGAGCCTGGAACCCCTTTGACGGGCTGTAAACATCCTTGTAATGGGAAGTTAATTGTCTTGATGCCATAAATTTCGTTGACCTGATGATTCCCTCAGTTTATTGCCTCGGTTTGATTTCATTATTATAGCTCAAATCGCAACGAGATTAATCAATGATCCTGACAGGGATTTGGAAACGGAAGGTTGTGTACGAGACCTTCTTGCTCTTTAACCAAATTTTCCCGTTGAGGACGCGAATTGCCCGGATGGCGTTGCGCACAGCCGGGACGCTTCCAATTCCAGGGATGACTTCATGCTGGGCGCTGAATAACGCGGTTTGTTCTGCTTGTGTCAAGCCCACCCCAAAATCAGTGACCTGAACCGTTAACATTCCCATTTCGAGGGATATTTTCTGCTCAAGTCGGATTGTCCCGCCATATTCAGTGGCAAGAATGGCGTTTGTGAGTAATTCGTACAGTGCAGTCTGCAATAATTCGGGATCAGTTTTAATCATCAAGCGCCCGTCCGGGTTGTGAATTTCGAGGTCGATATTGCGTCCCTGCAATTGTGAGACAACTCGCAAACGAGCATTTGCTGCAATCGAATCCAGGCTGATGATCGAACTCTCCAGGGAGAGGCGGATCGGCCCGGTCTGACCGGCTTCCATCTGCAGATTAGTGAGCATGTTTTTCGTCCGGTTTAAATCCAGCATGAGCTGATCGCGTTCACTGGATAAGCGACGATTTTCCTCCTCAAGTTGTTCCAATTTTGAGGAAATGCCCGGTTGGCTTGCAATTTGAGCCGTGAGATCAGTAATTTTCTGCTGTAATTCTTCCTGCCGGGTGACGCTCTCCATTCTATCGATCTGGAATTTTGCTTTCAACCCTTTGATCAAAGCATCTTTTTCTCGGATCAGGGTTTCTTTTTCTGTGAGTGCCGCGTGTAAATTTTCTGCTGCCTGAAGTAGCGCATTGATTTTTACTTCAGCCTGGATCGATTCCTGGCTGGCGGCTTCTAATGCGTCTGGTCCGAACAGGACCATGGACAGTGTGTCTTTTATCTGATCCATCAACTGCAGGGTTTTATCGTCCCAGCGTTTCCCGGTATACGGAGAAAGAAAGAAAACACCACCGACCCATGGATGGCCGGGCAGTCCTAAGGGGTAAGCGAACAGGCTGCCAATGGTGTGATAGTTGAGCAGCATGGCCAGGGTTTGAGCATCGCGCAGGTTTGCGTCAGCATACGAAAGGTTGAGGGCTTGCCGGGACTCCCAGGCTGTGATTACATTGGGCAGGTCTTCTCTGGAAAGGATGTCCGCTTTGAGGATGGTCTCGCGTATCAGGTCATATCCACACAGGATATGAATTTTCTCATCTTCTTTGGATCTGCTGATCAGAAAGCAGATATCTGCCACAACACTGAGACTGAGCGCCTGCGCCACGGTTTGATATTTTTCATCTTTGGTTTGGGTGGTATTGATTTTCAGTAAAAGGTTGACCAGGGCAGGCTTTGTATCGGCTGTCACCTCGGCGTTTGCAAGTACAGGCTTCTTGCCATTTTTGATCACTGCAGTATCGGAGAGATTTGCCGCGGATGATACATGTGTTATGCCCGAGGACAGGTATTTAATGATTGCTATAAGCCAGGGCAAACTCAGCATCTGGCTTAAGCGCACCGCGCCCATCTGCCAGTCCATTTCATTGATCAATAGGATTTGAAGTAAATGACCGCAGGCTAATCCGAGCAGACTGATGTTCAACACTTTCATCATGGGAGGTCGAAGAGAGATCGCCAGGATGATGCCGATGACAATCATTAACAGGGCGATCAACTGCCAGATGAAATCCAACGCCAGGGGATTGATAAGAAAAATGACAGCAAAGTGTGGCTTGATTAAGACCGAAACCAGGGCTAAAACGATCAATGTCAGAGACAGGGTGATGCATACGGTTGTGGCAGTCTTTCGTTGCGATCCGGTGAATAAAGTCCAAATCACCCACAGGATGGTTAATGATGCAACCAGCCGTTCAAAAATGGGTGGGAAATCGATGTTATGCAAGTGTGTTGATGAGCTGATGAAGCGCAGGGCACACAGGCTCAGTTGAAGCAAAATGAGGATGATACAACCGATGAGAGATCGGCGCGCCTGCCCCCTTGTATCGGGTTCCCAGCGCTTGAACAGCAGGTACAGGATCACAAAAACCAGTGTGACATGGGTTACAAGGTGGTAGATCAGATCGCCCGGAGGTGTTGTAAGAAAATTGAAGAGTGATGTAAGATTTGCTGCCATAAGCCATGTTTGGTGCTAAAAAAGTTTCGATTTTCGGTTAAATGAGTGCAAGTATCATTCCAACGGTAGACCGAAACGTCGGCAGTTTAAGTTGATCATAAAAGGCTGCATTTCTCTCTGCAGCATGAGTCACAGGCTACCAACCCAATCATACCTGATAATGATCATGATTTTGTTAATGAAAACGATTGACCCGCTGTGTCAATCACAAGGTTGAAGTACTTGGTGACCTTCGGTCAAGGTCGCTTTTCGATTGCGACGGTCTCCAGACCGGAGCCACGCCATAGAGGCGGGACACCGATAATGGAGACCTGCTGAATAACATCCAATTTCCTATTCACCATTCACCACTCACTACTCACAATTAATACAGATACCGATTAAGCCGTTGGCGCTTTATGGCACCTTTCATAAATACAATGAAAACAAGGGGCAGAGATACTGAAGCCCCCATGGTGGGTGTTCTTTTTGAACCGGTTCTGGTTATAATTACCCTATCCCGGGTGCTTAACCGGGAGGAAATTATGGGATTTTTGTCATGTTAAGCCTGCTTTCCTGGTATATTTTGCTGCTGTTATTGGGCTGGGTATCCTTCCCGTTGGCCTTTCGGCTGCTGTCGAAGCTCCCGGAGCGCGGTTACAGCCTGGGCAAAGTGTTGGGACTGCTGGTATGGGGGTTTTTTCACTGGCTGTTAGGAAACCTGGGGCTTCTGCAGAACACTCCGGGCGGGATTTTGTTTGCGTTTTTTCTATTGGCTGGATTGAGTATTTGGGCTGGCTGGGGGCACTGGCGGGAAATTTGGTCCTGGCTGAAGGAAAACCGACGGCTCGTTATCACCACAGAAGCTGTCTTCCTGGCTGGTTTTGCCTTCATGGCGCTGGTACGCTACGCCGACCCTGACGCAACTGGGACTGAAAAGCCGATGGAATTGGCTTTCATCAATGCAATCATCAACTCACCCAAATTGCCTCCGCACGACCCCTGGCTTTCAGGGTATTCTATTTCCTACTATCATTTTGGGTATATCCTGGCTGCCATGCTGGCCAAAATCACAACGGTCAGCGGAGGTGTGGCATTCAATTTAACCCTGGCTGCCGTGTTTGGATTAAGCGCAGCGGGGGCGTACGGTGTGCTCAATAATTTGCTGGCTGAGTTTGGAAAAACCTGGAAAGCGCGCATTAATCATCTCGCTTGGGCTCTTTTAGGGCCGGTTTTTTTATTGTTGGTCAGCAATTTAGAGGCGGTTTTTGAAATCTTGCATCAAGCCGGGGTTGGTTGGGACCTGGAAAGCGGTTCATCCCGTTTTTGGAACTGGGTGAATATCGACAGCCTGCGCAAACCACCGACCCAGCCGCTTTCATTGATGCCCCAGCGCTTCTGGTGGTGGTGGCAGGCGTCGCGGGTGATCCACGATATTGACCTGGCTGGCAACGTAAGCGGGCTTTCACCCATCGATGAATTCCCTGCATTTTCTTTTGTGCTGGGCGATCTTCACCCTCACGTGCTGGTGATTCCCTTCGTGATGCTGCTGATCGGCCTGGCATTGAACATCTACCTGGGCGGCATGGCAGCAGAAAAAAAGCGGTTTGGTATGCCATATAAAGGCGATGTCTTCCTTTTCAGCGGGGTTGTTCTGGGTGGGATTGCCTTTCTCAACACCTGGGACCTGCCGGTTTATTTTGTCTTGCTGGTCGGCGCTTATGCCTTGCGACAGGTGAGGTTGAAAGGGTGGGATTGGGCGCGGTTGACCGAACTGCTCATTTTGGCTATTCCGCTGGGGATCGTCAGTTTGGCTTTGTATGCGCCTTTTTATATTGGGTTTCAATCACAGGCGGGTGGGATATTGCCCAACCTGGTCTATCCGACCCGGGGATTGTACTTATGGTTGATGTTTGGTGCCCTGTTTGTCCCTATGTTCTTTTTTTGGGGCTGGCTGCGACGCCAAAAAACGCCTGGTTCCTGGAATTGGTCAACGATTCTGGTTGGTGCGCTGATCGGGCTGCTGTATCTGGCATCGATCGGGTTGGGCTTGGGGCTGGCGCGCGGTGAAGCGGGTCGGGGGTTGATCACCTCGCAGGGGAAAGCTCACTTTGGCGGGTTGTTGATCTCCGCCCTGCTGCACCGCTTAGGGTTCGGGTTGAGCTTGCTAACGCTGGCGCTGCTGCTGGTTGTCAGCCTTGCGTATTTGATCGGGAGCTTTTTGCTGAGCGGTGATGAGGCTCACGCTGATACGCCGACGCCGTTTGTGTTATTGATGATTCTGCTGGGCGGTGTGATGGTGTTGGCGCCGGAGTTTGTGTATCTGCGAGATGTTTTTGGCGCCCGGATGAACACGATTTTTAAATTTTATTATCAGGCCTGGATGTTATGGTCTTTAGCTGCGGCATTTTCAACCGTGATCGTGTTTACCGCAGGTCGCAAGCTGGCGAAAGCCCTTGTTCTGGTCGTTATGATTTTGGGCTTACTGTACCCGGTGCTGGCTTTTCCAACCAAGACCAATCAATTTCAACCTGTTGCAGGTTATACCCTGGATGCGAGTGCCTACCTGGAACAAAATCAGCCGCAAGAAGCCGCAGCCATTCGCTGGCTGTCAAACGCGCCGCTGGGCGTGGTGGCTGAAGCTGTGGGCGGACAATATAGCGGCTATGCGCGCGTCTCCACCCATTCTGGTCAGCCGACGGTATTGGGCTGGCCCGGGCATCAGGGACAATGGCGCGGCGGTTATACGGAAGTGGGCAACCGTGAAGCGGATATTCAAACCTTGTACGAAACCCCGCTGTGGGCAACAGCCCAGGAGATCATTCAACGCTATGATATTGAATATATCTATGTCGGCTCACTGGAAAGCACGACGTATTACCTGATGGCTGAAAAATTTGAGCAAAATCTATACCTCGGGTTTGAGCAGGGCAATGTGCGAATTTATGTCGTGCCGACATCCCTGAGGCAATAATGGTCATGGATTTGGATTTTGGAGTATTATCCAAATAATTATATTAAATCAATAAGGCCCACCTGGTTGACTTGGTTGAAAATCAGGCAGCGTTAAGCATCTTATCCAGGAGGATAGCAGGTTGACTTTGGTGATTGAACAATGAAAGGATCAACGGTGATCGTAAGAACACGATTTGCACCCAGCCCGACAGGTTACATGCATATTGGAAATTTGCGTACGGCATTATTCGCCTACCTGACAGCCCGACGGAATAACGGCGTATTTATCCTGCGGATCGAAGATACTGACCAGGAACGCAATATCCCGGAAGCGTTGGCTGCAATTTATGCCAGCCTGGCGCTGGCCGGGCTTGATTACGATGAAGGACCGGGTAAAGACGGTGGGCATGGTCCCTATGTGCAGTCGGAGCGATTGGACATCTATAAAGCCCATGCGGAACGTCTGCTCGCTTCTGGCGGCGCGTTCCGCTGCTTTTGTAAAAAAGATGACACCGGGCAGGAGGATGCTGAACCGGTCCGCCGAGACCCATGCCGGTTTTTGACAGAACACGAGATCAAAACAAAAATTAACGCGGGTGAATCATTTGTAATCCGGCAACGAATCCCTGAAAGCGGGAGTACGACCTTTGTGGACGAGGTCTATGGCGAGATCACGATTGAAAATTCGCAACTGGACGACCAGGTGCTGTTAAAATCGGACGGCTTTCCGACTTATAATTTTGCCAATGTGGTTGATGACCACTTGATGGACATCACGCATGTGATGCGCGGGCAGGAGTACCTCTCGTCCACCCCAAAATACAACCTGCTTTACGAATCCTTCGGCTGGCCGATTCCGATCTATGTGCACCTCCCCTTGATTGTCAAAGCGGATGGCAGCAAGTTCAGCAAACGCCTGGGAGACCCCTCCTTTGAAGACCTGGTGAGGATGGGCTACCTGCCCGAAGCTATCGTGAATTATATTGCCCTGCTCGGCTGGAATCCGGGAGATGAGCGAGAATTCTTCACCCTTGCTGATCTGGAACGGGTTTTCAGCATCGATCAGATCAACAAGTCCAGCGCAGCGTTCTCTTTTGACAAGCTGACCTGGATCAACGGGGAACATATTCGGGCGCTTTCTGGCGATGAATTTCACACGCTGGCAGAAAAATATTACCCGGATGAGCTATCACAATTTGACACCCGGAAGATCAGCAGGCTGATGCAGGTACGCACTGAAAAATTGACGGACATCCCGCAAGCTGTGGCGTTTTTCTATGATTTACCGGAATGCGATGTATCCCTGTACCAGCATGAAAAATCGAAGTGCACCCCTCAGATCAGCCTGGATGTTCTACGGTCTGTCCTGCCTGTGTTGGAAGAACTGGAAGTGTGGGACAATGACAGCCTGCTTCAAGCGCTGAAAGCCTTTATCCAAGCACGGGGATATAAAGTTGGCACGGTCATGTGGCCAATTCGTACTGCGCTTTCTTGCGTTTTAGTGACACCGGGCGGAGCAACCGAGCTGGCGGATATATTGGGGAAAGAAGAAACCCTGAGGCGGATCAAAGCCGGGATTGAAAAGCTGGAAAACGCGGCAAAATAATCTGTAATTTTCCTGTACCTGCGCGGGCTGGCGCAGTGCCTCACCCGGGAGGCCGCTGCGCAGCGATCGGGTTTGTCTCCCGCTTCTATTTATTCGTGGTCGTCATCGCTGGGCAGAGCTCCGGAAAGCCGATCTTCAAGCCGGATTTGCACCAGGGGGTTAACCCCAATCCCCGGCAGCCAGAAACCCCACGCCCGGCGAAAATCCGCATCGGTCATCCAGAACAACTGCTTTGCGTTGTCCATCCAGGGGTTGATGAAACCCCAGGGCGTGGTGAAGGCGCCGCCAGCGGTGTGGTTGGGGTCATAGGCTGCGAAAATCATGCTGTGACCGCCGGCTGAACGTGAGGCATTGAAGTTGCGTGTGGTATCTCCCAGGTAAATCGGCGGCGCTTTGTGCCAGGGCCAGATCAGGGTGATGATGGGTACCGCGTCCAGGTTGGATAACGTATCGGGCAGGCTTTCAGGATCGCCGTGCTGGAAGGTGGCGGTGACTGGCCAGCCGTGCATGTGGGCAAGGTAACGAACGATGCGCACCTGCATGCGCGGAGTTACTGCCCAATCGGGCGCCACACGCATGAAGCGCCCGCGCCGCCATAAGCGATTGACCTGATCAGAAAGTTCCATCGGGTCGATGACCACATTTAACAGCAGGCGCAAACTGGTTCCAATCGCGTGGAAGGAGCAGGTATTGCCCACCTGGTTGACCTGGTATCCCGCCAGATCAGCCTCAGTTTTGGCGTGCAGGATTTTAGGAAGAGAAGTCAACATATGCCATATTCTCCATCGACGATGATTTGTCCCGGGATTTTATCCATCAAGTGTTTGCCTTCCAGTGAGGACCATAAAAACGCTTCCCCGTTGAAGCCCTCAACTTCGTTGTAGGTGTAAACCCCGGCGTAAAGATCCCCGGTGATACGGTCTAACCAGGCTGCCAGGCTGGCTGCCACCAGCGGACGCGCCGGATGCTCCTGACAAAAAAGCAGCATCTGCCCGGTTCTTTCAACCTCAGGCGGTGCGGTATCAAGGCAATAATAGCAGCCGGTATCGCTGCTGATCAGCGGAATCCAGCCAGGGTGCCACCAATGGTTTTGCAAGTAGGGCGATGGCTGCGGAGTCAGACCTTCAAAGGCGGCTTTGACGGATATTTGCGTCACCCATCCCCAGGCAGCCTGGATTTCATTGATGGACATGAAGCGCCAATTGCCGACCGCCCCGGCTGAATTGCGAGTTTCGCCATCGGCAAGCATCAGGAGCTGGTGCAAATCTTCCGGGATGACTAACCCACTCTTTTCTACAAAGTTAGCCAGGGCAGCCGCTTTTGCCGGTGGGTTGAAGGCGACGCCCGGTGCATTTTTATGCATCCAATCCATGAGTTCAACCAGGGATTCGGTTATGGGGCGGTATGCGGGCATTTCAATCTCCTTGTTCAAAGGCGCGAATTCGATTTTATCACTAAAGCAGAGCGGTGGACGCGGTTTATTTCTTAGGATGGCGCCTTCCGGTAATGACCGCTTTTTGGCGTTGTTTGCCAGCCGGGTTCTTTTCAACGAACAAAGCCTCGCCGGTGAAGGGGTCTTTTTCAGTATAATACATCAGGCTGGCATAGGTGGATGGCGTGGGTGTGAACACCTGCACCTGCTCTGGCAATAAGCCCAGTTCGCGGCTGGCAAAGCGTTTAAGCGCGAACATATCCTCCAGAGTGCAACCCGGGTGCGCAGCGATCAGGTAATAGCTGAGGAACAGCTTCTTTTTCACTGCAGCGCTGAGGTTTTCAAAACGCCGTTTAAATTCAAGCAGCCTGTCAATTCCCGGTTTACGCATGAGAGCCAGAACTTGCGGTTGGGTATGCTCGGGGGCAACTTTGAGCTGACCCGAGGTGTGATGCTGCACCAGCGCTTTGAGATACGCCCCACCGTGGGCATGGTCGGCGAGCAGCAGATCATAGCGCAATCCGGAACCGATGAAGACCTTTTTCACGCCCTCAACCTGGCGTAGTTTTTGCAGCAAGCGGGTTTGAACTTGATGATCCACCGGTAGGGACGGGCAAATATCAGGATAGAGGCAAGACTGATCCTGGCAAGAACCCTGCTGTAGTTTAATCGGACATTCAAAGCCATACATGTTGGCGGTAGGACCGCTGAGGTCAAAGATATAACCTTTAAAATCGGGTAGGCGGGTGAGGCGCCGCGCTTCGGCCAGGATAGAGGCTTCTCTGCGCCAGCGCACGGTGCGGCCCTCATGGACGGCGATGGCACAGAAATTACACTCTCCATAGCAGCCGCGATGAGAGGGAATGGAAAAGCGGATCGTTTCCATTGCTTTGACGGGACCCTGAGCCTCATAATAGGGATGTTGTGCCCGGGAAAAATCAAGGCTGTATACGCGATCCAACTCTGCTGTTGTCAGATAAGGCGCAGGCGGGTTGTGCACCAGGAAGCGGTCACCATGGCGTTGAGCCAATCCTGAGGCGCTGATGGGGTCATTGTTTCGATAGAAGGTGTGGAACATGTCCGTAAAGGCGTCTTTGTCCTGAACGACCTGTTCATAGGCAGGCAGAATCCGAAAGCCTTCGGGCGGTTGTTTGGCAATGAAGCATAATCCACGAATACGGGTAGGGTCTTCCCCGGACGCGAGGGCCTGGGCGAACTCGAGGATGCTACGCTCAGCCATCCCGTAGATGAGATAGTCTGCCTTGGCGTCGAACAGGACGGAGCGGCGGATGGAATCTGACCAGTAATCATAGTGCGCTACCCGTCGCAGGCTAGCTTCCACACCGCCCAGGACAATGGGGACGGTGCCCTTAAAGTGGCGCCGGATCAGGTTAGCATAGACCAGTGTCGCCCGGTTGGGGCGTTTGGTATTGCGTCCAGCGGGGGTGAAGTCGTCATCGCGGCGGGGGCGACCGGTGGCAGTGTAATTGGCGACCATTGAATCGACGCTGCCCGCGCTCACACCCCAGAAAAGGCGCGGCTCACCCAGGCGGGTGATATCATCCGCTGAGTGGATATCCGGTTGGGCAATGATGCCGACGGTATAACCTGCCGCGTGCAGTACCCTGCCAATGATGGCGACGCCGGAATACGGGCTGTCGATGTAACTGTCGCCGGTGACCAGAATCACGTCGAGCTGTTTCCACCCAAGAGCCCGCAGCTCTTGAGGTGTTGTGGGGAGAAATTGAGGCGCTTGGGGCATGATAACGGTCATTCGCTACCTTTACAGAGCACAGAGAGTGCTACGCGAAGCGCAGCCCCTACATTTGACGCTGAATCGTAAACTAACCAATTTTCGACACCCTTAGCATAAAACTTCTTTTTGAATCACCCGGTGAGCGGGGTTTCTTTATTCCCCGATGATCTTGACCAGCACACGCTTGCGGCGACGCCCGTCGAATTCTCCGTAGAAGATCTGCTCCCAGGTTCCGAAATCCAATCGTCCATTGGTGACCGCCACCACCACCTCGCGGCCCATAATCTGGCGCTTCAGGTGTGCATCGGCGTTGTCTTCACCGGTGCGATTGTGGCGATATTGATCGATGGGCGCATGCGGCGCTAATTCTTCCAGCCAGTGCTCATAATCGTGATGCAAGCCGGATTCGTCATCGTTGATAAAAACAGAGGCGGTGATGTGCATGGCGTTCACCAGGCACAATCCCTCCTGGATGCCGCTTTCGCGCAGGGCTTGAACCACCTCGGGCGTGATATTGATGAACGCCCGACGGGTCGGCACCTGGAACCAGAGTTCTTTCCGATAAGTTTTCATCAGGGTTTCCTTTCCGTCTAAAATTTGAGCTTCAAAGTTAATTTTACCTGCGAAGTGTAAGCTTATACGCCCTAACGAAGCGGACAAGGTCCTTTCACGCCGATGATGAGACATATTGGGAAATGATTGTCAAACCGGTTCAAAGAAGTGCGGCTGATTGTCAGGAATAAGCGGGTCACCCTCTAATTGCGATTAAAATCTTGGTTTCGCTTTATCTTCAGCCGGTTGTTAAAGGCTTTGCCTGAAAAAGAGGGTCTGACTGGTTAAATTATTGGCAATATATTAAAATATTTATTTTTTAATATCAATTTCCCATTCCGGGCCATAACCAATCCCAAATTGTTCAACGAAGCTGCCCTGGTTAATAGCGATGCTGACCCGCATCAGTTCGTTGTTGTAAAGCATGGCTTCGCCTGGTTTTGCGTAACCAAAAGACTTCTCAAATAGCAATCGCTGGGCGAACACTTGTTTTCCCTGATGAAAGATAGTGACCTGCAAGCAGTCGCCAAATTTAAAGCCGGCATTCAGGAACGATTTTAAGGGCAGGTTCGTCCAGATATTGCCAAAATTGGGGTCGTTAATCTCGAAAATTCCCCTGGCATGCTCAACATCAAAAACCGGTTCATCAATGGGATGCATGACGATTTCATCGGGGTTGTAAGCCGGGCCAATTTCTTCAAAGGTGATTTTCCCGCTGGCAAACCTGGCAGCACAATAGGAAAACAAATCTCGACCATGGAACACGCTAACGTCATCGGTGCCCATCCCGCGCAAGCGGTTAATGGTTTCATCAATTTCGCGCACTTCATCGATGCCAAACACGGTTTTGACATGGGTCAGTGAACCATTATCTGGCGTGACGATGAAATATCCATTAGAGGTGCGGGCGACGCACGCACGGCGGTTCGTCCCTACACCGGGATCCACAACAGAGACGAAGACCGTCCCCTGCGGCCAAAACGGCATGGATTGATAAAGACGATAGGAAGCGCTCCAGGTATCAAATTTGGGGATTTCATGGCTTCCATCGATGATTTCCAGCTCTCGATCCACGCTTTTTACCACGCCATACATCGCGCACACCGCGCCTTCTTTGTAGGTGAAATCGGTTTGATAAACAAGAATGGGTTTCAAATCATTGCTCCTAAATGAAAGGGTTGTAAAACCGGCTTTTGTTGATGAAAATTGAAACACTTGCCGTGGCAATAAAAATCAAGACAGAGATGAAAATCGCCACATAATCAGCGCGTTTCATTTTGCGACTTGTGTACCAGGTGCGGGTCTTGCTTTTCCCGAACCCGCGCAAATCCATGGCGTTGCTGATGGTTTCGATGCGGTCGAGTGAGGAAAAAATCAGGGGAATGATGATCAGCAAGCCATTTTTAATCCGGTTAAATAGAGAGGCTTTGCGAGAAAGTTCCAAACCGCGAGCCTGCTGCGCCTGGCTGATGTCGTAGTAATCCCTCTGGACGTCGGGGAAATAACGCAAGGTCAAAGCAACAGCGTAAGCGACTTTGTAATGAACCCCGATTCGGTTCAGTGACGATGCGAACTCGCTCGGGTTGGTGGTTAACAGGAAGATGATGCCAAAGGGAATGACCGATGAGTATTTGAACAATTTGGTGGTACTGTACAATAACTGCTCTGCTGTGATGTCAAACTTGCCTGGCAATTCAATAAGGACTGTCCGAGTCCCATAGATTTCAACGCCCATTTCAGGTGCGAAAAGGAAAGAAATTACCGCATTGGTCAGCACAAAGATCAACACGTATATCACCATCAGCTTGATTTGAGAAAACTTGATCTTTGAGATCTTCATGATATAGGCTGCGAAGAGCATCACCGCTAAAATGACCCGAATGTCGTAGGAATACATGACCGCGAAGGTGAGCAGAAGGAAGCAAATCAACTTTGTTAACCCTGAAAGGCTGCGGATGGGCGAATCGATGATGTCATAAGAAAATAACTTGGTCTTTGCGTTCATCGGTTTTTGAGTTTCCTTTCATAGTTGATAAAACCCTGCACAAAGGCAGTACTATCCGGAATCTCGGCCATCTGTGCCAGATGGTAAAGAGAAGTCTCCTTTAAGTTTGCTTTTTGAATAATCTGAAGATCGGTGAGGACGGAAGATGCAGGGGCGTCTGCAATCAGGTGCCCTTCTGCAAGAACGAGAGCCCTGGGCGTATATTCCAGCATCAAGTGCATATCGTGAGTAATCAAAATGATGGTCACACCCATTTTGTTGATCTCGACCAGGAACTCCATGATTTCTGTATAATGGCGGTAATCTTGACCCGCGGTGGGCTCATCGAGAATCAGGATTTCAGAACCCATAACCAGGATGGACGCGATGGTGACGCGCTTTCGTTGGCCATAGCTGAGGGCAGAAATCGGCCATTCGATGAAGGGAGCCAGACCGCAAACATCCAGCACTTTTTCGACCCGGGGAACGATTTCCTCTTCAGGGATCTTGCGAAAGCGCAAACCCAGCGCGACTTCATCGAAAATCAGATTTTTAGAGATCATCTGGTTGGGGTTTTGCAGCACGAGCCCGATTATTTCAGCGCGCTCCTTAATTGATTTATCCCGGGTGTCATTGCCACGGTAGGAAATTATTCCCTGATCTTGTTTTTCAAAACCGCAGATTAATTTGGAAAGGGTGCTCTTGCCGGATCCATTTTTGCCGATCAGGGAGACCATTTCGCCCTCTTTTAATTCAAAATTAATCTCTTCCAGGACATTTCTGATGCCATCATACGAAAAGTTAAGGTTTTCGACTTTCAGAACCGTGGGTTTTTCTTCCTGGACCTGTGGCGGTTGGATGCTCGCCTGCCAGGCTGTCAGGGCGTCTTTGCATTGGTGGGCTTTTACACTCGTGATATATCCTGGTTGAATACTTTCCGTGATTGGCACACCGGCATATTTTAATGCTGTGACATACAAAGGCTCACGAATCCCCGTTTTTGTCAGGATGTCTGAGCTGACCAGTGCATGGGCATTTGTGTTGGCGATGATCCGACCTTCATTAATCACAATGATACGGTCCACATATCGATGCAAGACATCTTCAAGACGATGTTCAATGATGATGATGGTTTTATTCACGCTGGAGCAAATCTCTTCGATGATCTCAATCGCTGTTTTTCCAGTGGCGGGGTCGAGGTTGGCAAGGGGTTCATCAAACAGCAATATATCCACGTCGTTGACAAGCACCCCGGCCAGGGTTGTACGTTGTTTTTGCCCGCCCGAAAGTTCAAAGGGAGATGAGGTCAGCCAGTTTTGCATATCAACCATCTGGGATACTTTTTTCACCTGCTCATGCATCTCGGCGTTGGGTACATTGTCGTTTTCAAGTGAAAAGGCGATATCCTCGCCGGCGGTCAGGCTGACAAACTGGGCGTCTGAATCCTGAAGGACTGTGCCGACGGATTTTGACAACTCAAAAATATTTTTGTCCTGGGTTGATTCACCGTTGATCAGCAAATCGCCCGTGATTTCACCATCATATGCAAAGGGAATTAAGCCATTGATACAATTACCAAGCGTGCTTTTCCCGCTTCCGCTGGGCCCAACAATGAGGATTTTTTCGCCCGGGAGGATGGATAAATTAATATTATAAAGTGTAGGATCGACCTGGCTGTAGTATTGAAATGAAAAATCTTTAAATTCGATAATCGGTTGTAAATCCATGCTGACTCTTTTTTGGCACTGTCCAGGGTTGATTATTTCAGGTAGCTTGCATAACTTTATGGTTTGGGCAGCAAATAACGAGATTCATGCTGTTCTGACGATACCCTGACGGTGTGGGGTTAAATAATGGATAGCTGAGGATTGTCAACCGCAGCTATCCATGGTTTCAATCAAATGATGATCGACTTAGCTTTTGCTCAAGCTGCCCTTTTTTGTGCGTGTGGCTGAATAAGCAATCAGCAACAGGGTTCCAAAAACACCGACGCTGACGCTGTTCATCAGTGCGGCTACTGCGCCCTGCGTGAAAACCAGCTTGACGGGCTCCTGATAAATGAGGATATCAAGAACTGGTGCAATAATTAACCAGGCAATCACGTTGCCGATAATTTGGATCACATTGAATGTGAGGATGTCCTTGCCTTTAAATTCACCTTTTTCGACACGGGTCCGATTAAAAGCAAGACCATACAGAAAACCGGCTACGCCGCTGGCAATCACCCAGGACCACCAGGGCGAGCCATACTGAATAGCATCCGACAATGCGTGACCAATGAACTGGATTAAACCGCCTGCAATCGGCCCAAAGATCGTTGCCATGAATGCACCTAATCCATAGGCGGTCATGAAGCTTGTTTCAGGGATGGGTGAAGGGACTTTCACGTACATGAATAAAAGCATAAAAAGTGCAGCACCGATGCCAATAGCAACAATTGTGCGAGTTGTAATTTTAAACATAAAATCTCCTTAATATGATGTGAAGGTTTACGTGCAAGGGTTGCGATTGATCAATGACAAGAAAATTCATCAAAGATCCGGGGTTAATAATCCTTCATAAAAAGCGAATGCCCAGATCAAAAATTAGAAGTGCGGCAGAAAAATCTTGTTGCCGAATCCTTTGATCTGGTTGGCTGTCTTCAGCCAATAAAAACGATCCTGGTTTTCGCCTTTCTCGATTCAACCTCCTTTCACTGACTTCCTGGCAATATTAATTCATTTACTATTTTATAACGAACCTATTGTTTCTGCAACTCAATTTACCCGGTTCAACATACAGAAAATCAGTAAACACGAGTTTTTGCGTTGATTTTCGATGTTTGATGATTGTTTATCGTGCACACCAAGCGATGATCTCGAGATGGACTTCTTCGGGTTGACACTATCGCATTGAAAAATTGATTTTGACAGTGCGTAAATCAAGCAGCGCTCACACGGCAATAATATCAGCATGATCAAGGCAATTTTTGTGAGTTGAAAATTTTTAAAAGGCATGTATTTACATCGGTATGATTGTCGTGTCATTCAAAAGGGGTTTGAATTTCAGAACATAGGCTGGTAATGAGTATAATAGGGGAGATTGAATGATTGATATCAGGAAGGAAATCGCCATGACAAAGAAAATCGGGATATTGACCGCTGGCAGTGACTGCCCCGGTTTGAACGCAGCCATCCGAGGTTTTGGAAAAACAGCCAGGCAGGTTCACGGGATGCAAATAATTGGGTTTCGTGACGGTTTTGAAGGCTTGATTTCCAACCATACCGTTGATTTGAGCGGTGATGCACTTTCCAATATCCTTACGGCTGGCGGCACCATACTGGGGACCAGTCGATTGGTACCGCACCAGGTTGTGGAAGATAACCAGATACTGGACAAAACTGGCGAAGCCCTGGCGGCTTACAAGGAAAATCAACTGGATGCGCTGGTGTGTATTGGCGGGCGTGAGACGATGGATGCTGCACAGCACCTGATACAGGCTGGATTAAATGTGATCACGCTGCCGAAATCTGGCGTAAATGATATGCCCCTGACGGATACCACCATCGGCTTTGACACAAGCAGGATGATCGCCACGGAGGCGATTGACCGTTTGCACAGCACTGCCAACAGCACGCATCGCATCATCATTGTGGAGCTCTTAGGGCGGGAAGTTGGCTGGCTCACCCTGTCTGCTGGACTTGCAGCCGGTGCAGATGTAATTTTGATCCCGGAAATTCCTTATGATCTTAATAAACTTGCTGAAGCGATTTTAAAGCGCAATCAGGCGGGAAAACTTTTCAGCATCGTGGCTGTTGCTGAAGGTGCACAGTCTTCCGAATTGGTGGATTTCTTCGAGCGTTCGATGAAGATGAACCAGCAGACCCATAAGGATCAAAGTGCTGATGAGCACCGTGAACGGATGGCTGAACTGAAACGCAAGTACACCGGAGAAACGTTGAAGTTGGCTAACCGACTGGAAAACAGCACCGGGATCGAAAGCCGCATTACGATTTTGGGTTACTTGCTGCGCGGAGGCACCCCTTCCGCCACGGACCGCATCCTGGCTACGCAATTGGGGGCCTACGCGGCGGACCTGGTTTCTGAAAATAAGTTTGGGGTGATGGTCGGCATCCACGATGGAAGGACAGGATCTGTCCCGATTGAAGACGTTGCTCAGTCTGAAAAACCGGTGCCTTTAGATCATCCCTGGCTGGTCAGCGCGCGCAATATTGGCACAATTTTTGGCGATTGAACGCATCAGCCGTACGGACTGCGAATAAGGGATTGTAAATACAACGAAAAAGTGTGGTGTTAAGAGAGGATACTGATGAGTCTAACTTTAGAATGGCGACACCGGATCATGGCCTGGCGGGAAGAACTGTCAAAACATTTCTACCTGCCTTTAGGCGAAATTTCGTTTGAAGCAAGCTTTACAAAGGATCAATACCGCCTGGATGACGCGCAGTCAGGATTGAGTTATTCGGCAATCGCGCCCGGCCAACGTTGGGGGGCGAAATGGGAGTATGGCTGGTTCAGGGGTGAGTTTACCCTGCCGCAGGCAGCAGATGGGCAGATGGTTACGGTCAGACTGGATGTGGGAGGAGAGGCAGCCGTATTCATCGACGGCGTCCACGCGGGAGCGATTGACAAAGAACACCAGTTTATCCCGATCAGTGATGTGGCGCAGGCAGGCAGGTCCTATGCTGTTGTGCTGGAAGCCTATGCCGGGCACGGTCCGCAGGAGTGGCGCAGCGGGCCCACACCCCCGGAGCGGGAGACAGTTCCCGAACCGCCTGATCGGCAATGCGTTCTTGGGCACAGTTCTTTTGGCATCTGGCAGGAAGTTGCCTTCCAACTGGCGATTGACGTTGAAACGCTGTGGGAATTGCGCGAGAACATTGACCCGGAATCCTTGCGCGTGATGGAAATCGACGAGGGGTTAAAAGATTTCACGCTCATCGCTGATTTTGAAGCGCCGCATCAAGATATGCTGACCAGCTTGCAGGCCGCGCGGGAACGGCTCAAACCCCTGCTGGAAAAGAAAAATGGCATGACAACGCCGGAGATGTTTGGTTTTGGCAATGCCCATATCGACGTGGCCTGGTTGTGGCCCCTGGCAGAAACCGAGCGAAAATGTGCGCGCACCTTCAGCACCCAGCTCAAGTTGATGGAGCGTTATCCGGAATATCGTTTCTTCCAAAGCCAGCCGCAACTGTATCTTATGGTCAAACAGAAGTACCCGGAACTCTACGAGAAGATCCAGGAAGCCGTCAAACGCGGCCAATGGATCCCCGATGGAGCTGCCTGGGTTGAACCGGACACGAATTTGTCCAGCGGTGAGAGCCTGATTCGGCAACTGGTACACGGCAAGAGTTTTTTCAGGGATGAATTCGGTGTGGACTGCGATCTGTTATGGCTGCCGGATGTTTTTGGCTATTCAGGCGCATTGCCGCAGATCATGTTGGGCTGCGGCGTGTCGTATTTTTCCACACAGAAGATCTTTTGGGCTTACCATGGCGGGGAAACATTCCCGTACAACACTTTTATTTGGGAAGGCATCGACGGCTCCCAGGTTAAAGCACATTTTCACAACGATTACACCAGTGAGGTCAGACCGAGAACGGTGATCCAACGCTGGAACGAACGCGTGCAAAAAGATGGCTTCTCAACCCGCCTGTTTCCCTTTGGCTATGGAGATGGCGGGGGCGGCCCCACCCGGGAACATCTGGAATATGCTCGGCGGTTGAAGGACCTGGAAGGCGCACCAAAATTTCGGATCGAAGACCCGATGAGATTCTTCAAGGCACAGGATGAGGTCGGGTGGCCCAAGGATCGGTATGTGGGCGAGCTGTACTTCCAGGTTCATCGCGGTACCTACACCTCACAGGCGCGTACCAAGGCGTTGAACCGCCGCAGTGAGCTTGCCCTGCGAGAGGTGGAGCTGTGGGGAGCTGCTGCCACAGCACTGACCGACTATGAATTCCCATATCAAGCCTGGGACGCAGCCTGGAAAACGGTGTTGCTGAACCAGTTCCATGATATTTTGCCCGGATCATCGATTGCAAGAGTCCACGACGAGGCAGAAGCACAATTATCCAATGTGGTAAATTGGTCAAAAGATGCACTGCGAAATATCGGGCGGGCGCTGGCGAGAACACAGGGTGGAATCAGCGTGTTTAACAGCCTCTCGTGGCCGCGAACAGAACTGGTAGAGATCCCTGGTGACATTGCAGGCCTGGAAGCGGGCGATGGCACATCAATGCCTCTGCAAACCACAGGCGGAAAGTCGTTTGCTGAAGTCAACCTGCCAGCGTGCGGCTGGGAAAGCTTCGCCTTCGGGAAGCCATCCATTCTGGAAAACACACTCAAAGTGCGAAATGATCTGTTGGAAAATGACCTGGTCAGGGTGCGGTTCAACGAATTCGGGGAAATCACCAGTATTTATGATAAGGCGAAGGATTACGAGCTGGCAGAAGGCATCTGCAATCAATTGGCGATGTACCAGGATATCCCCAGTGCTTTTGACGCCTGGGATCTTGACTCCATGTACCGGCATACCCCGGTGGAAATCTGTGAACCAGCCGATATTGAAATCTTCGCTGAAGGTCCGCTTTTTGCCAGCCTTGTCGTCAGGCGAAAACTAAACCACTCCCTCATGACCCAGACGATCGTGCTGCGTCGGAACAGCCGGCGTGTGGATTTTCACACGGTGATCGACTGGCAGGAACGCCACAAGCTGCTGAAGGTGAATTTCCCGGTGAATTATTTCGCCCATGAAGCCCTGCATGAGATCCAGTTTGGTCACCTGAAGCGACCAACGCACCGCTCACGCGAGTTGGATCGCGACCGTTTCGAAGTTTGCAATCATAAATGGACAGCCCTGGTTGAAGCCGGGCGCGGATTTGCAATCTTGAATGACAGTAAGTATGGCGTGGACGTGCTGGATAACAGCATCAACCTCACCCTGTTGAAATCCCCATTGGCACCGGATATGAACGCTGACCGCGGTCGACAGGAATTTACCTACGCGTTCTATTTTTGGGAAGGCGCCTTTGTCAATTCCGATCTGATCCGGCAGGGATACCAATTAAATGTGCCCCCGCAGGCGTTTGCTGGCCAGGCAGGATCGCGGTCACTGTTCAGCCTGGACCGGGCAAACATCATCCTCGAGACGGTCAAGCCGGCTGAGGATGGTTCGCAGGGTGTGATCGTGCTGCGGCTGTATGAAGCGATGGGCACCCGCACCCGGGTTAAGCTGAGCACCAGCTTGCCGCTCAGGGCGGCTTATCGAACAGACATGCTAGAAAGGGAATTGGAGAGTCTGGATTCTTCTGATGGAGTTTTGTCCTTGGAATTCCGTCCCTTTGAGATCAAAACTCTGCGGATAAAATTGTGAAACCATGCCATTAAGACCGGCAAATAATCCAACCTGGTTGCGAGAAAATCACTCCTTAATCCTTCTTCTGAAAGAAAGAGCCGGGTTGCGGCTGACTGATAAAATCCTGAAGCCCATCACTCGTGAAAAAAAATCAGGCTGTCCATTTGACAGCCTGATTGGTTTTAATCCAGGGAGAGATTATTTGTCGTAACCGGGGGAATCGTCCAGCAGGCGTTTCTCGCCTTCGAGGTTGCGGATATCGGTCACGTTTTGAGAAACCTCGATCGTGCCTTTGTAGGTACCCTCGGCATCGCGCAGGGCGAAATAGCGGATGTGGATGAATTGATCGCCCATCGGGATCCAGAATTCGGCTACATCTCGCTTTCCGGCGCGAAAATCATCCAGGATGATGGTGACCTTGTGCACACTTTGAGGCGGGTGACACTTGGTGACCTCGCGACCGATGATCGCGGGTGAACGGTCAAAGATGCGCTCACGGCCCTGGGAGAAATAGCGCACGCGATCGTGCTCATCCACCAGGGTTACGTCCACGGGGAGATGGGTCAGCAGGAGGTTGATCTGCTCGCGGGTCAGCGCGCCGGTGGACAGGGAGACCAACTCTTCTGCTAAATCTGATGGGTCGGTTGCAGGCGATGCTTCGGGTTCTGCAACGATAGCCTCGGCTTGTGCCTGCCATTCATCGCCGACCTCGACACCTACAAAACCAATCTCAGCTTCCTGGTTGCGGATTTCTGCCCACTCCTGCTCGGTAAGCCGATCAAGAGCAGCCGGGAAGAGAATTTTCTCTTCTTTGTAAACCATTTCAACAATGTTGTCAGACATAGTCTCAAAATACTTGGTGGCTTCGATGACATCCGGTTCAGGGTCGAGGATGGATTCTTTGAACATTTTGATCTGAGCGCGAATTTCATTATCCACACCCCACATCACCGTCGCTGGGCCTTCAAAGCCCTTCTTTTCGAGGTAAGGAAAGAGGATGTTTTCCTTGCGGGAGTAGTGTTTTTCAAGCGCTCCCAGGTTTTCCGTTTGCTTGATTAAGGATGTCAAAGCATTTGAATCGCCGTCCTCCCATTTATGAAGGGTTTCTTCCATTGTTTCCAGTAAGCGCAGGATGACCTCGTTTTCCATGCGAAACGTGTAAACGGGATGCCCCGGCAGGGATTCTGGGGTGGGTTCCTGATCGAGGCTGTCCTGGAAGACAGCGACATGCAGGTCGCATAAGCGCTGAATGTCAGCTACAGAGGTGCCTTCGCTGATCAGGGCACGTTCGGCTTCAGCGATCTCGCTGGCGGTGGCGCCGCTGATGACGTGGCCAAATTTTTTCTTTAATTCTTCAACGGTTTCGCCGTCATGCAGGCGTTGAATAACTTCCTTCAGGGCTTGTTTGCGTTGGTCGGCATTATTGATAAGATTGCTCATTGATTCCTCCAGTTAATGTATTCCAGTTTGGTTTGTTTGTATTTCGTTCAGCGCACACTCCAGACGACAGATGATGGCGCCCGGATTGCGCCAGTTGGGCAGAGTTCTTCGCACACGCCGCAATAGGAACATGTGATCAGGTCAACAAAGATAGGGCCATCATTGGTCATGATCAGCGCCAGCTCAGGACATTGCGAAACGCACAGGTTGCAGCGGGTGCACAGGGAAAGATTGATACTCGGCAGGATTCGTTCAGACATGGTTATTCCTGATTGTGTGTAGATTGATCTTATCCAAAATCCTCGTCGTTCCATACGACTTTTGTCACATCGAAGTCGTCAAAGATGATCAAGATGGGTGCTGTCATTCGCGAGCAGCCTGGATCAATTTTTCTCGGTCTAAGAGGATGATCTGGCCGCGTTGACGCTGGATCAGACCTCCAGCTTCAAAATCCCGCAGGAGGCGACCGACCACGTCTCGTACTGTGCCGACGTGGGCGGCAATTTCATCCTGGGTCCAACCTGTTGAAGACGGGCTGAGATCAGCCAGTTCAATCAGGAAACGCGCCAGGCGCGCCCGCACCGCAAACAACGACAGCCCCGCTGCCAGGTCGGTGATCTTTGCCAGGCGATCAGCCAGGTGATGCAAGAGCATCTTGGAAAAATCCGGGTAGCGGGTGATGAGAGCCTCAAAATCTGTTGATCGGATCACAAGGACGGTCATCGGGCTCAGGGCTTCAATCGTCGCCCGATTGAGCTTATCTGAATTCAGCAGTGAAATGATGTTGATAGGGTCGCCAGGCTTGAAACGCGCCAGGATCTGCACCCGGCCTTCCCTGTTCATGCGGAAGGCCCTGGCTTCGCCCGAGACGAGGACATAAGCGGATTCAGCTGGCATCCCTTCTAGCAGCAGGGTGTGACCGGCTGGCAACTCGCGGATATACGACCGCCGCGCAAGTTCTAACCGGGTTTCTTGCGCCAGGCCAGCAAAGATGGGTAACTGGTTGATGTGGTCCGTTTCCATGAAGCGCGTGTTTTCAATAGAGCAACGTTTAGTGGTTTGGTATGACCTGTTGGACACTGCTTTTTAATGAATACAGAACCCGGAATCTTCTACTTTGAATTCGAAACAGGCATTAAAGGGTTGGGATTAACGGTCATTTATAACAGCTTTACCAGCGTGCATGATGATCCTCAGCCCAACCGACAGCATCTTCGATGTAGATGGGACCGCCTTCATCCGGTTTTAGCGTGCCTTTAAAGTGACCGATCATTTGATGTACTTCAGAGCGCACCAGCAGAGCATCGGTTTTTGCATGGCGTTCATAAAAGGGAGTGAACACCAGGTCTACCCGATCCGTGACGGTTGTGTGCAAATGCCAGGGTGCCAGGAAATTTTCGCGGTCATAATCAAATTTGACATCCTCGCTGATTTTAGTCAGACGACCGTCCACGCACAGTCCATTCTCGTTCATGCCGGTGCCGTCGGTCCATCCAGCGCCCAGGTTGCTGCCCACGGTGCGACCATCCGGAAGGCGCGTTGAGAAACTGGACCAATTCCAGAAGGATTGATAAGGCCAAATACCGCGTCCTAAATCCAAACAGGCGAAGGTGTTCGCCAGGTCAAATTGCACCAGGTCGTCACCCCAACGCAGGGTGCCTTCTGTAGGGAGGGTGTTCTGTTTGCTGGTAAACTGGAAGCGTTTTTCAGACCAGGGGATGACGACGTTGAGAGTTTCATGACCTGCTGGTCGATGCACAAAGAAATCTGCATAGAGCGGCTTTCCTCCAAAATCGGGGCATTCAACGGACAACCGGGTGCCACCCTCGGTTTTGACCATGGAAATGGGCATGGCTTTCCCCTTAAAAACGATATCGCCATCAGCTTCGGGCGGCAGGTAAAGCCCAGCGCTGAAGGGGACGAGGAGCGTCTTTTCGAAGAATGTTTTGGTCTCATAATCGAGTAAGTAAACGAAGGGCAAGCCCATATAGTCAATGTTCGACAGGGTGACGGAAAAAAAGTGAGTTGGGCTGGTGATCGCCCAGTAATTCCAACGCTTTTTACGTAGCCAATGCCCGCGCAAATTACAGTCGTGCAGCGGGTGGCGGCTCCATCCAATAGCGTCGGGATTGAGATTGCCGCGTGAATCGCAGAGTTGAACCGGTTGGGTCAGTTCGGGTTCGTGGTATACCGATGGCATATTTTCCTCCTATGCACACTTGTCAGTGGCGCCAGGCCCCCAGGGACGGTTGTCCACCAGTTCAAAGGGCTCGAGGTGGAATTCAAGCCTGGCTTGTGCCTTGATTAATAATTCGTCAAAAGCAGCTTCAAGGTTGGCATTGGTGCCGCGAATTTGAGCGATCACATCTGCCGACCATTGGATATATTCCTGGCGGCGTGTAAGGGGCCATTTGTAGGGCGGAAAATAGAGGATGTCGCGGCAATTGATCAATTTGTCAGCCAGTTTGACAATTCTGGCCGGGTAAGACAGGTTTGGTGCATTGATCACCTGGAGTTGTTTTCTGCACATTTTTTCCTGTGATTTATCATCAGAGACCTCAAGCACAATATTCAAGACCTCTTCACCGAAAAGAGAGCGAATTTCTTCGGGTTTTGTATCCGTGTCTTCGAGAGTGTCGTGCAAAATAGCTGCGACCAGAACCTGCGGATCGTCAACCTGGCCAGTGGTAAATATTTCCCGGGCAACTGCCAGCGGATGGATGATATACGGCGCAGCCAGCTCACCTTTGCGAACCTGTCCGTGGTGTTTGCGGGTAGCAAAAATAATGGCTTGGAAGATGATATCAAGGTTGAAGGGATGGGTCATTGGACTGGCTCTTTCTGGTCGTGGACAGTTATAAAACTGAGGCGCGCGAACGCGCCCCAGCGGTGTTCATGGGTTTCAATCTTTCAGGCGCAATTCAATGATGGCGCCATTGGCTACTTTGCGCATGTCAAAGTCGCGACTGCTGCCTTTAACCAACTGGCTGAGCTGGCGGTAACCAAAAGAACGCGGGTCGAACCCGGGATCTATCCGACGCAGGGCTGTACCGACCTCTGAGAGTCGGGTCCAGCCTTCATCATCGGTTCCGACCATGTCGATTGCCTGGCTGACCAGTTCGACCAGCTCTCTTTCCTGTTCGCTGAGGTGATTGGTTTTACGGCGACTGCTGCTACCATTGCTCTGGCTTTGCCGCTTGAGGTTTTCAGTGTAAATGAAAACATTACAGGCGCTGACAAAGGCTCGGGGCGTATTTTTTTTACCGATGCCAACCACAAGCAAACCGCTTTCGCGGATCCGTGTGGCCAGGCGGGTGTAATCGCTGTCACTGGAAACCAGGCAAAAACCTTCGACCTGGTCTGAGTGCAGAATGTCCATGGCGTCAATGATCATGGCGCTGTCGGTGGCATTCTTGCCAACACTGTAGCGAAATTGCTGTATGGGTTGAAAGGCGTGGATGTTTAAAATATCTTTCCACGAGTTCATATTGGGAGTGGTCCAATCACCGTAAACGCGTCGAATGGTGGCGTTGCCGAATTTTCCGGCTTCGACCAGTATTTGTTCGATCAATGAAGCCTGGGCGTTGTCACCATCGATGAGAATGGCAACACGGCGATCAATATCTAAAATTTTATCTTGTTCAGGTTGATTTTTAATTCTTGGCATACAAGAATTATACCTTAACAAGGCCGGTCAGGTAAAAAAAATAAGTCGATTTTGATTAATGCTCTGTGGTTGAAAAATATTAAAAGCTTAACATCTCCTCAAGATGTGTTTGGCGTAATACTGTTGGTGATATTCTTCAGCTCTGTAGAATTCACCAGCCGGGACAATTTGGGTCACGATAGAATAGCGGTATTTTCCCGATGCGTCCAACTCTGATTTGACCTGTTCAGCGATTTTTTGCTGTTCCGGGTCATGATAGAAAATGACCGAGCGATATTGCGACCCCACATCCGGACCCTGGCGGTTTCGGGTGGTTGGATCGTGCAGGTCGAAAAAGGCTTTGACCAAATCTGTATAGGTGATCTTCTGCGGATCAAAGGTGACCTGGACGGCTTCGGCATGTCCGGTGTTGCCTGTGCAGACCATTTGATAGCTGGGGTTCGGGAAGGTGCCGCCCGTATAACCAACGACGGTGTCCAGAACACCGGCAATTTTTGAAAAGCTGGCTTCAACACCCCAAAAGCAGCCAGCAGCAAAGGTGGCGATTTTTTCTGTCATGCGCTTGCCTCCTGATCGTGTTCAGGTATGAAAGTTAATGCGACTGAATTCAGGCAGTAGCGCAAGCCGGTTGGTTGGGGGCCATCGTTGAAGACATGCCCCAGGTGGGCATCACAGCGGGCGCAGGTGATCTCCGTTCGGTGCATGCCGTGACTGTCATCCGCGTGGTATGCAATGTGATCTTCATTGATCGGTGCGAAAAAGCTCGGCCAGCCAGAACTCGAGATGAATTTGGCGGTTGACGAGAACAATGGCAAACCGCAGCACACACAGGAGTAGGTTCCCGGTTGTTGATGGTCGTAAAATTTGCCACAGAAGGGCGGTTCGGTGCCTTTGCGACGCGTTACCGCGTACTGCTCCTGGGTGAGTTGAGCCCGCCATTCCGCATCGGACTTGTAGATTTTTTCCAGCATGGTAACTCCTGACCTATTGAGTAACTGAGATTATTTTACCATAAATATGATAAATAATATGATATTTATCAGTAATATTAACAATTTTTATACACATTTACCCGGCGAATTGCTGCTGGAATAACATTAGCGCAAATGCGACTGCAGATCGAATTGCGAAGAAAGCCTTAGAATCATTCCCGAAGCTCATCCGGTCAAGATAAATTGACGTATTCCCGACTTGGTGGAGATGATCCCCTTATGATGCTGGCGTTCGTGGGGCTCTCTTGTTTTTGATGCACAACAAGCCGTGTGCCGGTCTTGAAAAATATTACCGGTCCACCCCCTTGACAGGGCAAGGTATTAATCGGGTGAGGTCTGTTCGAGGGTGCTGGTTTCCTTGACCAGGACCAGGAAAATTACGGCCGCAATCAGGCGCCCAATAGTTGATGCGAGGGTAACGCCCACGAATTCGATCACGGGGATCAAAAACGACCCAAAGGCTGCACCAAGCGCCATTGAGAGGGTGACGATGATCTGGTAATAGGCAGAAAAACGCGCCCGTTGATCTTCAGGGGTTTGCGTAAGCAGACTGTTAAAGTGAACCAGGTTGAACCCGCCCCATAATAAACCTGACAGGATTTCAACAGCGATGGCATGCCAGTAGACTCTGACCCATAAACCCCAAATAAGGGGCACCAGCGGGATTAAGAAGGCAAGCACGATCGAAACCGTGCGGTCACCCCACTTATCTGCCAGCAATCCAAACTGCCTCTGAACAAGCATATTGGCAGCCGTATTCGTGACTGCAACAACCCCGATCATCGCTGCAGTAAAGTGAAGAGTTTCCGCCATGTGCACGGTGAAAAACGGCCCCGAAATTTGGATGGTGAAATTCCAAACCGCAACAAAGATGATGAAACGCAGGAATTGGTTGTGTTTCTTAAACGAAGAAAATATGCTGAGCAGATTGTCGAGGAAAGAGGCGCTGACTGCATCGTCAGGTTGTCGGTCGACTTTTTCGACGGCGAGTGGATCTTCGATGCGGTTGAAAAAGAAAATTGCGAAAACTGCCAATAATGTCGCTACGAGGAAGGCTACCTGGTACCCCAGGGGTTCGCCAATGCGGGTGATGAATTCACCCATCAGCAGGGTAACCAGCATCCCGGCGAGGCCCATGATGAAATTACGTGAGCCAAAATAGCGTCCCCGACCTTCAATCGGCACGATATCTCCGATGAGGGCGATCCAACCCGGGTAGGCAAAGTTATTCGCTGCCTCTCGAATGATCACCAGTGCCAGCATGATCCACACCAGGGCTGACGTGCCCAGCAGGAAAAAGGGCAGCAATGCCATCAGGAATACCATCAAGCGGCTGATAATGGCACTTGTGGTTGTGATCTCTTTGCGCCTTCCCGACCGTTCAACCAGAAAAGCGGCTGGCAGCAGCAGCAGTGCGTTAGAAAAACTGCTGATGGAGCTGAGAAAGCCAATCTGTTGCCGCGTGATACCAAGCGATAAAAGGTAAATCGTCAAGTAAGTCAGGATGATCTTATCGCTGGCGGCAGAAAAGAGACCATCATAGAAAAACAGGGTCAGGTTGCGCTGTTGGCTGGCTGATAAGACAGCTGCCCAGGCGCCGCCCCTGGTGAAGCGGGTTATTGTGTGCCGGATACGCACAGAACGGTCCCGTAATTGGTTAATTCTCATGGTGAATCGCGAATTGTCTATTGCTTTCTATACACAGGCATATCAACCACAAAGATGGTCGCAGCATACTGATTGGGGTGGGTAGGAGTGCAACATTCCTTTAACAGAGCGATCACTGCTGGCACCTTGTCCGGTTCAACTCCAATTAAAAGCGTCACATTTCCCAAACGCAGAAACCCGCCGGTACTTGCCATACGGGTGACGGTGTAGCCGTGCTCGAACAGGGTTTCGATCACAAGCCCGGCGTCTTTTTCATGGATGATGGCGTAAATTAATTTCACGGCTCACCCCCGATCTGTTCAAAGCGTTCTACGGGCATACCGTAAATCGTTGCACCGCCTTCGATCGATTCGATCACAGGCAACTGGCTGAGTTCCCCGATGGCCCGCATCTGAACCGGGATGAATTTCCGGTAGGGCTGGCAGTATTTGTTGATCAAACGATTCAGCGCGTCGATCCGGGAATGATTTAACCCCATCAGAAGACACACTGTTGGTTCCTGGAAAAGGCTGCTGCTGCTATCGATAACGGTGAAGTAAAAATGCTGCCTGTTGAGGTTGGCGATCAATTTCTTTGACTGGGATTGAGAGACGATGATCAGCAATAGTAAATCAATTTGACGTTCAGGCATGGGGTTTCCTTGGTCAGAGGTGAATACATCATCCCTATTTTACATCATATCAAGTGGCAACTGATGGGAAAATCAGCCAATCGATTTTAATTGAGAAATGACACATGCAAAGATCGAACAATAAAACAATCATCATTCTCACCGTATTTGCGGTGCTTCAGAAATAAAAAATCCCGGGCGGTAACACTCGCTCGGGATCATTCATCTTATTGCGTGGCTGATCAGGCTTCGTTATCCGCTGATTTCCCGTCGCCGATGCCGCGCGGCACCCATTTTTCAGTGCGATCGCGCAGTCGATGAGGCTCACCGCCGCGCTGATGAACCTGGTCAAAACCCGCGGGTTTGAGGGACATGGCATCGCCTGCCAGCAAGCCAGCAACGCCGCTTTGCCCGGGCTCGAGGATTTCACCCTTGAAAGGCGCTGTTAAAGAAGGATCGATGGGTTGATATTCGGTCGGCTCATAATAGGTGGTGATGAACCCCTCGTAATTGCGTAATACGACTTTTTGATCGGAATAACTGAGGATGTAATTGGGGGTGAGGGGAATTTTGCCACCGCCGCCGGGGGCATCCACCACATAGGTGGGCACAGCGAAACCTGAGGTGTGGCCAAGCAGTGATTCGATGATTTCAATACCCTTACCGATCGGCGTGCGGAAGTGACCGGCGCCCTGGACAAGGTCGCACTGGTAGAGATAATACGGTCTGACCCGCAGGCGAACCAGGTTGTGGACCAACCTGCGTTGAATGGCAGGGTCGTCGTTGACACCTGCTAAAAGAACGGACTGATTGCCGAGGGGAATGCCTGCTCGGGTCAGTTTGTCGCAGGCGTCCGCCAGCTCAGCGGTAATTTCGTTGGGATGGTTGACGTGGATGTTTAACCACAGCGGGTGAAATCTTTGCAGCAGCTCACACAGTTCGTCGGTGACGCGCTGGGGCATGAAGACCGGGACGCGGGAACCAATGCGGATGATCTCAATATGGGGGATTTCTCGTAAGGCGGTCAGCAAGCGTTCAAGGACCTTGGGTGCCAGGGTCAGGGGATCGCCACCGGAGAGGAGTACATCGCGTACCTGGGGTGTTCGGCGCAGATAGTCGAGTTGCGCCTCAAAGTCCTTGGATGAAAAGGATTGGGTGGGGTCACCCACGATGCGAGAACGCGTGCAATAACGGCAGTAACTGGCACACTGGGTGGTGACCAGCATCAAAACCCGGTCGGGGTAGCGGTGAACTAAACCTGGCACCGGTGAGTGGGCGTCTTCTGAGAGGGAATCTTCCATTTCCCCGGTAAAGGGCAGAATTTCAGCAGCCGTTGGCAGGATCTGCTTGCGAATCGGGTCCAGCGGGTTTTCCGGGTCGATGAGTGACGCGAAATAGGGCGTAATGTCCACCCGAAAAAGACCAACCTGGCAAAGCGCCTGGTGCTCACTTTCAGTTAGCGTAAGGATCTGCTCGAAATCCTCAATTGAATTCAGGCGATGGCTGAGCTGCCAGCGCCAATCCGACCATTTGTCATCGGGAATGTCTGCAAAGGCCGGTGCTCGTTTTGAGGGAAAGGGTTGCATAGGATTCTCCTTGTTTTTCTGGTTACGGTTGTAGTCAGGTCGTGTGTTGAATTGAATACTTTAAACGCATTGAACGACAAGCTTTATCTCCGATAAAAAGGCTGTGGTTAATGGTTCCAACCTGTTTTCATTCATCGCGATCGGATTGATCGTTTGTTTGCCATTCATTTCTAAGAACGCTCATCAGGTGGACATCATAATATCGACCATGCTGGTAATGGGCCTGTCGATAAATGCCTTCATGGACAAAACCTGCCTTCTCATAGGCACGGATGCCACGCTTATTTTTTGAGTAGACCTGCAACCAGATACGGTGCAAGTTGAGGGTTTCAAAGCCATGTTTAAGAAGAGCGAGCGTGGCATCAGTCCCATAACCCTGATCCCAGAACTGTTTTTCACCAATCATGATGCCGATTTCTGCGGATCGATTACGCCAATCGAAGTTCATGAACCCACAATTCCCTATTGCTTGCCAGGAATCGGGTTGCTTTTCCGTTTGAATATCGATCACCATCACATGGTTACTGGGCGGTTGTTGAAGCATGTTTTCATACCAGCGCGCCTCTTCGACCTGTGACATAGGGTAAACCAATAAAAGATTTTCGGTAATTTCCGGGTCATTGATCCAACGGCAAAAAATGTCGAGGTCACTTTGTTCAACAGCCCTGAGGCGAATTCTCTTTCCAAACAAGTGCGGCATGGCATCTTACCTTTCTTTAAATTATGGCGTCAATCGGGTCGGACCGCGGAAGATGTACACGGCTTCACGGATATTGGGGAGGTCTAACAAAACCATCATAAATCGGCTGAGACCGAAGCCAAAGCCACCGTGAGGTGGTGTTCCGTAGCGGAAGTAATTCAGGTAATCCTGGATCACTTCCAGCGAAAGCCCTTTTTCGAGCGCCTGGGCTTTGAGAACGTCATAGCGATGTTCACGCTGCGCGCCGGTAGCCAATTCGAGCCCTTTGCCCAGCAAGTCAAAGCTGCGCGTTAGCCCCGGCTCTTCAGGATGAAGCATGTGGTAAAAAGGGCGTGATGCAAAGGGCCAATCCGTAATGAAGACATAATCGTGTCCCTGGATTTCTTTGAAATGGGCGCCAATCGCCCTTTCTGCACCGGGGTCGAGGTCAAACTTCTTTTCAGGCGGCAACTTGTAGCCGATTTCTTTGAGCAGTTTGTGAGCCTCTGCCATGGAAATGCGCGGGAAAGGCACCATAGGCGCTTCCAGGTGGAGACCCAATTTTGTTTCAACCTCAGAGGCATGCTTTTCAACCACGCGTTGAATGGTATGCGCCAGCCAGCGTTCTGTTAACCTCATGACATCTTCATGGGAATCAATCCAGGACATCTCCATATCGACGCCGGTGAACTCAGTCATGTGACGCGAGGTGAAGGAAGGATCAGCCCGAAATACAGGTCCAAATTCAAACACACGCTCAAATCCCGCTGCCATCGCCATTTGTTTATAAAACTGGGGCGATTGAGCTAAATAGGCTGTGGTATCGAAATAGGGGAGGCTGAACAGCTCAGCGCCGCTCTCGCTGGGGGCGCCCATGATCTTCGGCGAGTTGATTTCGATAAAATTTTCCTGCAGCCAGAATTCGCGCATCGCCTGTACCGCAGTGGTTTGCACTTCAAATAGAAGTTGGTTGACCTCCCGCCGCAGGTCGAGATAGCGCCAATCGAGACGGAAATCTTGTTCAGGTAAGTATTCGCCAAAGGGCTCAAAGGGCAGCGGGACTTGAGCCGCGTTTTCAACCAGGAGGTCCTCAAGTTGGATTTCGAGACCGCCTAATTTGACAATCTCGTTTTTGACGACTTTTCCGGTGATGCGCAGGGCAGATTCTGTCCCCAGGTCAGAGATCGTTTTTGCCAGGTCGAGGTTTCCCTTTTTATAATGGGCGACCTGGACCAGCCCGGTGCGATCGCGGATGATTAAAAATTGCATGCTCTTCTGATCGCGCAGGGTGTGCAGCCATCCCTGGATGGTCACCTGTTCGTCGATGTGCTGATCTAAATCTTTTATCAGGGTGCGCTTCATCAAGTTCTTCTCCTGTATATCATAAAATATTTTACTTTATTATATCTGATCGGAAAACACCGATCATGAATTTACAATAATTTCTCCACAGCTTCGATGGGGCTGTATTTCCTGTGGATGACATCATCCAAAATCTGTGCAAACTGGTTCTCATCCAGCTTTTCCCACCATCGGGTTAGCAGGGCTTCCCGGATGAGGGCATGCACATCACGGCGCAGGCGGGCTGCTTCCTTTTGCTGCCACTCGCCCGATTCCCTGAGGAATTGGCGGTGGCGCTGAACATCGTCAATCAGCGGAGCGATGCCCTTTCCATCGACTGCGATTGTGGAATGAATGGTCGGGAGCCAGCCAGATTGAGGTTGCTGCGTTTCTGCAGTGGGTGCCGGTGTTGCATCCAGGAGGTGTTTTCCTGCAACAGCATGAGAATCAAATTTTCTTTGAGCCATTTCCAGCATAACCCGCAGTGCGCGGATGGTGTTTTCAGCGCCAGGGCGATCGGCTTTGTTAACCACGATGATGTCGGCGATTTCGAGAATGCCAGCCTTAATCGCCTGGATATCATCGCCCATCCCCGGGGCTTCCACGACGATAACGGTGTGCGCCAGGCTGGCGATATCGACTTCTGCCTGACCAGCGCCGACGGTTTCGATGATGATCAGGTCAAAACCCGCACTGTCGAGAACGGTGACAAAGGCCGCGGTTTGATTTGCCAGCCCGCCCAGAGCGCCCCGTGACGCCATCGAGCGGATAAAAATGCCCTTATCGCCAGCCAAATCGCCCATTCGGATGCGGTCCCCCAGCAGAGCGCCGCCTGTAAATGGGCTGGAGGGGTCGACGGCAATAATGGCAACTTTTGGGGCAAGCTGGTTATCCTTGTCCTGGCGGAAGTGCTTGGCGAGCTGGTTGACCAGTGTGCTTTTTCCTGAGCCGGCAGGGCCAGTGACACCAATCAGGTGCGCCTTGCCTGTAAAGGGAAACAGCGCTGATTGTAAATCACGGCTCTCTGGGGCATTGTTTTCGACCGCGGTCAGCGCCCGGGAGAGTGCCAGGCGGTCTCCCTGGCGAATTGCGATTGGGTCAATTTGAATCATGATCAAATATTTGAAATCTGGATGGCGTGTTTGATATCTGCAATCACCTGCTGTGTATCGGTGCCGGGGCCGTATACAGCGTACACACCGAGCTTGAGCAGTCTGGCAACATCAGGTTCCGGGATGATTCCGCCCACAAACACCTTGATATGGGTCAGTCCATTGGCATGCAATTTTTCAATCACAGCGGGGACGAGGGCATTGTGCGCACCGGAGAGAATTGAAAGACCGACCACATCCACATCTTCTTGCAGGGCTGCTTCAGCGATCATTTCAGGTGTCTGGCGCAAGCCAGTGTAGATCACTTCCATGCCGGCATCCCGCAAGGCGCGGGCAATCACTTTTGCTCCGCGGTCATGCCCATCCAGACCGGGTTTTGCGATTAGAACTCGAATTCTCTTAACTGTCATCATATTCTCCGCAGGTTTTAGAGTAATTTTGATTATACCGCGTTCATTTAGAGATTATCTTACGGCTCTTAATATAAGCTTGCAAAAGAGGCGTTTTTTCAATAGAATTAATCCAATTCTTGTTAAGAAGCTGGAGCCGCCTGGTTGCAGTCGAAGAGAAACCCTATGCCAAATGAGACACACACCCGACCCCGTTTAATCCCGATACTGATGGTTTTGCTGATATTGCAATCAGCGATATTAATATTTTTAGGCTTAAATTCACTCACACATCGCTGGTCTTTTCTTACTTCCTGGTCTCGTTTCTGGATGGAATTACAGGAGGCGGTTGCCCTGGTTTTAAGAACGCCAGGAGAGACCGTTCATAAAGAGATTTTGTTTTATGATGTGTTGTTGTTTGTTGCGATTGAGGTTTCTGCGGCTGTGTCCTTGATGGCTGGGCTGGCTTTTCCACGGGGGAAACGGTTTGCATGGATTTTGGCATTGCTTGCTCAGATTGGCACGCTTGGTAGCGGTTTAAGTCTGTTTTTTATGCATCGAGCACCGCAGGCATACTGGTTAATGGCGCTGGGCATCATCATGGTGCTGTATTTGAATTATCGCGATGTACGCCAATGGTTCCTGCTACCCAGGGAAGATTTGGCGGAGGGGTTGTATGTCTGAGCACGAAGATGTTTCCCTGCTACAGCGCTTTGAACCGATTTTAAAGTTCTCCCGGGATGAACAATTTTTTCCTTACAACGTGGATGATTATGTAAATAAGTCCAGCCTGTGGGTGAAAGAGCCCAAGCTGCCCCCGAGAGAAATTATTGCAGCGGGCGAACTGGAATTGGAACATTTGGGTCATTTGAAGCTGGAAGGGGCTAGGACCGTGCATTATCTGCAGTTCAGCTCGCTGATGAACCTGGCTGAAATGGCTGAATATCGTTTGAACGAGTTACGGAAGACCATCAAGACCGGAAAATTTAATCCCAGCCGCAGCCGACTGGCAAGGGTAGGTTATCTGGCCCGGCTGGTTGATACGGCTTTTTCGCTGGTCCTTTTGCTGCGCGGTCGCGTTCCTGGCGATTCTGCAGTCGCAGCGATGCTGACTTTTAAAGAAATGCTGGCAAAAAACCGTTCTTTTCAGTATTACGGGCGGGTTATCCGCGACAATGGATGGATTGTCCTGCAGTACTGGTTTTTTTACCCCTATAACAACTGGCGCACAGGTTTTTATGGAGCCAATGATCATGAAGCCGATTGGGAAATGATCAACGTTTATGCTTATGAAGACCAGCAGGGAGATGTGCAACCAGCCTGGGTGGCTTATGCCAACCACAATTTTTCCGGTGATGACCTGCGTCGACACTGGATTGACCCTGAATTGCAAAAGGTTGGCGAGCATCCGGTTGTGTTTGTGGGCGGGGGTTCGCATGCCAGTTACTTCACCGAAGGTGAATACCTGATGGAGTTGAGTCTGCCGATTTTAAGTTTCTTCTCTAAGTATAAAAATCGGCTGAATCATTTATTCAGTCGGGTTACACAAAACAATCAAACGCGGGCAAATGATGAAGAAAAGAGTCAACGGATTTTTTCGATTCCCTTTGTTGATTATGCTACAGGTGACGGCTTTTCAATTGGATTCGGTTGTGAGGCATCCTGGGCGCCGCCGGTGGTGATCGATCCTCCCCCGGAATGGGTGACGAATTATCGCGGCTTGTGGGGGTTTTATGCACAGGACCCGTTTTCTGGCGAAGATGCCCCTGCTGGACCTCGCTACAACCGCGATGGGACCGTACGCTTGGCCTGGTTTGATCCCCTGGGATGGGCTGGGTTAGAAAAAGTGGTCCCACCGTTTGAGCAGGGCGCAATGTTAGCCAGTAGAAAAGCAGATTTGCAAAATGGCATCAATGACTTAACCAGGGAGATTGATGAACTTCAGCGCAGATGTTATGCGCTCGGCTTTGATTTGATGGTCATTCAGGATAGCTCGCACCTTCAACCGGAGGTTGTTGAGCTTAACCGAATACTGGCAAGTGAGCGCGAGACGCTGGCTAAGAAACGCCGCCGGCTGACGGTTGAACAGGCAAAACTGGAGGCTATTTCTGAAATCGACGTTGAAGACGCCCCTCCAAACATGGCTTTGTTGCGGGCGCACATTAAGCACTCTCACAAACCGCAGGAAAAGAGATCCTTGCGCTTCAACCGGGTCGCTGAAATATGGGCTGCGGTGAGCATAGGCTTGATGATTATCGCGGTCGTTTTGCTGGTTATTTTTGCCCGACCGTTTTTGGGTTATGGGTTGGTGGGTTTGCTGCTGTTGATGATCACGATTGAAGCAGCATTTAAGCGTCAATTGGCAAACCTTGTGCGGTGGATTGCCATCATCCTGGCGGTATTTAGCCTGATGGTGCTCGTGGTTCAGTTTTTCTGGTATATTATCCTGGCTGGCGTGGTGATCACCGGGGTGTATATGATTATTTCAAACCTGCGCGAGTTGTTTTCCCGGCGTTGAAATGATTGATCATCATCCCCTGATGAAAGAAATTTCATCAGGGGATTTTTTAATTAAGCCCGATAATTATCGATTCCGGTTACTGCAACGATTTCACCGTAGTAGATGCAGTGATAGTCCCGGGTGGGGTAGTGATTCTCGATGGTTTCATCCAAAAAATGTGCCGGGTTCAGATCGTCTGCATAGATCTTGTGGCATTCCAGCACCAGCTCGGCTTCTTTGAAGGACGGCGCAGAGATGGCAACCGATGCTTCGGGATTCAAGCCGGAAGCCGCGATTTTGTCACCGTCTCGCCCGGAGCGAGATCCTAAAAGCTTGAGGGCATCGTGGTATTGTTCTGGAAAGGCTGAGACGGTAAATGAATCATATTTTTCCATGAACTGGTAGGTGTAGCGAGAGTGGCGCACCGCTACGAAGGCAAAGGGTCTGCTCCACATGGTGCCCAACGCGCCCCAGCCAATGGTCATGGCGTTGAAATCCTCCGTCAGGTAATCCCCGCAAGTCAGTAAAACACTGCGATGATGGAATAAAAAGTGGGGTTGAAGGCTTAAATCTTCAATGTTGATCGGTTGTCTTGGCATGGATTCTCCTCGGTTTTGATGTTTTCACTATAATATCACCTTTTTTGATTTCACTGTCGGCTTGATCGGAATCAGGTGGAAGACCGATGGAGGTCAGCCAAGCCCGGGTGATCGATCCACTTAACAACCATGCTGGTGGATAGAAAAACAATTTGTTCGGGTATAATCGATCCTATGACCTCAACAGCATCCAATCGCATCACCGATGGCGAAGTACAGCCTGAGGATCGATTTGACCGGGCATTACGCCCGACCTACCTGACTGAGTTAATCGGGCAGGTGCAGATTAAAGAAAATTTATTGATTCTGATTGAAGCAGCAAAATTGCGCACAGAAGCGCTTGACCACGTGCTTTTTTACGGTCCGCCCGGTCTGGGAAAAACGACCCTGGCGCATATCCTGGCGAACGAAATGGGAGTTAACATCAAGGTGACCTCGGGACCTGCGATTGAACGAGCAGGCGACCTGGCAGCCATCCTGACGAACATGCACCAGGGCGATATTTTATTTATTGATGAGATCCATCGCCTGGGTCGAGTTGTGGAAGAGGTGCTCTACCCGGCAATGGAGGATTTTTCGCTGGATATTGTGATTGGAAAAGGTCCTGCTGCACGCTCTATCCGCTTGAAATTACCACATTTCACCGTGGTGGGTGCGACCACCCGGCTGGCTTTGATCACTTCACCCCTGCGTGCCCGGTTTGGTGCAACTTACCGGGTGGATTATTATGATGTCGACGCATTGATCGAGATCATTCAGCGCGGGGCGAGGTTGCTCCAGATTGAATCTGATGCTCTTGGAGTGAAGGAGATCGCCAGTCGAGCGCGCGGCACGCCCCGTGTGGCACTGCGCATGCTGCGTCGAGTACGGGATTATGCCCAGGTTCGGGCTGATGGAAGGATCTCTGGGGAGGTTTCGAAGGCTGCCCTGGACCTGTTGGATATCGATAAGCTCGGGTTGGATGAATTGGATCGCCGGGTGCTGTTGTGTGTGATTGAGAAATACAATGGCGGTCCGGTGGGTTTGAATACCATCGCGGCTTCAGTGAGTGAAGAGCCGGATACCATCATGGATGTGGTGGAGCCCTATTTGATGCAATTGGGTTTCCTGGAACGCACATCCCAGGGTCGAATGGCAACGCACAGCGCTTATGAGCACCTGGGGATCGAGGTTGATCGGCAGAATCCACAGCAGAAGTTGTTCTAAATCTGTTGGAGATCGAAAGTGCGCACTGCAGAATTTGATTACGATCTGCCCCTGGATCGGATCGCGCAAACCCCCATCACGCCCCGTCACGATTCACGCTTGATGATTGTGGATCGCAGCACGGGGAAAATTGAGCACCGTTGTTTTTGGGAAATTGACCGCTTTTTAAAGCCGGGCGATGTTGTGGTGATTAATGAGACCCGGGTGATCCCAGCCCGCATCTTCGCTACTAAACAACCTGGCGGAGGAAAGGTGGAGTTGCTGCTGCTGGAAAGAAACGATGCTCGTACCTGGACCGCATGGGTGGGCGGGAAGGGTTTGATACCGGGCAGACGGTTGACCATTGCGGGCGGTCCTGAGGTAGAGATTATCGAGGTGCTGGAGGGTCCCAAACGCCGGTTGCGCTTTGACGAACCCATCGAACCTTTTTTTGAGCGTGTCGGGCATGTGCCCTTACCGCCTTACATTCATACCCGGCTGGATGATCTGGAACGTTACCAGACTGTGTATGCCACCACGCCGGGTTCTGCTGCAGCGCCGACCGCCGGTCTGCATTTTACAGACCCGCTGATTAAAAAACTTTTGGATCAGGGGATCCTGTTTGCCAGGGTAACCCTGCATGTGGGTTTGGACACCTTTGCACCCGTGACCGAAGCCGACCCCAGGGAACACAAGATTCACACTGAATGGTGTCTGCTCAACCAGCAAACCGCTGACCAAATTAATGCAGCCAAGGCAGCCGGTGGGCGGGTGGTGTCGGTGGGAACGACCAGCGTGCGGACCCTGGAAACAGCGGCTCGGGGACGCGCGAATGGCCAGGTGGTTGCAGCAAGTTGTGGGCATACCGATCTGTTTATCCTGCCCGGGTTTATTTTCAACGCGGTGGACATCATGATTACGAATTTTCATTTGCCAAAATCGACTTTGCTGATGTTGGTGAGTGCCTTTGCAGGACGTGATCTGATTTTCAAGGCTTACCAGGTTGCCATTGATGAGGGTTATCGGTTCTATTCTTTTGGCGATGCCATGCTGATCTTGTGAATTGAGCCTGGTTGAGATCTTGCAGCCTGTTTTGACACACTGTTAATAATTTATATACTTCTCGTCATAATTCTTTCGGTGTAGCAGTAAAAATGTTATAATTCATATGTTCTATCAGAACTCGGTTACACACACGACTAAGGATAAGTACGATTATGATGCGATTTGATCGTTTTACAGAACGTGCCCAGGAAGCTGCTCAGCGCGCTGCTGAGATTATTCAACGTTATGGGCACACCCAGATTGATACTGAACATATCCTGCTGGCGTTGATCGAGCAGCCTCAGGGTGTGATTCCACAATTGTTTGCGACCCTTAATATCGATGGAGAAAACTTCAAAGAGCGGTTGGATTATATCCTGAGGACCAGTCCGAAAGCGAATATTTTTGGTGGCGGTGCCGGACAGGTATTAATCACACCGCGGGTCAAACGGATTGTTGATCAGGCCAACCAGGAAGCCTATAATTTGAAGGATGATTACATCTCTACGGAGCACCTCTTCCTGGCTATCCTCAGCGAACGCAACACGCCGTCATCTCGCCTGTTAGAAGATGTGGGCATCACCCGACAGCGTGTGATGGATGCGATCGATGAGTTGCGCGGCGGTCAGAAGGTGACTGATCCTAAGGCTGAAACACGTTACCGCACGCTGGAAAAATATTCGCGTGACCTGACCCAACTAGCCCGTGAGGGAAAGCTGGACCCAGTGATAGGACGCGATACTGAAATTCTGCGCTTGATCCAGATTTTGTGCCGAAGGACGAAGAATAACCCGGTGTTGATCGGTGAAGCCGGCGTTGGCAAAACCGCAATTGTTGAAGGTCTTTCCCAAAAGGTTGCCACCGATGATGTGCCTGAAATATTAATGGGCAAACGGGTTATTTCCCTCGATCTCGGTGCCATGATCGCCGGGTCGCGCTTCAGAGGGGAGTTTGAGGAGCGATTAAAAGCGTCCATTGAAGAAATCCAACGTTCGGAAGGTGAAATCATCCTGTTCATTGATGAGCTCCATACCGTGGTAGGTGCAGGTGCAGCCCAGGGTGCGATGGATGCTTCCAGCATGCTTAAGCCCGCGCTGGCACGCGGTGAGCTGCAGTGCGTCGGTGCGACCACATTGGATGAATATCATAAATATATCGAGAAAGATGCAGCCCTGGAACGGCGGTTTGCACCCATCTATGTGGAAGAACCTTCCGTTGATGATACGATAGAGATGTTGTACGGTCTGCGTGACCGCTACGAAGCCCATCATAAAGTGACGTTTTCCGATGAAGCTCTCGTCCAGGCGGCGAAATTATCTGCCCGTTATGTCACCGATCGGCGCTTACCGGATAAAGCCATCGATCTGATCGATGAAGCTGCAGCCAAACTGCGGGTGACCCTGTATTCGCTGCCCGATGATCTTAAGAAAGTGAAGAATGAGATCGATCGCCTGATGAAAGAGGAAGAAAACGCGGGTGTTGAGCGCGATTATCAACGTGCAGCCCGCTTGAAATCTGATCGATTGCGCCTCGAGGGAGAATTTAATCACCTACGTGACCGTTGGGAACAGGAGCACAAGCTTGATGAGGTGGTGGATGTGTCTGACATCACCGAGGTGATCAGCCAGTGGACGGGTATCCCTGTTTCCCAGATGTTGGAAGATGAGAAAGACAAACTTCTGCAAATGGAAGACCGATTGCATGAACACCTGGTTGGGCAGGCAAAGGCGGTGGAGGCGCTGGCTGATGCTATTCGTCGGGCCAGAAGCGGGTTAAAGGACCCGCGCAGACCGATTGGCTCATTTATTTTTATCGGTCCATCTGGCGTGGGGAAAACTGAACTGGCAAAAGCCCTGGCTGACTTCTTGTTTGACGATGAAGATGCGCTGGTGCGGATTGATATGAGCGAATACCGCGAACAGCATTCTGTTTCACGCTTGTTTGGTGCCCCACCCGGATATGTGGGCTACGAGGAAGGCGGTCAACTGACCGAAGCTGTCCGTCGGCGCCCTTACCGGGTGGTGTTATTTGACGAGATAGAGAAAGCGCATCCTGAGGTGTGGAATGCGCTGTTGCAAATCCTCGATGATGGGCGCCTGACCGATGGACAGGGTCGGGTGGTTGATTTCAGAAATACGGTTTTGATCATGACCAGCAACCTTGGGACTGAATACGTGACCAAGGGTGGAACCCTGGGCTTTTTGAGCTCAACGGATGAATCCGATAAAGCCGACAAGGAGAAAATTGAAAAAGCCCTCAAAGGCGCTTTCAGGCCCGAATTCCTCAACCGCATCGATGAAATCATCCTGTTTTCACAGCTTTCAAAGGATGATATGGAGAAAATTGTGGTTCTGCAGATGAAAGAGATCCAGGTGCGGCTGGCAGATCATGGTTTACAGGTTGAATTGTCAGAGGCAGCCAGACTCTGGCTGGCTAACGAAGGTTACGACCCGGCTTTCGGAGCGCGTCCGCTTAAGCGAGCCCTGCAGAAGCATGTTGAAAGCCCGCTCTCCATCAGCTTGCTTTCGGGTGAGTTTGTTTATGGCGATACTGTTTTGATCGATATTGAAGATGAACAGGTGGTTTTCAAGAAAAAGAAGGCGGCAAGTGTACCCGATCTGGATCAGGCTGAAATATCGCAGTGAAAATTGCTTGAACAGCAATGAGCCTGGCTCTTCCAGCCAGGCTTTTTTCTTAAATCGTATTTCATGAATGATTGAGATGCTTCGCGATCACGACCAGGGTGATGTCATCTAAGCGCGGCGACGTGCCGGTAAATGCCTGCACATCTTCTAAAATGCAGTTACGTAAATCTTCTGCGGATGGGGAGAAATTGTCCTTCAAGGTCTTAACAAACCGTTCGATCCCGAAAAATTCATCGTCTTCGTTTTGTGCCTCGGTAATGCCATCTGTATAGAGGATTAGCACATCGCCGCTGTGGATTGTGATCGTTTTTTCTTCCCATGTATTTTCTGGGAAGATGCCAACCAGTGAGCCGGTTTTCTTAAGCTCAGTTAATTCGATCTGATCGTTTTTCTGGCTGAGCAGGATGGGTGGATTGTGACCGGCGTTAACATAAGTAAAGGTTCCCTGTTCGGGGTCCAGGATGCCGAAAACGACGGTTAGAAAGATGCCAAATTCCGTGTCTATCAGGATACGCCGGTTGAGTTCGTGCAGGACATGCTCAGGGCTCATCCGGCTTTCTCTTGCATAAGTGCGGATCAAGGTTCGGCTCATAGCCATATACAGCGCAGCCCCGGCGCCTTTATCGCCGACATCAGCAATAACAATGCCAAGTTTTCCATCGTCCAGTTTAATGAAATCATAAAAATCACCGGAGGTCTCACGCGCGGGCAGCAGGGTGCCATTAATATCGTATCCATCGATCACCGGCGATTGTGTGGGAATTAAGCTGTGTTGTATCCGTCCGGCCTGCACCATTTCTTCAGAAATTTTGCGATGAGCAATCGCGTGGGCCCGGGAAAGGTGTTTGACCTGGCGTAATTTTTCGGTAATGATGTCAGGGTAATAATTCACGCCCATTGAGAGAAATTCTGCCAGCGAATCACGGAAATAATTCTGTGCCTGGTCGACATCTTCCGGGTCGTTCCTTTGTAGATGGATCTCACCGAGCTCCAGCCATACACGCGCGCGCCACCAGCGTCCTTCCATCTTCTCAAGCATGCGATCCAGTTCTGTGAGCAAGACAATCGCTTCCTGATAGTTTTTTTCTCCTGCTTCTATTCTGGCATTTGCGTGGAGAATCCTGACCTGGTCGCTCATATTGGGATGGGCGCGATAAGCCTCTTCGGCTTCCATTAACGCCAGCCTGGCATTTGCAAAATCTTTTTTGGATGTATAAATATCACTCTTCAGGCATAAAGAGCCAATCTGGGAATAATTTGTCTCGTCTGCCGATTTTGTTTGGGCAGTTTCAAGCATTTTAAGGGCGATGTCTAAATCGAGTGCACTGTGATTGGGATCACCAAGTAGATAAGGCTCAAGAATGGCTTCAGTTAATGCGCGGTGGGCATCGATTAATTGCTGCTCGGCCCCCAGTTGACGACTGTGGCTAATTAATTCGGTGAAGATCTCGATTGCCTGGTTGAAATCTCCCTTTAAGCGAAGAAGGTTTCCTTTCAGGTAGGATTGGGTCAATCCGGATTCTGAGAGGTGCGTTTCGGTCTGTTGGATTAACTGTTCGCTTTTAGAGAGTCGAATTTCAGCATCTTGAAAGTCGGCTAACCAGATTGATGCCCGGGCGATTGCTCGATATAGTAACAACTCTTCAGAAAGACCGCCGATCTTCCTGCCGAGCTGGATCGCACGCATGCGATAATCCCTTGCGAGACGGACCTTGCCAAGATTGTCGACCACCAAAGCCAGGTTGATATAAGCACGCGAAGCCGATCCAAACAAATCGTTTTCCTCACTGATTTTTACAGCCTTTTCAAGGGCTTCAACAGCCTGTTCTGGGCTGGTTGTGGGAAGGACGCCAATGGTTGCCAGGGCTTCTGCCTGAACTTCTGCTGCGCCTAAACGCTGAGCCATTTCAAGAGATTGCTCACTAAAGGCACGGGCTTTATCGGGTTGATCGTTAAAGAAATAGGCACGACCGGTCTCATGGATGAGGTAGGCAATATCGGGACTTTCTTTTGCCCCCTCTATGGCTTTCATCCCCCTGAGACAGATTTCAAGGCTGTATTGCGGGGTATAACCCCACCAGGCAGAGCGCGCAGACCGAGCATATGTTCTGGCCAGGCGATCGGGATCGTTGAAACGTTCAAGGTAATCAATGGCTTTATTCCAGGCATGAACGGCCTGGCGATGGTTTCCCTGTTGAGCACGGGCTTCCCCTAAATCGATGTAGAGGTGCGCCAATTGTTCAGGGTCTGTCGTCTGGGTGATTGCCCTGGCAAAATAAACCTCTGCCTCAGCAGTGGCAAAGGCATCCATGGAGGCATGCCCAGCCAGATCCAAATATTGATAAGCCTTTTTTGTGTCGTTGGTAATTAGAAAATGGTGCGCCAACTGGGGTGCTAACCGCTCTTTTTGCTCGGGGTATAAATCTTCTAATGCCAAGCCAACACTGCGATGCAGATCAATCCGATCGGTTTCAACGATGGAATGATAGGCAGCCTCGTGCATTAAGATATGGTGGAATTTGTACGTTAGGGCAGGTTTTACTTCGGCTACGGAAAGAATCTGCAATGATTCAAGAATGTTGAGCTGTGTCAGCAAGTTGACGCCCGGCGCATGTTCCTTCATAACAAGTGCGATTACCTTTTCAGGAAAATAGCGCCCAATCACGCTGGCAATGCGCAGCGTCAAACGCGCATCCTCTGGTAAACGGTCAATGCGCGCGGTCAGCAAGCCCTGCAGGCTATCGGGGATACGGGCTTGATCAATTTTCGTTGAAACGATGACCTTTTCCCCCTTTTTTTGCAGGACGCCTTCGTTAATCAGCATATTGATCAGTTCTTCGATAAAGTAGGGATTTCCCTCGGATTTGTTGAGCACTGCAGTTCGGATGATTTCTGGGATTTCTTTGGTGTTAATCAATTGTTCAACGAAAGATTGGCTTTCATCTTCTGACAGGTTTTCTAATTTAAGCTCGGTTAATCTAAGCCCAATTCTTTCTCTTGCAGCTTTGATTAGATTCCAACCGATGGAATCCCGTTCCTGGCGTGACACCAGGCAAAACAGGATGGGGGACGATGTCGTCAGGGAAAGGAGGTCAATCAGAAGGTCCACTGAAGATGCATCTGCCCATTGGAGATCCTCCAAAACGATAATCAGCGGTTGTTGATTTGAAAGACAGCGAAAAAGGGTTTGAACCGATTGCAGATACTTGTTACGCAGTTCCTGAGCTTGTAAAAGGTGGACCTGAACTTCTTCTTGCTCAGTAAGATCAAATTCTAAAAGATGAGCAAGGTAAAGTTGTAGATTCTCATCACCCAGGCAGATATCCTCCATAAACACGGCTTCTGACATTCCTTTAGCACGGGAATCGGGAGTCGTTGTCGTGATTTCAAGTGCAGCACGCAGGAGGTCTTTGAGCAGGTGGTAGGCAAATTCCTGTCCGAAAGCCAGGCTATGCGATTCAATCCAGCGGATCGGTGCCGTTATGTTCTGGGATTGCATGAGGCGTTTCCATTCCAGAATCAACCTGGATTTACCGATGCCCGGTTCTCCTAAAATCAAGCCAACACGACCTAAGCCGGCTAAAACGGTTTCACTGAGTTCGAGTAATGAATCCAGTTCTTTTTTTCGTCCAATCATGCTGGTTGTGTGAGAGATGGGTGAGCGATGTAATGACGATCTTCGATCGATTATTTGATCGACCTGCCAAAGATTGAGCAGCTCACGGCTATCTTCACAAAAAACGGGTTCCAATTTTCTACCTTTGACGAACGAACGAATAAACTGATAGGTGTCGTCAAACAGCACGACCCTTGATTTGGGAATCTCTGCGGCGATGGCAAGATCAATACATTCAATCGCCCCATTGAGAGATTGAAAGTCGAATTTCAAATTGGGTTTGATATTTCCAATCAGGATTGGCCCGGTATTGAGGACAATTTTCATTTGGATGACCAGGTCATAGGCGGTCTTCAGCTTTTGATTGAGGCTGTCGATATCCTTAAGAATTAGAGAAGCTGTATGAACCGCACGCAATGGATCATCTTCGTGGGAAATGGGAGCGCCGAAAAAGGCGAGGGCTGTGTTCTTCCACAGCTTGGCAATCGCGCCCTCATATTCGTAGACGCGTTTTGCGATCAAATCGAGGAGGTCGTTGAAGATTTCAACGCGTTCTTTTTTGGGGATTTTATTGTCGATCTCAGTATCGTTTGCAATCGTTGTCATGATCGCAGTGACGTTGCGTCGCTCTTTGGTAAGATAGGGTGCGGCGCGGACTTTCCGGATCAATGAGTCGGGTGCGAAGGAAGCCAGGCGTGAGAAATAGAGATCTTCTCGCTGTATATTGACGGAAACAGGGAAGCCACAGGATGGACATATATGTGCACCCAAAGGCAGTTCAGACTGGCAATTTGTGCAGTTCATTTTCTTTTTATTCGCTGGTCATCAATAACCTGATAAATTATATCATATAAGTAGTAAATTTGTTAAAGAACCTTGAAACTCGGGCAGGGCAGGTTTTTTAAAACTACAGAGGGCGGGGCACCTTCTTTGATCCCCCTGTTATTTCTGAAACTGTTTTATCTCCTGGACGAGTTGTTTCACAAAGCAAGAACTTGTTTTATACTTGTACTTATGAGCATCAGGAAAGACACCATCGTTGAAGTCATCTCACAAGTTCCGCTTTTTGCGCAACTTAATCCCAGAGAAGTGGGCTTTTTGGCGAACGCTTTCGTTCCGATAGTTTTTCAAGATGGCGACGTGATATTTAATATCGGCGACATATCGGAGACGATGTTTGTTGTTTATGAGGGTCAGGTGGTTCTGTCTTTCGAACAAGCCGATGATGAATTTCTTATGGCAAAGCTTTCCAGGGGAGATATTTTTGGTGAAGAAGCGTTACTTTATGACGATTTGCGCGACTATCGAGCCGTTGCCTCAGGGGAGACGATTGTCCTCGCCTTAGATTACAAGCACTATTTCGAAATCCATGACGAATTGCCAGATCTGGAGGCGTCGTTGGATGTTTCCATCCAAAGCCGACGGCTTGCAACCGTGATTACATTGCCCTGGCTGCATGAAGATGAATTTGTCCATGTCATGACCCGCCGACATCCGGCCATCCTGTGGTCGAAACTGGCGAAACCTGTCGCTGTCGGTGTATTTGTGTTATTGGCGACTGTTTTAATGCAAATGCTTTGGTTGCCAGGGCAAGTTTTCGGGTGGGTTGTCCTGGCGATCGGCCTCCCCGCAAGCCTATTTTGGCTGGTTTGGGCTTATGTGGATTGGCGGAATGATTATTTCATTGTGACCAACAAGCGCGTGGTGTGGATGGAAAAGATCGCCTTCATTTATGAAAGCCGGCAGGAGGCACCATTACGCACAATCATGTCGGTGGGTGTTCATCGCACTCGGCTGGGAACCTTATTGGGCTTTGGTGACGTGGTCGTGACGACCTATGTGGGCACACTCCGCTTGCGTGAAATCGCGCACACTGAAGTCACAGCCAGTATGATCGAATCGTACTGGCAGCGCTCTCAATCGGTAGACAGACGGGACGAGGCGCGCATTATGAGCCGAAAATTACAGGAAAAATTAAATTTTGCCCGGGACGCTGAAGACGTTGTTGAAGAAGAACCCGTCAAGCGTGCAGCAGTTCGTCTTCAAGCGGAAGAGAAGGAACCAGGGTTTTTTGCCTGGTTGTTTTCGGGCTTTATCCGCTTGCGCCATGAACAGGACGGGGCGATCATTTACCGTAAGCACTGGTTTGTCCTCGTCCGAGGAATTTGGCTGCCGGGCTTGTTGATGATCGGTGCGGTTGCTGTTGCCATATTACGGATGGGCGGGAGACTGTCGTTTGTTCCGATTACCGAGACTCTGGCGTTCATCATGTTGTTTTTGTTCGCGATCTTCCTGTGGATGGTTTATGTCTATGTTGATTGGCGCAATGACATATTTATGTTAACCCTTGACCAAATTATCGATTTGGATCGCAAACCCCTGGGAAAAACCCGTCGCCGATCAGCCCCGTTGGAAAACGTGCTCAGCATTGAGTATGAGCGATTGGGCTTTTGGGGTTATTTATTTAATTTTGGAACGGTTTACATTGTCGTTGGAAACTCGCGTTTATCATTCGATCATGTTTACAATCCCTCCAGGGTGCAGGAAGATATTTTTTATCGGATGGGTGAACGGCTTGAAACCGTCAGGCAATTCGAGATTGACGCAGAAAGAGAGCGCTTTTCGGAGTGGATAGCCACGTACCATCGAAAGGCTGCTGAATCGCAGGCAACACGTCGCCAAGTGCGGGGTAAAATTAACCCTTCTGAATAAGAGAAAGCCGTTGTAAACGGTTAATGGAACTTACTGGTAAAATGTATCGGGAGTATGAATGATGGCTATTCGAAAAATATACCCTTATCAAGAAGCCGTTTTACGTCAAAAAGCACAACCGGTTGAAGTTTTTGATGAAGATCTGCAAATACTGATCGATGACATGATCGAAACCATGCGAGAAGCCCCTGGCGTGGGACTTGCTGCTCCTCAGATTGGCGTTTCAAAGCAATTGATCGTGGTTGAGTTTGGTAATGAGGATGATGAAACTATTCCAGAGCAATTGTTTGTCGTGGCCAATCCAGAAATTGTTCAACAGTCTGAAGAACAGGTATTAGGGATTGAAGGCTGCCTTTCCGTGCCAGGATTCGCAGGAGAGGTGGCGCGGTCGCAGGTAGTGACGGTACGTGGTCAGAATCGTCAGGGAAAAAACATGAAGATCCGGGCACAGGGCTGGCTGGCGAGGATTTTTCAGCATGAAATTGATCATCTTAACGGCGTTTTATATACGGACCGTGCGGAAAAAATCTGGCAGTCAGACCAGGATGAGATGGAAACGATTTAATTTTCAATGTATGTTAAGCATTTGTCGCTGACCAACTTTCGAAGTTTTTCCCGGCTGGACCTTGAATTTCCCCGGGAAATCTTTCTGTTGGTGGGTGATAATGCCCAGGGTAAGACGACGCTGCTTGAAGCGATTTATTTATTATCGACATTTACCTCCTTTCATGCCAGCACTGATCGGCAATTAATCAGCTTCACGGCACCTGCAGATCGAATTGCAGTCAGCCGAATTGTCGGAGAAATTCAAAAACGGGGGCAAACGCACCGTATTGAAGTGCGCTTAATTCGCGAGCCCAACAGTATCAACGGCAATCAGCGGTTTCGGAAGGAAGTCCTGCTGGATGGCGTCAAGCGCAAGCTGAATGAGTTGATCGGATTTTTGAATGCCGTTCTGTTTCTCCCGCAAATGTCCCGGATTATTGAAGAAGGGCCTGCTGAACGCAGGCGATACCTGGATATGCTGATTTCTCAGGTTTCTCCTGCATACGTCAGGCACCTGGGCGATTATTCTCAAACGCTATCACAACGCAACGCGCTTCTCAAACAACTGGCTGAGCGGGGTGGAGACCGCAGTCAACTGGCGATTTGGGATGGCATGTTGGTCCGTCATGGGGCATTTATCATGCAAGAACGCATCAAGGCTATCCATGAAATGGAACTTGAAGCCAAACGCTTGCATTATGATCTGACCCGGCGTCAGGAAGTCTTGCGGTTGGATTACCAGCCTGCTTACGACCCGCTAAGCGTTCCGAATGGACAGATGACGCTGCCTGTGAAAACCGTTGCCGACCGCACCGGTATTACCAGCGAGGAAATCGAATCCGGTATGCTTGAGGCGTTGAAAAATAAACAGGGCGAGGAGATTGCCCGCGGTATAACCACCATCGGACCGCACAGGGACGAGATGCGCTTTCTCAGTAACCAGGTCGACCTGGGCGATTATGGCTCACGCGGGCAGGGACGCACCGCTCTGCTGGCGATGAAATTGGCAGAGATCAACTGGTTGCATCAGCGCAGCGGGGAATGGCCGGTGTTACTGCTGGATGAGATAATGTCTGAGCTGGATACCGAACGGCGAAAAGACCTGTTACTAGCCCTGACGGACTGTGAACAGGCTGTGCTGACGACAACGGACCTTTCAATGGTTGATCCTGAATTTGTGAGTACACACCCTGTCTGGCACGTGGAAAGCGGCCTAGTCTCTCCTGATTTTTAAATCCATTCAACAAAAAAGCCCATCTTATTTGATTTACACACTACTGTTAAATCAGTGTTTCATATCCAAATTCAAGATATATAGTTTCATTAGCGCCAAGTGAAAATAAATAAAAGCTAGGCGTGGTCATAGGAAAGGGTGGGTCGATCGTTACGCAGTATGTTCCTGGGGCGAGTGGGCCGAAACTAAATTCTTTAGCAGTTGTTGATGTCACAGTTGTGCCGAAGCAACTGTCTTTTAGCAGTGTAATTTTTACATCATAATATACGACAGGAGGTTCACCTGCATCGCGTTTACCGTTGTTATTGAAGTCCTGAAAAGCAATGCCTTCGATGTATCCAAATTGAGGTTGTGGGGTGTTAGGAGTTTCAGGCGTGGGCACTCCAGGGGTGTTAGGAGTTTCAGGCGTGGGCATGGGCACTTCACGGCTGTAGCATAGCCCTTGGATCGGTGTGGTAGCGGCAAAATTGTAGGTTTCCCGGCAGGTGTTATCGATCAGGTTCAGCGCCTTGAGCGGGTAGGTGGTGTGGGATTTATTGGGCGAACCAGCATCTTCTTTGGTGAAATGATCATGATGATCAAACAGGGCGGGATCGAGCAGGCTGTCTGCAGCCCAGACGCCCCAGACGAAGGTTGTCCGTGTCAGCAGTGATTTCTTGAAAGCAATTGAGACCGATACTGGTGAGCCTTCTGATACCCTCGCCCAGGCAACGTCTGGATCGTTAAGGACGTTGATGGAAAAAAGTTCCTGTTCGTAACTGTCACCAGAATATCCGGTATCGGGACGCAAGATGGTCTGCCCACCAACATCTTTGTTGCCATCACGCCAAACGCTCAGACCAGTGATGTCCCATTGGTTTGAGGAAGGCCTGTCGGCGATAACCAGCAGATCACCGCGCCCATCCCAATCTTCATCAATTTCAATAGCATAAGCAGCCTGAAAACCGCCAACAGGATGTGTGTTGTTGGGGTAGATCGTCACGTAATAGAAGTTGTTGTCCTCAGAAATTTCGGTTTTATTGATATCGATATCTGGGCGATAAACCATTTCACCCTCGGTGAAGGGACGTTCGTACAAGTTGGCAGTGAAATCATCGCCTGCCGTGACAGATTTGTTGCCAGCATTTTTACTGGAATCGGTATCGTAGAACCATTTGTGGATCCAACCTGGATTACCCGGTGTGACCTGGTGAACAATTTCAGTTAGCGCGGTGGTTTGCTCCTCATCAGCCGGTGGCCCTTCTGCAGGAAGATCAATTTGTGGATCTGTAGGCATGGGAGTTGGGGGTAATGGTTCCTGTGTTATGGTAGCAGGGGGCTGAATTTGTGCCATGGACGTTTGAGTGATGGCAATCGCCAGCATGGTTTCGGCGATGTGGATGTCGGACAGATCAGTTGACTGACCCGATGGGGCACAGGCAGCTATGAGGAGTGCAAATAGAATCAAGAAAATGATGGTAACCAAATATATTTTTTTCATCAGTTTTCTCCAAAATAAAACCGGTTAGATGTATAAAACACTAAAAAGATAGAAAACAGTTTTGGTTTGGAAATATTTGCACAATAATTGTTATATCGTATTGTTGAGGAACGATCTTAAAATTCAGTATAACATAAAAGATGACAAAAAATCAAATGTTTTTGGAGAAAGTAAATCTTTTTCCTGGTCGCTGGAGGTTTTGTGCTTTAGGGACAATTGGTGAAAATAAATCTGTGATTGCATGACTCTTAACTTATGTCCGAGTGGGATTGCTGTTTTATTGTGTTTTCTGGTAACGTTTTTTATTGATTGGATGGATAGCCATGTATTTTTTGGATATAAAATGTTAGTGCCTAACACAATTTTCTGAAACTTTATTATCTCGTTATAATTGTTTTATGGTGTTGTTACATTGAGGAATTATTGTCGTAGAAATTGTAATGGATTAACAAAAATCGAATTAGGCCAGGTCAATTTCTCAGAAAACAAAAAACCTGGCGAGGAGAGATGATGAAACTAATTAACTTTATCCAAAAAAGCCGCAGTTATCGCCGGTTTGACGAGGATTACCGGGTTGACAGCAAGACACTGCGTGAATTGATCCGTCTGGCGCAATATTCGCCATCGGGCAGGAACAGGCAGCCGTTAAAGTACTGGTTAAGCAACACACCGGAGATGAATGAAACCATCTTCTCTACCTTAAGCTGGGCGGGCGATTTAAAAGATTGGCCAGGTCCAGCCAGAGGTGAACGCCCAAGTGCGTATATCCTGATCCTGGGGGATACCGCCATCAGTGAGAGCTTTGGCGTTGATCATGGCATTGCAGCGCAAAGCATCCTGCTGGGCGCTGTTGAGGCAGGCTTGGGTGGCTGCATCATCGGTTCGGTGCAGCGTGATGTTCTGGTCAAGGCGCTGGCGATTCCGTCAAGGTACCAAATCTTGCTCGCCATTGCCCTGGGCAAGCCTGCAGAAAAAGTCGTGGTCGATATTGTCGATGAGGAAGCAAACCTGACTTACTATCGAGATGAGCAGGATGTTCACCATGTGCCCAAACGGGGACTGGATGAGTTGATTTTGCATGATGTTTAGGGAATGAAAACTTCGAGAATCGCCACCGAAACATGCATTTCGGTGGCGATTCTTTATTACCAGGTTTCAGTGATTTTCTTCAGCCCGCGAGGATTGTCGACATCAAGACCGCGTGTATTGGCTAAGTACATGGCGAAAAGTTGACCGGGGATAATGGTTGTGATCGGTGAGAGCCACTCGGGTACGGCATCGGGAACGGTCAACGTGTATTCGGTTAATTTGAGGAGGTCCGGATGGTCACTGACCATGATTACCTCTGCCCCCCGCTGATTGAATTTTTCAACCAGGGACTGGAATTCTGAGACCATCAATCCTCCGGGTGCAAAGATGAACACCGGAAAACCGCTGTCGATGAGAGCAAGGGGACCATGTTGAAAATCGGCACTGGAATAGGGCTCTGCGATCGTATAAGTGAGCTCCTTCATTTTAAGCGAAAACTCAAAGGCGGTTGCATAGTTGAATCCCCGGCTGAGGACCACACAGTGGGTCATGTACCGGTAGCGTTCGGCCAGGCTGTTGATATGGGTTGTTTGTTGCAAGGCTTTTTCTACGCTGTTAGAGAGCTCTTCCAGGTTGCGGCGAAGTTCTTCACCTGGATGGATTTCAAAGGACAGGCGTGCCAGGCAGGCGAGCTGCGCTGTATAGGTTTTGGTGGCTGCCAGGGAGCGTTCGACACCGGCTTGCAGGTCGAGGGCTATGTCGGCGGTGTGACCTAAGGGGGAATCAGCGGTGTTCGTAATGGCTGCTGTTAATGCACCCTGGCGTTTGCCTTCTGCCAGCACGGAGATGATATCCGGGCTTTTACCGCTCTGGCTGATCCCCAATACCAGGGTGTTGGAGAGATTGGGACTCTGGCGGTAAACCGTGAATAAACTGGGCGTTGCCAGGGAGACCAGCATGTTGTTGTACGCACCTAAAAGGTATTGCGCATACCGGGCGGCATTATCACTGGTGCCGCGAGCGGCGATGTAAACCTGGGTAATTCTCCTCGCATGGATTTGCTGTACCAGTTCGATGATAGCGTCTTGCGGCTGAGAGAGGAGCCGGCTGATCACTGCAGGTTGTTGATGAATCTCTTGAAATAAAGCGGTGTGATGAATGGGTTTCATGTTTTCCTCAAGTTGTTCAGGAGCCAAGCAATTTTTCTCTGGCAAATTCAACAGCAGCGTCTGTGTTGAGATTTTCTGTTTCAGAGAATAAATCGCTCTCTCCGATGACGGGGTTATTCAGAAGCGACAGGGCAAGATCTGAGCCGATGCCGCTATCGATGACACGTTGAATACCCAGGGGCGGGTTGATGCGAGGGGTGTAGGATAGAATTTCTCCGAAGAAATTGACCACTTCGAAGGCTGATTCGAAGGGCCCAGCAGAAAGGTGTACGCCATTGGCATTGATACCCACTTCATCCAGTCCAAAAAGTTCAGGATGGGCATGAAGTTGCCCCCGAATCGAATCAGGCTTGGCCCGGGCTGGGAAGGTATCACCAACCAGGTTGAATTTGAGATCGTACCAATCGGTATTGCTATGAACCAGCATGAGAACAATACAGTGATCCTCGCGGGTGAAATGCATTAACTGCGAGGGATTAAACCCGTTGACAAGCAGGATTGGATCGCCTTTATAGTTTATGGCGACAAAATAAAACCCGCTGCGGAGTTTTTGGGCACCCTGCCCAAACCAAATCGCATTCAATGTGTCGACATCAGATGAATATGTTTGTAGGAATTCATGCCCACCGAGGATTTTGTGACTTCCGTCGTCCTCGATGTTAAGAACCTGGAACATTTCTTGCCGGGTTTGATCATTGATGATCTGGGAGGCTTCACGAGAGAGCTGGTTGATAAAACCGTAATGCCGATTCATGATCTGGTAATCCGCCAGAACCTTTCCCGGCATAACCACCAAACCATTGATGTGAACCTGGTATGTGGAGAACAAATCCTCAATCATTTTCAGACTGTTAAGAACCTTTGCGTCATCTTCCACACTGAGCAGCTCGGGTTTGATAAAAAAGACCAATTCATTTTGGAAAACAGGGTTTCCAATTTGGACAGGTTGGATAATTTCTGCGGCGCTCGCAGCTCTGGTTCTGGCGATCAAGGCCTGGTTGAGTAAATTTCGCATAAAGTCAGTCACCTCGTGTTAATTAATGGACCTGGTTATTATACTCAATCCCAGATTTTCCACAAAAAAAGCAGGCACCGGGAAATGATGCCTGCTTCGAATGGTTGATAGGTTCGCTGGGGGTCTGTTCAGGGTTGATAACAAATTGTAAAGGTATCCAGGCGTTTATCTTCGTCAGTTGGGTTGGAAACAAAATTAATCCAGCCGTTGTCCTCTTGTGTTGTTTGGAACAAGGTCAATTCCTGGTCGATGATGAACCCGCCGCCGGTAACGTAACTGCCAGCAGGGCAATTCATTTGAGCGCTGGCTGTACTGTTAGCCGGGACTTTGTTTTCCTTCTTATCATATTGAGAGGTGCTGCCAGAAGCGCCGGTCAGGCAGATGGCAAAAGCTGTGACTTTGGGCGAAATATCCGTCGGATTGTGGACACTGATCTGCCAATCGTTCCCCGATTTGGCTGAAATGAAAATTTTAACCGGCGCATTGTTTTCAACCGACCAACCGCCGCCTGTCACCAGGGATCCTGAGGGACAACTGGCTGTAATTATTGTTTTATCGTTTGGCAACGCTAGTTTTTCCTCAGAAACAGTGCTGCTAGTTCCTTTCGAATTCAATAAACAGGTGGCTGATATGGTTAACTCCTTCGCTGAAGAGTCGAAATTGGTGGCGGTGATGCTCCAACCGTTGCCATCTTTCTTCGATTGCCATACCTGAATGTCAAATTGATGTGAGAATCCACCTGAAACGACAATCGATCCTGTAGGGCAAGTAATGGTTTTGCTTTCCGTTGAATTGGGCGGGATGGAGATCTGCGCACTGATTTGCTGCACGCTGATTGGCGGGAGCGTTGGTGTGTAGGTTTGGGTTGGGAACGTGGTTGGGGTTGGTGAGAGCGTCGGTGTTTGAGTATGTGTCGGCACCGGTGTATGGGTGGGGAGCTCGATCACATTGATAGTCGTGATGAGCTCCGGACCGAACAGGGTTCCGTCACCTGCCTGGATCCGCCAGATGGACGTGTGTGTGCCTGGCTGAGAGGGTGCCGTCATTTCGATAACAAGATCCGCATTCGACCCAGCCTTAACGACGGGCAGGGCTTTTGGAAAGACAGCTCCCATGTGGTCGCCCCCTGAGTGAACCAGCTGATAGCCGATCCAATCACAGGAGCCATTATTGTTTACACGCCAGATTTTGGTAAAGTTCACATTCGTCGATATCTGTGTACTTTCCGGGATGGTCACATGGGTCACGAACGAAGCACTGTTCGTGCAGATTGCCTGTGCTGTTTGAGTTTGGGCAAACTCTTCCGCGGAGGGTGTTGGCGTAGGCGTGGATGAAATTTCGATATCTTCGATTGAACTCACCACATTCAGGGTGATGCTGAATGGGTCTGAAACCGTTCCCTTACGATCAACCGCTAACACTGAAACGATCACACTGCCTTCCGTGAGCGGCGCAAAGGGGAGTTCAGCGATGAGGTCGCGCGGATTACCTCTTGCCGGTAATTGAGTAGCCGTTAGCTCACCGTTGATATACAATTCAACCCTGGAAATGCCCTGAGAAGACCTCGCTTTTGCGTAAATGAGCACCCCTTCGTTGAAAAGCACGTGTTGCCCATTTTCGAGGTTTGTGATCTCGATCAGGACCCAGGGTTGATCGGGAAAATGGCACCCGGCCAGGGTAACGAGGATGATGATGGCAAGCAGCCAAAATTTTCGAGCAGACATGTTTAAATCCCTTTGCTTAATTCAATAACAAAGCGCATTATTCAAGTCTTCTAATTATATGATGAAATCTATGAAAGCTTAAAACAATCGGGGTTGATCAGGGGCTTTTTCTTCAATCCAGGCTTCTTTGATTGTTCCATCGTTCAGGATGTGAAGAACCTTTGTCCCGGATGCAAGCAACGTTTGAGCAATTGTGTGCTGACGATGGCATCTTCCAGGATCTCCTTCAGCACACATGATCGCCAGGTGGCTTCGCATGGAAAGTTCCATCAACACTTTTATCGCCTCGTTATACACGGCTTGAGGCGGTAAGTTCCTTTGCTCAGGAGATCTCGTTTTTTTAATTGGCTTTCCCCCAAGTTTATGACCTAAATAGGTGTACTTAATTTTAAAAGGCAACAGCATGTTAGGCAGGCGCGACTTATCGCTCCAGGGTGCATACTTGCTGTAAGGTATGCTGCGAATGTCTACGATATGGTTGATGTTGTTCGCCTGGATCAGTGTAATGAATTGCATAAAATTCAGGCTGCTATGCCCGACTGTAAAAATCGTCTGAGCCATATTTAATTGTAGCGGAGTTTGAAAAATAAATCAAATTCAAATCCAAACCTTGAATTCAATGCTTGAGATTTTAAATAATAAGGTAAAATCAAACAAGTTAATTGTTATCACCTGTATTGGGTGCAAGCATGCAAAAGAAAGGATGGATAATTTGAAAAAGTCTTTATATACAAGGCTCTGGGCGATATTTTATGTGATCCTGGTCTTTTTACCCCTGGTTTTGTTGATCATTTTTCCACGCCCACGGTCACGCGAATTTTTGCGAGATTTCTCGGTTGCATTGGGCTTTATCACCATGTCCTTGCTGGGATTACAAACCATTCCAACATCACGCTTGAAATTCATAACCCGGCATTTTCCAATGGAGAAACTGTATACGATCCATCACAAAATGTCAATCGCCACATTGATTTTATCGGTGATTCACCCTGTATTATTGATTATTAATAACCCCGAAACTTTGCTGTTGCTAAACTTTACGACTGCCCCTTGGCGGGCACGGGCAGCGTTGATCTCGGTGCTGGCGATGCTGATTTTGATTGTCACTTCAGTGTGGCGGGAAGATATCAAAATGAGATATGATGTCTGGCGCTGGTTGCACGATGCAATGACCCTGCTGGCTGTGGGGTTTGCCTTCTTCCATATGTTCAGGATCAATTATTTCCTGTCGCTTACCTATCAGCGTGTCATCTGGCTGGTTTTAGCAGCGATTTGGTTGGCAGTGATCGTGTACATTCGTGTGGCGCGCCCGATTATCATGGTAAAACACCCCTACGTGGTGGACCATGTTGAAAAGGAATTTGGGGATTCCTGGTCCTTATTTGTGCGTCCAGATGGGCATCCCGGATTTAAATTCCAAGCGGGTCAATTTGCCTGGATAACGGTAGAATCCCCCTTTATTTTTCGAGAAAACCCATTTTCATTTTCATCCAGCTCGGATCGAGATGATGGTCTGATGAGTTTTACGATTAAGGAACTGGGTGATTTCACCAGCTCTATCAAGGATTTGAAGCCAGGCGATCGGATCTATGTGGATGGCCCTTATGGCACTTTCAGCCTTGATGAGCATCAAAGCAACCGCTTGGTATTGATTGCAGGCGGGATTGGGTCAGCGCCGGTATTAAGCATTTTGCGTACCATGCGCGATCGTGATCATTGTATACCGGTGATGTTTTTTTATGGAAGCCCAAGTTGGGATAAGGTTATTTTCAGAGACGAACTGGCTGAACTTGAAAAAGAAATGGATTGCCTGAAAGTGATACACGTCCTTGAACACACGACGGAAGACTGGAAAGGCGAAAGTGGATATATTACCGCTGATATTTTGGCCCGCCATTTGCCTGCTGATTATAAACAATGGGAATATCTCTTCTTCCTGTGTGGACCAACGCCAATGATTGAGGCTGTGGAAGGCGCCTTGCACAGCCTGGATGTGGGGAGTAAGAAAATCTTCTCTGAAAAATATGAGATGGCTTGATTGAGATAACCAAAAAAGGCTGCTTGAGAATCCAAAGCAGCCTTTTTTATTTTAATGGCGCTGAAGTTTAATCGGGTCGGACCATGTTTGACATGTCGACATCAATCACGGTAGCCAGATCTTCAATGGTATCGTAGAGCAATTGGATGGCGTATTGAGGATTGTGTACAAAGGCACCCTTAGAATGAACAATCAGATCGAAATTGTAAGCGGCTTTCACCAGGCGCGGGGTCCAGTTTTTATAAAGATTGCCATAGTTGATCTCATCAGGGTCTGCAACCCCATTGCTGTTTGTATCGACCACCCAGTAAGGGTAACGGAAGGCGTACACAAGCCGCTGACCGGCAACTTCAAGGGAGTAAGCCTTGATGGCGTCGTGTAGCGCTTCATGCAGGGTGGCAATTTCGTAATGGATGCCCTCGGTGGTGTTTCCATCCCCGTCGTAATCGGGACGACCAGCCTCGCGAATATCGTGCAGATTAGAGTAATCAGTGACGACAGAGTGACAGGTGGCGCAATCACTAGGCGTAACCTGGAGTGAATGCGGGTCATGACAGTCTGTGCAGTTTTGAAAGCTCGGAACATGTCGAAAGAAACCAGCATAAGTTTTACCAGGATATTGATATCCAATCATTGCGTCTGCGCCAAAACGGAGGGCGCCGTCAACCTTGTAATGGGCACTGATATACTCGAGATTTTCATTAACCTCGTCTTCCGGCAATGTGGCAACGGCTTTGGTGACATCACCGCCTGAGCTATAGCCCTGGTGGCACTCAGCACAATTCGAACTCATGCCATGGATGTCAATTTTGACGCCAGAAGGGAACAGAGTCTCATTTTTTTCGTGGGCGCTGGGGTTGTGGCACACCTGACAAGTCACCACAGAACCGATTGGCACGGATGAATCAACAACAAAGGCTTCACTGCCATCCTCACCCAGGTAGTCAAGATAGCCATACGCACTATGGCATTTCGCACAGAAGGCAGGTATCTCAGGTGGTTCGTATTCATTCCAATAGTTAAAAGTGAAGGATTCACGATCAGCATGTGCAGACTCTGCCCAATTTTCACTGATCGCCTGTACGCTTTCGGGACGCGGTTGCGGTGGTAAGATCACCTTCCCAACCAGCAGGATAACCAGTCCACCCAGAACAAAGAAGATCAGAAGTAAAGGCCAAATCGATTTTTTCATCAGCATTTCTCCATAAAAAAGAATGATAGTTAATTTAGCAAACATTTTACCAGAAAAACTGGAAAACTGAAAACGAATTTCCAGGCGTAAATTCGGTATAATCAGAGACAAATGACACAAAAATTGAGAGCGTTGTTAAAATACGGCGCCTTTGCGATGATTTGTATTGGGAGCACCTGGCTGCAGGGCTGCACAAAAGAAATAACCCCCCTGGTAACTGCCGGGAGATCTGATAATCTCGAAGTGCATACCGAGATCGTCCCCGAGTTTGCGATTGTTGGTACTCCCACAACGACTTATCCGGCACCTACGCCGACAACTTCAGCCACGCCGGAACCAACCCCTTCGAACAGACCGACAAAGATCAGCACTATTGAACACGACGTTGGGCCGGAATTTCCTGAAAGATTTTTTCCTGAAACAATGAAACCAGCCGTTACACCCGTGGCATACCTGTCCAGCGTTTGCCAGTATCTTGAAAATCGCTGGGGTGAAGAAAAGAGCAGTCCTGGCACGGTTGTTGTACCCATTATGTTTCATTCAATAGTGAGTCCTGGTCGGCAGATCAGCGACACAACATCAATATCGATGGATTATTTTGAGTATTTTATGGAAACAGCGATAGAATTAGGCTTTTCAACGATCACATCGCAACAACTGGTTGATTTTCTTAAATACAACCAGGCAATCCCAGAGCGGTCGATGCTGTTAATCTTGGATGACCGCCGACCTGGCGTCACCGAGCTGTTTATGCCTTACCTGGAAGAGCAGGATTGGACGCTGACTCTGGGCTGGATTGCTACTGACAGTACCCGCGATTCGGTTTGGGAAACGATGACAAGATTAGCCAGCACCGGTCGGCTGGATGTGCAATCCCATGGTTATAACCACATTTACATCCAAGATTACACCACGATAGAGCAGATTAAGGAAGAATTGTATCAACCGATTGAAGCCATCGAAGCACGTTTCGGAAAAAGACCGATTGCACACGTGTGGCCAGGCGGAAATTTTGATGCGCGGGCGGTTGCCATCGCTGTTGAAGCAGGATATCAAATCGGATTCACCGTTTATTCGCGCGGACCAATTATGTACAACTGGATTCCACTGGGAGAGCCTGAAATGTCCATGGAGACGCCTTTGTTGGTACTGCCCCGGTTTTGGTCAACCGCTGCTGTTCAGGCGCTGAATGAAGCTGTAATGGTGAGCGAGGCTGCCAAGGAATACGCAAGAAGTGTTGATGAAGCTGAACGGGAATATTATTACTATTATTGTCATGCTGAAGGAAGTGAGTGATTCAATGAGGCTCAGATGCACGCTCATCACAATTGCGCTGGTCAGTCTGATTTTTCTGGGTGGATGTTATCAGCCTGGCCCGGGTTCGAAGCCCTGGCAAGCGTCTTTCAGCGACAAGGATGCGCCGAATATTATCGTGTCCACCACGGATGGGAACAGTTCGGAGATGCATATTGCCCCGATTATCACAGCGTCCACGCCCACACCCAATCCACCCATTACCTTGCCTACACCCAGGAGTGAAACGCTGACCTACGTCGTTCAACAAGGAGACTTTCTGCGGAAGATTTCCCAGAAATACCAGGTTTCGATCAACCAAATCGTTGAAGCAAATGATATTGCCGATCAAAACCTGATTGAAGTCGGGCAAGTGCTATTGATTCCCCCGTCCTCATTTACAGATGTTGCCCCAGGTTTTAAGATCCTGCCCGATTCTGAATTGATAAACAGCCCCAGCAATGCTGATTTTGATGTGGCTAAATTTGTGGCCGCCCAGGGAGGATACCTGTCGGTTTACAGCGAAGAAGTGGACGATGTTCGCATGAGCGGCGCTGAAATCTTGGAGCAAGTCGCATTGTTATTCTCTGTTAATCCCCGTTTGTTGCTTTCCGTATTGGAGTTTCAAAGCCAATGGGTGACTGAAAAAGAACCGCCTGATGAGACTCTCGAATTCCCCATGCGCTATTATGACGCCTGGAACAGCGGTTTGTTTGATCAACTGGCATGGGCGGCGAATTTGCTAAATGAAGGTTACTACCTGTGGAAGCTTGAAGCCATCAGTATGTGGGAGCTTTCTGATTTCAGCATGATCGGAGTTGATCCGACCATAAACGCAGGGACAGCCGGCGTGTTGAACCTGATGCGTCACCTGACCACAGAGGAAGATTGGAGATGGGCGGTTTCTGAAACCGGGATTTTTGCCACCTATTATCGTTTTTTTGGCTATCCTTTTGATCACGGTATTGAACCCCTTATTCCGGATGACCTGGTACAGGTTGAATTACAACTTCCATTTCAGGCAGGCGCAGTTTGGTCCTTTACGGGCGGCCCGCATGGCGGTTGGGGTACAGGGTCTGCCTGGGCAGCGCTTGATTTTGCACCGCCAGGAGAAGCCCTGGGCTGCTTTCCCAGTGATGCCTGGGCGGTCGCGGTAGCGCCGGGTGAGGTGGTTTATTCAGGGCATGGCGCTGTGATTCAAGATTTGGATGGAGATGGTGTCTGGCAGACAGGATGGTCGATCCTGTATATGCATATGGATACCCAAGATCGGGTCAGCGTGGGCACCTATGTGGAGGCGGGGGATCGGGTTGGTCACCCTTCCTGTGAAGGCGGTTTCTCTACCGGAACGCACCTGCATATTGCCCGAAGGTATAATGGAGAATGGATCGCAGCCGATGGAAACCTGCCGTTTGTTATGGATGGTTGGGTCTCTTCAGGATATGGCGTGGAATATGACGGTTATCTGACGAAAGGAGATACCGTTTTGGAGGCATGGAATGGGCGCACAGCGACCAATGCAATCCAGCGCTAGGCACCGCTATTTTAAGCGTCGACTTAAGCGGTCACTTGGGCTGTTAACGGCGGGGTTGATCTTAGCCGGGATTGTCGGCGGTGGGTTGGCTTATCCCGTACTGGCTCCGGATTCTTCCCGGTGGAGCGGCCCCGTGATAACGCCGACGGTCAGTCCGACTGCGGAAAGCATGATCTCCTCAGTGCCGGAAACAAGCCTGCCAACACCAGAAACCCCGACAGAAGCCGTTCTCTTAACCACAGAAGCAACGCCAACTCAGAAAGAACCTGGATTGCCGTTGCCCACCCAGGCGCGGAATATCCCCCCCAGTGATGACCCAAGTATCCTGTATTATACAGTCGCCGGAGACAGCCTTGCAGTAGTCAGTTTGCGTTTTGGGGTTAATGTTGGCGAGGTGAAATCTCCCATGGAAATTGACCATCATGGGCTGCTTCCGCCCGGGCAGCTGTTAATCATCCCCAACCGACTGGGAGAGACCAGTTCTCGCAGTAAGTTGCTGCCCGATAGCGAGGTGACATTCTCACCATCAACGGTCGATTTTGATATCAAAAGCTTCGTTGAGGAAGCAGGTGGTTATCTTGCGACCCATTCTCAATACCTGGCAACGACCGGGATCACTTCGGGTGCTGATGTGATTGGCCGCATTGCGCTCGAGTATTCGGTTAACCCCAGGTTGTTGCTGGCATTTTTGGAATATCGATCGGGCTGGGTTTATGGTTTCCCCGAGGATCAACGGTCGATTGACTACCCCCTGGGCTATTACATGGAAGCAAAGAAAGACCTGTATCTACAGGCAGCCTGGTTTGCCAGCCGGGTGATGGACGGTTATTATGGCTGGAAGGAAGGCAGAAAACTGGCGATTGATTTTGATGATGGGCAGTTTTTGCGCCTGGCACCGGAACTGAACTCGGGAACGGTCGGGTTAATGAACGCATTTTCAGATTTATACAGCTATGATGATTGGGTGCAAGCCCTGTATACTGAAGAGAGCTTTTTTACCCTTTTTGAACAAATGTTTGGCAACCCATGGATCCGTGCCCAGGAAGTTGAGCCGTTAATACCGGCGGATATCGCACAACCCGAGATGATCCTCCCCTTTGAGCCAAACTATAAATGGGCTTTCACCGGGGGACCGCACGCTGCCTGGAGCTCAGCCGACGTGTGGGCAGCACTTGATTTTGCTCCACCCAGCTCTGAAACGGGATGCCACGAGTCGCCAGTCTGGGTGGTTGCTTCAGTACCAGGACGGGTGGTTCGTTCTGAGAATGGTGTGGTTGTGATTGATATGGATGGTGATGGCTACGAGCAAACGGGCTGGACCCTGTTGTACTTGCATATTGCCACCAAGGACAGGATCCCGCTGGACACCTGGGTTGAGGTTGGAGATCGAATCGGGCACCCTTCGTGTGAAGGCGGTCGTTCCACCGGTACGCATGTCCATATCGCCCGGCGCTACAATGGCGAATGGGTTCCGGCTGGCGGTCCTTTACCGTTTACACTCAGTGGATGGACTGCCCGCGCCAGCAGCGTGCCCTACAAAGGATGGCTAACTCGAGGGACTGAAATTATTTATGCCAACACTGCCGCAACCTTTGAAACCCACATTAAACGAGAAAAATAGCGACCTTTAGCGGGAAGGTTCGATATTTTTTGATATGATGTCCTTGAAAAAAGCAGCTCTGTAAGCGAAAATCAATCTGCTGAGTTTTTGAGACAATTTGATGATAGACTCTGTTCGTTTTTGTATGTATCAGGCCTGATTAGCCACTCCATTGTGATGAAAAACCTGAAGATTTACTCAATCCTTTTTTTGTTAACATTCATTCTGTCGGCGTGTTCGCCTTCGCCACTGCCAACGATGATTTACCCCACCCCGGTTGATGAAGCTGTCGTCGAGGTTTTTGCTGAGATCACACCATTCCCAACCCGTCGAGCTTATGAGCCCGGTGAATTGGTCGAATACATTGCGCAAACGGGCGACACGCTCCCCGCACTGGCTACTCGTTTTAATACGACAGAGAGTGAAATCCGCAAGGCAAACCCAATCATCCCCGATGATGCCACCACCATGCCGCCGGGAATGCCGATGCAAATTCCTATTTATTACCGCCCCCTGTGGGGAACCCCGTTCCAAATCATTCCGGATGCTGTGTTTGTAAATGGCCCTGACGCGGTGAGTTTTGAAGCTTCTGCTTTTATTGCCCAATCTGGAGGGTGGATTCACTCGTATACTGCCTGGGCGTTCAGTGGCACGCGCACCGCAGGTGAAATTGTTGATTATGTCGGCTTGAACTATTCGATCAGCCCCAAGGTGCAACTGGCTTTGCTGGAGTATTTGGCCGGCGCGTTTTCTCAACCCGAACTCGACCCTGCTGCTGAAAAGAATATCCTTGGCCTGGAAACGAATTACTGGACAGGGGTTTACCTGCAGTTATCACATGCCTCGAACCTGCTGAATGACAGCTATTACCGCTGGAGAAACGGTGAGCTGCTTGAATTCGAACTGGCGGATGGTTCCCTGGTACGGCCTGACCCCTGGCAAAACGCGGCCAGTGTTGCATTGCAGCACTTTTTCTCACAAATCATGGGAGTTGCAGATTTTCACCGGGCGATCGGTCCGGACGGCTTCAGCCTGACGTATCAGAACCTGTTTGGCGACCCATGGGATGCTGAACCGCACATCCCTGGCTCCCTGAGTCAACCTGAGCTTTTGCTACCCTTTACGCCGGACAAGGTTTGGGCATTCACGGGTGGACCGCATACGGGCTGGGGCAGCCTGGCGCCCTGGGCAGCGCTGGATTTTGCTCCACCGTCGACAGTCACCGGCTGTTTCCCCTCTTCAGTGCCTACAACCGCTGTGGCAGACGGCCTGGTGGTGCGAGATGGCACCGGTTTATTGATCCTCGATCTGGATGGCGATGGCGATGAACGCACTGGATGGGTTGTGCTTTACCTGCACATTGCCAATGACGGTCGGGTTCCGCTGGGGACTTATGTTTCAGCAGGCGATCCGTTGGGCTTTCCATCCTGCGAAGGGGGAAGGTCAACCGGGACGCATATTCATATCGCCCGAAAATATAATGGGGAATGGGTCGAGGCGGATGGGGTCGTGCCGTTTGTGCTTTCAGGCTGGCGACCGCTGCGCGGTGAGGCACCTTATAAGGGGTGGCTGGTAAAGGGTCCAATCACAGTCCTGGCCAGTGAAAACCCGGATGGTAGAAGTATGATCCCGATTGATCTGGATCAATGAGTCGTTTAGATCCACTGCCAGCCTAAAGGGCGTGCATTAGGCAGGGTGGACACGGCTCAATTCACTTGCAGGGCATAGGGAACGCTACGAGAAGGTTTGCGTTGACGAGCATCTCCTGTTATTAAATTAGCGAATATTCAACACGCGCTTAATTGAGGAATTGCCAGGGGTTGACCGGGTATCCGTTTAACCGTATTTCAAAATGGAGGTGAGGACCGGTGGACATTCCAGTGCTACCCATTAAGCCGATCAATTGACCTTTCTGGACATTGCTGCCACAGGGCAGCATTGAACCATCCAACAGGTGGGCATAAAAGGTCTGCCAGCCGCGATCGTGGTCGATAACGATCAAATTGCCATACCCGCGATCCGACCAGCCCGAATAGACGATCACGCCGGAATCAGACGCGAAGATGGAGAAGCCGGAACGACCGGCAAAATCAAGCCCATTGTGAACGGGTGGGTTGTAATCGTAGCCCGAAAGCCATTTTTCTGTGGTCGGCCAGGTGAAGGTACCGGTGCCGACATCACCATAAAGGATGCCTCCGCAGGCGCCAGGACCGAGATAGGAATTGCCTGAAGCGGGGCTATCCCGAGGAACAATCCAGGCGACTGTTGGTCGTTTACCGCCCGGGACGACCAACATCGTGCCCGGAGCAATGTTGGGGTTTGAATAGTCACCAACAAGATCTTGATCCAGGTTGTTGCCGGGATAATTAACAATCACATCGGGAGAGACACCGTAAAAGGAGGAAACGCCGTTTAAACCCTCTCCCTCGGACCAGCGGTGATAAACGCCATCCATGGGCAGGATGAAGAGTTCCACGCCGATACTTAAGCCATCCGGAGTGTCGCCGATGACATAACGGTTGGCCCACAACACCGTTTCTGGCGTTAATCCGAATTTTTCTGCGATCCCAAAGATCGTGTCGCCTGCTTCAACGGTGTATTGGATCACTTCGGTGCGACCCTCAACCGCGGTTGCGGGGGTAATTTGAATTTCATGCCCGCGCAGCAAACCGGTTGATTGCCCGCTGGCTGAAAAAGCTGGCGTGCTAACCCCTGCAGGCAGGGTCACGCGGGTTGCCGTGGGCACAGGGGTGGGTTCTGGCGTCGGCATAATGGCGTGAACAATCAGCGAGCCAACACCCCAGACCATCAGTGTGAACACGATCCCTGTAATGATCAGCATCGCTGTTCGGGTCACGGCTGGACGCCTGAACATTGCGACAAGTTTAGAGCCTGCGCTTATCGGATTTTCGGCCCCAGGTCTTTCTGGCGAGTCTGTTTCGGATTTATCAAGGTCAATCTCTTCGATTTTGCTCTCAGGATCTGGTTGATTGTTCATTTTATCCTCTAATAGCATAGTATCACGGAAGATATGAATGTCAAGCACGGTTAATATCGAAGAAAACGGTCTGTTTTCAAGCGTGATACTTATTCTGGTTTTATGGATTGCCTGGCGGGTTGGTGAAATAAAGCTCAAAAACGGGGGATACATTGGCTTCTGTGTGCTTCATCAGAGTGTTGTAAAAATCTATCCCTGAGGCGATTTTATAGCGGTGCGACTGGGCATAATCCAGCATAAACCTGAAAAAAGCCTCATCGTTCATAACTTCACGCAGATCTTTATAAAATAATGCCCCGCGTCGGTAAGCGCGATTGAAATATTCCGGTACGCCGCCGGCGACATAGATCGATGTATCGATGGTGCCGGTGGGTAAGTGTGAATAAACGCGGGTGTTCCACCACCACTCCAGATCGTCTGGAAAGTAGCGTTCGTAAAACAGGGATTCTGCATAGGTGGCAATCGACTCGTCCAGCCAGGGTTCCATGGCCTGGTTATTACCCACCAGGCTGAAGAACCATTGATGCAACACCTCGTGAGGGACGATGATATGCAAGTCTGAACGCGGCGGATCGCGGTAGAGCCAGTAAAAACTGCTTTGGATCAGGATCAGGCCGTCGAATTCCATGTTGATATCCATATCTGCCTGCACCACGCTGAGCACGTCCCGTTCATAAGGTCCAAACAACTCAGAATACAGGCGCAGTGCTTTTTCAGCCAGGTCCACCGCAACCTCAGAGGATTCGATCACTTCGGGTAATGAGAACCCCCTGATCTGCACCCCGTTAACCTCGCGGGTAAGGATTTGATAAGAGTCGCTGATCGCCAACACAAAGGTGCGCGCTAAGGGCTGCACAAAGCGGTAGCTATCCTCTTCAATGATGGGCAGCGCCCCGGCGGCGATCTCCAAGTTTTCAGCCCGATCGGTAAAGCGAATGGTTACATCAAAATCAGCCGATTCGAAGACCTGGTGTTCGCCAACGAACATACTGTTGACCAGAGAAAACTCGTAAGCCAGCCATCCCTGCTCTGCGTCGAAGGGCGGAATGGTCGGGAACCAGTAGGAAAGCAGCAACTGGCGCCCGGTTTGCCCGAAGACGCCTGAGCGATCGGGCATATACAGTTCATAGTTGTGAATAAAACTGATCTGTTCGCCGGGCTGCAGCGGCATTTCGAGGGGAACCACCATGCGGTGGCTTTCCCAACGGTAGTTGTCAATGGTCGTGCCATCGCCCAGTTTGACGGAGCGCATAAAGATCGCGTTTTGGAAGATGGTCGGATAGACGATGAACACCATTTCTGTGATGGGGACGGTGGTTTTATTGGTGTAGGTGGATTGGCTGGAAACCGTGATGAACCGGTTGTAATAATTGATCGTGGCATCAATGATGTACTGTGTCTGCTTTCCATCCATGGGCAGGGGCGTGGGTGTCGGCGTTGGCTCCGGTGTGGGCGTTGGTGAAGGGAGTGGTGTAGCTGTTGCTTGCAGGGTGACCGTTGGAGAAGGGGTGGGGATCATCTCTTCGCCCGGCGAGCAAGCTGCCAGCAGGCAAATGACGCACAGGAGCAGAAGAAAACTTCGTATAGGTAAATAATTCCTCATTTTGACCTCAATCAGCCTAATTCTACCCGTTTATGACGCCTGTTAAACGTATTCTTAAAAAAGCATTCAATTCATTTGTGATTAATAATTTATGACGATCTGTCTTTGCACAAAACGTTAACTGACATTAAACGCCCCAATGACTTAAATCTCCTGAGGGTGGGGATGAAGGGTTTGTGAGCATAAATGTCTTTTGATGCGAAAATAGAAATTAAAAACAGAAAGTGTGCGCTGATGGCATCAAAGCTAGACAGCTTACGCGGTTTTAACCTGGTCTGGGTCGGGCAATTGTTTTCCATGGTGGCTCGCAGATGACTCGTTTTGCCATGGGTGTCCGGGCTTGAGAAAAAACCGCCCATCCGCCGAAAAACTGGCTGACCCGCCTGCTAAATTCGACATTCGGCTCAGAACCAGGTGGAGGAATGTCCCTGATCATCCTGTTGAACGGGATTTTAATTGCGGCTGTATGCCTGGTGGCATACCGGGTTACACCCTTACGGGAAGTTGAACAGCACATTCCCGACTACGCTGAATCAGACCAGGTTGAAAAAGCGGTTCGATTTATTAAAGCGGCACCGAAGAGTGACGTTCTAATCTTCTGCTTCGATGATGGTGATGGTATTACTGATCTCGGCAGTTTTTTCAAGCATAGCTATTGAAGGGCAGTAGCGGGTTTCTGATAATTCCACCGCGCGTTCAACCGCTTTTGGATCCAGGTTTTTTCCGGTAACCTTGTATTCAAGGTGGATCTTGGTAAACACTTTGGGATGGCCTTCAGCCCTTTCAATTTGGGCGTTGACCTCGAAGCTGGTAACCTCCTGGCGCTTTTTTTGCAGGATCGAGATCACGTCCATGGCGGTGCAGCTACACAACCCGATGGCAAACAATTGCATAGGTTGAAAACTATGCTCGGAGCCGCCCATCGCTTTGCTCGTATCCATGGGAATCGAGTTGCCGGTCTCAGAAAAACCGGTAAAGGACATGTTTCCGTTCCAAACGACTTTACTTTCCATAAATTATTTTCCTTTCTAATCTCCACCGGAGATGACTTGGTTTTATCAGGTAAATGCTCCGCCCTCCACAATACCGCAGCGAGGACAGGTCAGCTGTAACATACTGTTATATTCCAGCTTTTCGATCTGGCAGCGCGGGCAGATCCTGCCTGTGCTGAACCGGAGCACATAGGGGTTGCAACTTGTTGTAGATTTAACATCTTGCTGGTCAGAACGCATTCCAGCAGGCTGGTCAGGTTCGATATGCTTCGTCATCTTCAGTATTCATGCCTGAACGGGAGAGGGGGTGCGCCCGCACGCCAGGCGGTGGATCTTTTTGGATTGCGCGTTCGCCTGTCGAGCAATCGTGTCTCTGTCCTTGAGTTGTAAAGTCGCTTCATCAGTGTCATCTGTGGGAGCCCGTTATTCATAGGATGGTTGAAACTGCAATCGTTTACATTTAATGCGAGAATGAAAGCGGCCAGTTCGGCAGGACGTCGATATCAAAGGGGCTGAAATCCTCCTTGATGAAATGAAAATAACCCGCAGCGGCGATCATAGCGGCGTTGTCAGTGCACAATGCGAGGGGTGGGATATGCACCGGGTATTTGCTTTCAGCCAGAATTTTTTCACGCAGACGCTTATTGGCGGAAACACCTCCGGCGACGATAATTTCGCGCACTTTATATTTTTGTGCTGCGAGAAGGGTTTTTTCTACCAAAACGTCGACCACGGCTGCCTGGAAACTGGCTGCCAGGTCTTCAATCGGCAATGGGCGCCCCTCAGCCTGCAGAGCTTCAACGGCTCGCAGGACGGCTGTTTTCACCCCGCTGAAGGAAAAATCCCAGCTTCCTTCCAGCATAGCTTTGGGAAAAGAAAAAGCGGTTTCTTTGCCCGAGGTACTGGCTTTCTGGATCGACGGTCCGCCAGGATAGGGCAAATCGAGCAAGCGGGCGACCTTGTCTAAAGCTTCCCCGGCCGCATCGTCCAGGGTGCCTCCCAGGCGTTGATACGCAAGGTGGTCCGTCATTAAGATCAGTTCGCTGTGTCCGCCGGAGACCAGTAACGCCAGCAAGGGAAAACGGGGTGGTTGAGGGGGTGTGACATCGGCAGGATGAAGCCAGGCTGAATAGATATGGCCTTCAAGATGGTTGATGCCAATCAGGGGTTTTTCGGCGACTAGGGAGAGACCTTTGGCCATATTCACACCGACCACCAGCGACCCGGCGAGGCCAGGCCCCTGGGTGACGGCGATTGCGTCGATTTCACTGATGTCAACATAAGCCTGGCGTAGCGCCTCATTGACGATGGGGTAAATCGCTTTAACGTGTTCACGTGAAGCCAACTCGGGGAACACACCGCCGTATTGTGCATGCAGGTCAACCTGGCTGGCGACCACGTTGGATTCGATCACCCGGCCATTGCTGATGACGGCGGCAGCAGTCTCATCACAGGAGGTTTCGATGCCAAGAATGCGTGCTGGTGGAAGCGCCATAGCAGTTCACCTCTACTTTCTTTTCATGGGCAGACAGAGTTCCATGGGATAGTCGATAAACTTCTCAAATGTCCCGGCGGAAGTAACGTAATAACTATCTTCCAACCGGACACCCAGTCCCTTTTCAGGGTAGTACAGACCGGGTTCAATCGTAAACACCGAACCCGGAGCCAGGATATTGGTGGGATCGTCCTTCTGGCTGAACCAGGGTTTTTCGTGGATGTGCAAGCCCAACCCATGTCCCACAGAGTGGACATAACCGGATTCAGCCGTCGGGTCCTGGCGGATCGTTTTGTGTCCCATGGCTTCAAACAGGTCGCAGGTGAGCTCCTGGAAGTGGGCTGCGTTCACGTCGATTTCGAGTTCGGAGGTCACCTGCTGGTAAACCGATTTCACCTGGTCATATAATGCCTGGGCTTCGTCCGGTGCATATCCCAGGCACCAGGTGCGGGTGAAATCATAGAAATATCCACCGCCCTGTTCACAAGGAAAGATGTCAAAGACGATGGTTTGCCCAAGGGTCAGGGGATCGGTGGCGTTGCCACTGCTGTGGGGCACGCCGGCATCGCGGCCAATAGCGAAAATCGTATCGTTGGGGTTCTCGGCGCCCAATTCAGCCAGCCAGAGGTTGATTCTGGCTTTAACATCGCCGATCACCAGGGGGACGCCGTCCTCTTTCATCAGCAGATTGTCAGCGACTCTGTGGCTGGTGAGAAAATCAGCCACCCGGGAGACGACCTCAACGACCACCGCACCCATTTTTCGGATGCGCTCAATTTCATCGGTGTCTTTGGTGGACATGGCTTGCAGCAGGATGGCATCTTCATGGTCGCCATGGAAGGACAGACCGGGAAGCAATTCCTGGATCTTGTTGACGGTGGAATGCATTTTGCCCACATCAGACTGACCGCAGAGGATGACCTTGCCCGAAGTTAATCCCAGCTCTTCGAAGATGGACTTGTAAAGCAGGGCATGGGCTGTCAGCCGATCACCATTAGCTGCTGCCAGGCGTTCTTTGATCGGGTATTTGCTGTAATTCAGGGTCTTTAAACCGGTTTTAGCGGCTTCATCACGCTCCATAGGGGCATGACACAGCACGGGCTCCTGGCCGGTCTGGATGATGACATCAGCCATGGTGATATGACCGCCGCCGGTCAGGTACATCATAAAAGGATTGTGTTGGGCTGGACCGGTGATCCAAAGGGCGTCGGCGTGGTTTTGGGTGAGGTTCTTTTGTAGGTCTGTTTTCATGGTTTTCCTGTCTTTTTTGTGGTGATCTTTTCAGCAGATACAGGGTTTATTCCAGCGCCTGCTCGGCAGCCCAGGATGCCGAGAGGCCGTGCCACAAGGCTGCTTCCTGGTCAGGGAGGACGGTGCGCGGATCAAACAGGACCCGGTCGTCTTCAATTCGGGCGATGATTGCCGGCTGAGCTTTGCGCAGACGGCATAGGAACGCATCGGGGTCAGGCGGGTCGAGGGCCAGGATATAGGTGGGCATCTCTTCGGTTGGCAGACTGCCGCCGCCAACGGTTGAACGCCCAGGAATGACCTCGCCAACGCCCAGGTGTTCGCGCCAGTTTTCTGCTGTAGTATGAATGGCGTCAAGAGATTTGGCGATCATGTGCCAGATCGGCAGCTCTTGTTCAGCTTCATCTTTGAGGTAGTGGGCAAGGGTGGCTGTGATACCCGCCAGGGTTAACTTTCCTGAACGCAGCGCACGCGCCAGGGGGTGTTTTTGAATGCGCTGGATCAGCTCTGCTTTTCCGACAATAATTCCTGCCTGTGGACCGCCAAGGAGCTTGTCACCCGAAAAGCAAACCAGGTCACAACCCACGGCGAGGGATTCCTGTACCATGGGCTCATGAGAGAGACCGTATTTGGCGGTATCCAGCAAGGCGCCAGAGCCCAGGTCGTGCACCACTGGCACGCCGTAATGATGGGCTACTTCGACGATATCAGCCAGTTCGGGTTCGCTGTGAAAACCGATCAGCTTAAAATTCGAGTGGTGTGCGACCATCACCAAGGCAATACCCTCATTCTGGAGAACATTTTCATAATCATGGAGGTGAACGCGGTTGGTGGTGCCGATTTCGACAAGTTCTGAGCTGGATTGAGCCATCACGTCCGGAATGCGAAATCCGCCTCCGATCTCAACCAGTTGCGAGCGCGAAACGATCACCTTACGACCGCTGGCCAGAGCAGACAGGGTCAGCAAGACAGCGCCGGCGTTGTTATTAACCACGAACCCGATCTCTGCGCCAGTGAGCCGAGCCAGGATCTGGCTGGCGTGGATCGAGCGGGTACCGCGTTTACCGGTTTCCAGGTTGAACTCCAGGTTGGTGTAACCTTCTGCCGCCTGTGCGATCGCGAGGCGCGTGGACTGGCTGAGAGGCGCCCGTCCGAGATTGGTGTGCAAGACAACGCCGGTGGCGTTAATTACCGGGACCAACGAGGGTTCGAGCCAGGCTTCCAACTGTTGATTGACCCTGGCGATGAGCCCTGCGTGATCTGGTACAGGGTTGCGACGCTGGATGAATTCTGTGCGAATATCACCCAGAACAGCCCGCGCTGCCTCCACGCACAGCGGACGGCCGAAAATCCCCAGGAGATTTTGCATCTCACGAGATTTAAGAAGCTGGTCGATTGAGGGAATTTGGCTCAGTTCAGACATGGAGAGGTTAGCCCCGATTCAGGTTAAGGATTGCCTTTTGGATTCCAGCGGCTGCGTTCGAATAAACGCAGTAGAAATTCGATCAGGATGAAAGCCCCAGCCATGATCCCTGCCAGGGCGGGTGTCAGCACCCGACCGAGTTGCATCCAGGTAATTGTGCTTCCGTAAATGCCAAACCACAACGCCTGGCGGATGATGACCATCCCCTCTACGGGGGGAGTGCTGGGGAAACGTTGGTTAAGGTAAAAACTGACGGGAATGGCTGGCCCGGTGAGTGCGGGTACAATTAAAAAAAAGAACAGCCAGCGCGGCCCGAGCGTGGGCAGGGTATGGCGGACGACAATGATCAACCCCACCCATCCAATCAGAGTCAGGACCACTGAAAGGGGTAAAAAGCTGTTAATAAAGGATGGTTTTTCTTCAGACTTCATGGTCATCTCCTTACCTTAATTATTGTAACGCATAACGCGAGGGTGTGGATGGTTTTGACCGCTGTTCGCCAAATCAGGCTTTCATTTGATTGCGCTGCTTAGTCCCTTCTCCGCTTCGTTTCGGAGGAAAAAAAGACCGGCGTGCGCAGGAGTTGGTCTCCTTCTATTCGCGCAGCCGATGGAAAGGGGTAAAATCTAGCCAGGCTGATGATTAACCAGGAGCAGATGATGAAAGCGAAATTTATCGCTGTAGACATGGGGACGACAAATACCGATTTGGTTTGGCTGGATGGCGACGAGATGCACATGCATAAACTGGAAAACCTGCGCCTGTCGGCTGCAGAACAGGTGCGCCACTGTTTGAATTTGGTCGGCGATGCCCTGAATGCGGATGTGAGAATTGGTGTAACAGGCGGTCATTACCGTGCTTTGCCCCCTGTGCTGGATGGGTTTCATTTATTAAAAGTGGATGAGATGCGCGCGTTGGGGCTGGGTGGGCTGGTCGCAGCAGGTCTTGAGGAAGGTTTGGTGGTCAGCGCCGGAACGGGCACAGCAATGGTGGCAGCCCGAGGCACTTCAGCTCAGCATGTGACAGGATCTGCTGTCGGTGGGGGAACAGTACTCGGGCTTGCTAACTTGATCCTGGGAACAGCAGATTATGATGAAATTGACGCTTTGGCGCTTGCAGGTGATGCCAATCTCGCTGATATTATGGTCAGCGAGGCCGTTGGCGGTGAGGTCGGCAAGCTTCCGGCGAATGCTAACGCGGTCAACCTGGGAAAATTGATCGACCGCAAGGATTTTACTCGCGAGGACCTGGCTGCCGGGCTGGTTCGCCTGGTGGCGCAGGTGATTGCTGTAATTGCCATCAACGCCGCAAATGCCGCCGGGTTACACGACATCATCCTGATTGGACACACGATGGATTTAGTCTCAATTCAAAAAGAGATTGCCCTGGTGGGTGAGTTTTACCAGCGCAGCTTCATCATGCCGGAACATCCCGGCTTTGCAACAGCCAGAGGTGTGATCGATGTGATGAAACGAGAAACATATCACGGGGGTCTGCACCGGATTGACTCATAATTTCAAATGTGATAAGATCTTCTTCATTAGTGACTCATCCAGAGAGGTGGAGGGACCGGCCCGATGATACCTCGGCAACCACAGAGATTAATGCAGGTGCCAATTCCGGCAGACCCCGATTTGGGACGTTCTGGAAGATGAGGTGAAATGAAATGCAACCATCATCGCCTCTCATCCATTGAGAGGCAATGTTTTTATTAGCAAGGTTTTTGTAATCCTTTCAGCAAAAGGACCCGACATGGAGCAAGCGAAAAAAATCTTTAGCAACCGGGCATATTTAGATGCCCTTCAGCAACGCGTCTTGTTGTTCGATGGCGCCATGGGTACCAACCTGGACCGGCAGAACCTGACAGCAGATCATTTCGGTGGTGAAGCCACTGTTGGGTGTAATGATTACCTGGTGATCACCTACCCGCAGGCTGTTGAAACGGTCCACCGTGCTTTTTTGGAAGCCGGCGCCGATGTGATTGAAACGGACACCTTTCGTTCTAACCGGCTGACACTGGGTGAATTCGGATTGGGGGAGCGCGTGGCTGAGATCAATCATTCTGCAGCACGGCTGGCGCGCAAATTAGCTGATGAATACACCACACAAGGAAAGCCGCGCTTTGTGGCAGGTTCGATTGGGCCTAGCGGAAAGCTGATCTCGAGCGAAGACCCGATCATGTCGGATATCGATTTTGATGCTCTGGTGGACGTCTTTCGTGAGCAGGCTGTGGGGTTGATTGATGGCGGCGTGGATCTATTGTTGATTGAGACAGCACAAGATATTTTAGAAGTCAAAGCTGCCATTCTGGGCATCCGGGCTGCCTACGCAGAGACCGGTCAGGTGCTGCCCATCCAGGCGCAGATCACGCTGGATACCACCGGGCGGATGCTGATGGGGACGGATATCGCTGCGGCGTTGGCAATCCTGGAGGGGATGGACATTGATGTAATCGGTCTGAACTGCTCTACCGGTCCCGATTACATGCGTGAGCCGATCCGCTTCCTGACTGAGCATTCTAATTTACCCGTTTCCTGTATTCCCAATGCCGGTTTGCCGCTGAATGTGGACGGGCAAGCGGTTTACCCGATGGAACCGGAGCCCTTTGCTGACCTGTTGCTTGAATTTGTGAACGAATTTGGCGTGCGCGTCATCGGCGGGTGCTGCGGCACTCGAGAGGATCACATTGCGTTAATCGATGCCAGGCTGGACCGTGATCGGCGATGGTTGCCCGCATCTGCACCGCTGGCGCAGTTGGCGTCCCCGGTGCAGGCGGTGAACATGGTGCAGGAGCCGGCTCCTTTTCTGATCGGCGAGCAATTGAATACCCAGGGGTCGCGCAAGTTTAAGCAGCTGATTATGGATGGCGAAATTGATGCGATCATTGAGATGGCGCGCCAGCAGGTGGAGAGCGGCGCGCATGGGCTGGACCTGTGCGTTGCGCTGACCGAACGGTCAGATGAGGCTGAACAGATGCGAATGTTGGTCAAAAAGCTATCTAACGCAGTACCGGTGCCATTGGTGATTGATTCCACCGAAGTGGAAGTTATTGAAACAGCATTAAAAGCCAACCCTGGACGCTGCCTGATCAATTCAACTCACCTTGAATCGGGTGAAGAGAACGCGGATCAGATCTTCAAGCTGGCCAGGAAGTTTAACGCAGCCATCATCGTCCTGACGATTGATGAAGCCGGGATGGCGAAAAGTGCGGACCGCAAACTGGAAATCGCCCAACGGATTTATAACCTGGCCGTTGATGGACACGGTCTGCGCCCTGAGGACTTGGTTTACGATGTGTTGACCTTTACATTGGCAACAGGTGACCCTGAACTGAGGGATTCGGCGCTGGAAACCCTGGAGGGCATCCGCCGTGTAAAGGCTTCACTGCCGGGTGTGCTGACGGTATTGGGTGTGAGCAATATCTCCTTTGGGCTTTCGCGCCCGGCACGTGCAGTTTTGAACAGCGTGATGCTCTATCATGCGGTTGCAGCGGGATTGGACATGGCGATTGTAAACCCGGCGCATATAAAACCCTATGCCGAAATCCTGCCCGAGCAACGGCAATTGGCTGAGGATTTGATCTTCAATCGGCACGAGGAGGCGTTATCCCAACTGGTTACGTATTTCGAGAACGTCGAAGACAGCGGTGATGACCAGGAGCGCGGGAAAATCGATCTGGACAGGCTTTCACCGGAAGAGCGTTTGCACTGGCGCATTCTGCATCGTCATAAAACCGGTGTAGAAGCCGATATTCACGAAATCCTGGCACGAGATCCACACAGGCTGAAAGCCGAAACCGCAGTGGCGATCCTGAACGACACCTTGCTGCCCGCTATGAAGGATGTGGGCGACAAATTTGGCTCTGGCGAGTTGATTTTGCCCTTTGTGTTGCAAAGCGCTGAGGTGATGAAGATTGCAGTCAGCTATTTGGAGAATTTCCTCGAGAGGAAACAGGGCATTTCCAAGGGAAAGCTGGTTTTAGCGACGGTTTACGGCGATGTACACGATATCGGAAAAAACTTGGTCAAAACCATTCTGGTGAATAATGGCTATGACGTGATTGATCTGGGTAAACAGGTGCCTGCCGAGACGATTATTTCCAAGGCGGTGGAGGAAAAAGCTGATGCTATTGGGCTAAGTGCGCTGCTGGTGAGCACCAGCCGGCAGATGCCGCAGATTATCAATGAATTGGATCGGCGCGGGTTGGAGATACCGGTGTTGATCGGTGGCGCAGCCATTAACACCCGCTTTGGCAAACGTATCCTTCTGACAGAAAGTGGGCACTATTATCCAGCGGGCGTTTTCTATTGCAAAGATGCCTTTGAGGGCTTGGTGACGATGGATATGTTGATGAACGCAGATAAACGATCTGAATTGCTGGAAAAAACCCGCAAAGCTGCCGATTTTGAGCTTGGCAGGGCATTGGACAGCAAGTCCACCCCATCGCATGCACACAGGAGCAGGACGGTGCCGATTTTGAAGAACCTGCCTTCAGCGCCTCACTGGGGCCCGCGTGTGGTGAAGAATATGCCCCTGGCGATGGTGGCTGAGCACCTCTCGATTAACGAGCTTTATCGACTTTCGTGGGGCGCTAAAAATGCACATGGCGAAGCCTGGGAGGCACTAAAAACCGAATTTGACCAGCGCCTGATCCAGATGGAAAAATCGGCTCTACAAGAGGGGTGGTTAACACCCCAGGGTGTCTATGGGTATTGGCCCTGCCAGTCAGAGGGAAATGCGCTGCTGATTTACGACCCGCAAAGCGTGCAAACAGGTGAACCTGAAGAGCTGACACGCTTCATTTTCCCCAGGCAGGAGGGAACTGATGGGTTGTGCCTGGCGGATTATTTCGCGCCAAGGGATACCGGGCTGATCGATGTGGTGGCGCTGCAGGTGGTCACTGTAGGGCATGGAGCCACACAGCGGTACACCGAACTGGAGGCGGAAGGGATGTACACTGAAGCCTATTATCGCCATGGCCTGGCTGTGCAGATGGCTGAAGCTGCCGCGGATTACCTGCATGCGCATATTCGCCGCGAATTAAACTTGGAGCCGGAACGCGGAAAGCGCTATTCATGGGGCTACCCGGCTATCCCGGAATTGAAGGATCATCGTAAAGTATTTGACCTTTTGCCGGCAGAATCAGCCCTGGGCATGGGGTTGACCTCTGCCTACCAATTGGTGCCTGAGCAGTCCACAGCGGCGATCATCGTGCATCACCCGGATGCAAAGTACTTCAATGTGGGACTCAGCCGGGTGGAACATCTGTTGAAATAAAGCACAGGAGAAATTCAGATGTGTGAAAACGTAAACAAATTTAAAAACCGATTAATCAGCTCAGATCGTCCGATTGTCACGGATGGCGCCATGGGAACCCTTTTGCATGATCGGGGGGTTAAAATTGATGCTTGCTTTGATGCATTGAACCTCACCCAGCCTGCTGCGGTGGCGGAGATCCATCTTGAGTATATTCAGGCTGGTGCGGAGATCATTAAAACCAACACCTTTGGTGCGAACCGCATCAAGCTGGAACGCCATGGATTGATTGACCGGGTGGAAGAGATCAATGTCGCCGCGGTCAACCTGGCGCAGCGTGTGATCATGGCGTCCTTCAGAGATGTGATGATTGCGGGTGACGTGGGCCCCCTGGGGATGCCTCTGGCGCCATTTGGTCGCATTCAGCCCGAAGAAGCCTTTGAGATCTACGTGGAACAGATTTCTGCCCTGGTAAAAGCTGGCGTGGATTTGATTCTAATTGAAACCATGGTAGACCTTTACGCGGTCAAGGCAGCGGTTAATGCTGCGCGTTATGTGGACCCCGATATCCCGGTGATTGCCTCGATGACCTTTACCCTGGATCGGCGAACCTTATTGGGCAATACGCCCCAGGAAGTTGCCCAGCGGATGGATGAATATGGAGTTGATGTGATAGGGGTAAACTGCTCGGGCGGACCGGCGCAACTTTTGCACATCTTGCGCTTGATGAAAAGCGCTGTGCCCTCAGGGCGTTTTTCCGTGATGCCAAATGCTGGCTTACCGGAAAAGGTGGGGGGGCGAATCATGTACTCGGCTGGTCCGGATTATTTTCATGATTACGCACTCTCTTTCTGGCGGGCTGGAGCGGATGTGGTCGGCGGTTGTTGCGGGACCACCCCTGCTCATATTGCGATGATGACGAAAGCAGTGGCAAACACCTCGAAAGAGGATCTGGTGAACGGCGTCTCGGTCCTTGAATCCACGGTTGAGGTGGTGCAAGAGCCGGCAGAGGATCGTTCGCATTTAGCGCAGAAGTTGGATGCAGGTAAGTTCGTCATCGCCGTTGAGATGGACCCACCGCGAGGCCTTTCCACGCAAAAACTGCTGGCTGGGGCCTCTTTGCTGGCCGATGCCGGCGCTGATGTGATCAATGTGGCCGACAGCCCGATGGCGCGCATGCGGATGAGTGCCTGGGCGGTGTGTCAATTGATCCAGTCAAAATTTGATATTGAAACCACCCTGCACTTCCCTACCCGGGGGCGCAATTTGCTGCGCGTGCAGGGCGATTTGCTGGCAGCCCACGCTTTGAACATACGCAATGTATTTGTGATCATGGGTGACCCGACCGCAATTGGTGACTATCCGGATGCTAACGATGCTTATGATCTGGTGCCCACCGGGTTAATCCGGCTGATTAAAGAGAAATTTAATATCGGCAAGGATCATTCCGGAGGGTTGATTGGGCAGCCAACTTCCTTTTTTATTGGTGCTGCGATGAATCTGACGCCGAATAATCCGGCGCAAGAAATTCGTGTGCTTAAGAAAAAAATCGATGCCGGTGTGGATTTTTTCATGACCCAACCGGTGTTTGACGTTCAAAAAGCAGGCGCTTTCTTCCATCGTTGTCAACAAGAGATCGAATGGAAAAATATCCCTGTCCTGGCGGGTGTCTTGCCGCTGGTTACCGATCGACATGCCCGCTTTTTACATCATGAAGTTCCAGGCATCCAAATTCCGGCATCAATTCAGCAGCGCATGTCTGCAGCTGGCGAGGCATCGGTGCAGGAAGGTGTGCGTATTGCTGTTGAATTAATTGATGAATTGCGCTCAGTTTATCAAGGGGTGTATATCATGCCAGCTTTCAATAGATTTGACATGGTCGCAGAGATTATCGACAAAATCAGAGGAGAAAAAGTTACCTGATTTCAATAGTCGACCGTGTGATTTGCGAATTTCAATTTAAAGAATATAATTCAACATTGTTTGTTTTATGAATGAATATCTTGGTAACTATGAACCTGAGGTGAACAAAATGATGAAATTAAAACCGCAAATTAAGTGGTTTATCCTGGCTGTTTTGATCCTCACCCTGGCTGCCTGTAACGGGAACACGACTTCCGTTGATCTTTCACTGGCACCAACTTACGCAGCCCAAACACTGGCCGCGATGCCGACCAACACGATGGAACCTGTGCCAACTTCAACAGCAACTGTCGTTGTGCCCACGGCCACAGCGACGGCTACGGAGACGCCCGTGACCGAATTGTACCCGGTGGGACCGGTTGGGTTTCCGGAAAATGTAAATCCCCTAACCGGCCTGGTTGTGGATGATCCCTCGATACTAGATCGCCGGCCGGTTCTCATTAAGGTTGCGAATCAGCCGATTTCAGGTAGACCGCACGCTGGACTTTCCTTTGCGGATATGGTGTTTGAGTATTATATTGGTTCGGGGGGCAACCGGTTTATCGCCCTCTTTTACGGTCAAGATGCGGATATGATCGGTCCGGTCCGTTCTGGAAGGATGATTGACCCCTACCTGGTGAGCCTTTACGAAGGCATTTTAGGGATGGAAGGCGCTTATATTACCGTAAGAGAGCATATTGTTGATATCCTCGACAACCGGATGATCAGCAGCAAAGAATTGTGCCCCGGCTTGTGTGATGACGGTCGGATGCTGGTCACCAGTGTCTTTGGCGATTCTGAAGCACTGACCAAAATCGCTGCCGATCGAGGTGTTGTTCAGCAACGTTATCTGCTGGAAGGAATGGCCTTTGACCCCGAGGTGCCAGAGGGTGGAAAAACTGCCAATATCATTACGACCCAATTTTCTACGGTCAACCCTGAGGAATGGCGATATGATGAGGAAAGCGGGGACTATCTGCGCTGGACGGATAATGAGAGCGGCGAAGTCATTGACCTGATCCCACTGGTAGACCGCATTACAGACGAACAACTCGCATTTTCTAACGTCGTTGTCATCTTTGTCAGCCATATAGAACATGCACCAACCCTGCACGATATGGCCATTTGGGATAACACTTTTGGGCAAAGGGCGATTGCGTTTCGCGATGGACAGGCGTATGAAATTACGTGGAAGACGCCCAGCCGGACTCAACCTATTCAATTGATCGATGATTCTGGCGAAACCTTCAGGTTGAAGCCTGGCAACACCTGGGTGGTCGTGTTTGGTCTGTATTCCACGGTGGATACGATCGCAGATCACTGGTCATTTACGTTCTTAATGCCCTGACCCATGCGAATTTTGATCATCTCAGACGTGCATGCCAATCTGCCCGCATTGGACGCAGTGCTGGAGCATGCAGGTGAGTATGATCGTGTCTGGTGTTTGGGCGATATCGTTGGCTATGGGCCTGACCCCAATGAATGTATTGATCGGATTGCAGATTTACCGGGGCTGATGTGTGTGAAGGGCAATCACGATGCAGCCATCTTGGGTGAAATCGACATAAAGACATTTAATGAAGAGGCGCGAAACTCAATTTACTGGCTGGAACACCGGCTGGGGCCTTCCCAAAAGGAATGGCTGGCGAATTTACCGGAGCGCCTTGTTATAGATGGCGTGACCCTTGCACATGGTAGCCCGCGCAATCCGGTTTGGGAATACATTCTGGATCTATCGACCGCCCGAGCGAATATGAAACATTTCGATACACCGGTCTGCCTGGTGGGTCATACGCATGTGGCGGGTGTTTTTCAAATGTCAGGGGAAAACTCGCTGGTTCCCAGGCACTTTTTTATAGTTGAAAATGAACCCTTCTCGTTTGAGAAAAAATGCATCGTCAATCCAGGGTCGGTTGGACAGCCGCGCGATCGGGACCCGCGGGCAGCTTACATGGTTTATGACGATGATAGTTTAAAATGGTCATACCATCGAGTTGCCTATGATATTGCCCGGGTGCAGGAGCGAATTTTGTCTGCCGGACTTCCACGCTTTCACGCCAATAGACTGGCGGGTGGGTGGTAATGATTGGAATTGGAACAGGCGCTTGTTGCAACTGGGGATGGTTTTCAATTTTATTGGAACTTTTCTCTCAATACAGGCGTCTTTTAGCTGTATAATAGATTTGTATAAGAGAAAAAGAGGAGAAATTATGAAGAAAAGACTGACGTTTTCGTTTTTTATTTTATTGATGCTTTCAATTGTGTTAAGCGCCTGTGCTTCGAAATCCGCGCCTGACAGTTATGAAGCCAGGGAGGCACCGATGTACGCGGCACCCATGGAATCCTACGATATGGTCGCTGAAGAACAGTACGCGATTGAAGAAGGACGTGAATTTGTCTCTGGAACGGGTGAATCGGCGAAGATGATCCAACGTATGGTGGTCTACAACGCAGAGATGCGCATTTCTGTAGAAGACCCTGAGGTAACCATGCAAGCCATAATCGATATGGCAGTTGATTCAGGCGGCTTTGTGGTTTCTTCTAATCTGTATAAGACGAATACGGATCGAGGAAATTTACCGAAAGCATATATCACGGTGCGGGTACCAGCCGGGAGTTTGGATCCGATCATGACGTCGATCAGGGCGCTCACGCTCAATCCTAAGGATGATGTACTTTCTGAAAACGTCTCGGGTCAGGATGTCACTGCTGAATACACCGACCTTGAATCCCGATTGCGCAACCTGGAGGCTGCTGAGCAAGCCCTGGTAACGTTGATGGAGGATGCCCAGGATCCCCAGGATGTGCTGGACGTGTTCAGCGAATTGACCTACTATCGAGGTGAGATTGAAATTGTCAAAGGGCGCATGCGGTATCTGGAAGAATCTGCAGCCCTTTCAGCGCTGTCGGTCGAAGTTGTGTCCAAACGTTCCTTGCAGCCAATAGAGATCGCTGGCTGGGAACCAAAAGGAACCGTTAAAGAGGCTGTCGAAGCGTTAATTGACGCGGGTCAATTCCTGGTTGACGCATTGATCTGGTTTGGCATTTTCTGCCTGCCCTTCCTGATCCCCTTAGGGATTGTAATTTACTTCCTGGTGAGATATTTCCGTAAACGAAAAGCACTGAAGAAGGCAGGAAAAGCTGAGATCGAGACGCTCAGCCAACCGGGGAAAGCGCCAGAACCGGGCGAATAGCTGCCTCATTCAAAAAAAAACGATAACGATTTAAAAAAGCACCCCATCACAAAGGGGTGCTTTTTTGTTGTTTGTAAGCCTGGATGCGAGTGTTAAAAATTGGTTCGCACGATATTTAGCGACATTATTTTGATAACTGCCAGTGTAATCGCATATGCTAATCCACAGATTCGCCAGATTGAGACCAAAATCCCGGATGCGGTTCCAGACCCTTATGATGAAAAACTGACACAGGATAAAAAATCCCGAACTTACGAGATCGTTGTCTTCGCGCGATCAGACGGGTTAAGCCAAGTATGGACGATATAGATTAAAATATATTAAGATAACTGATCGTGAGCGGGCTTATTCATCGATTGCTACCGACTGCAGGTCGGCAAGAGAAATTGGCCCGGGGCGCAAGATGCGTATGTCTCTTCCAGTGAGGTCGGCGACGGTGGAAGCGGTCTGACCGGGTGTTACCCCCCCGTCTATGAGCAAATCAATTCGGCCTCCCAATTGGGCGATCACATCATTGGCGTCAACCGGGTTGGGACCCCTGAAACGGTTGGCAGAGGTCGTTGCCAGGGGACCGGTCTCACGCAATAAGGTCAGGGTGAAATCCAGGTTTGGCATACGAACGCCGATGGTTACATCGGCTGATAGTTGGTGGGGGATTTTGTGGTTCTTACGGAGGACCAGGGTCAACGGACCTGGCCAGAACGCGGCTGTAATTCGTTCCAGGCGCCGGTCGGGGTTCAGGATCAGTTCAGCCAGCTGGTGATAATCACCGATTAATACCGGCAAAGCTTTTTCAACCGGGCGCCCCTTAGCGGCATAGATGGCTTCAATCGCTTGCGGGTTAAAAACATCGCAAGCGACGCCGTAGATGGTGTCAGTGGGGAAGGCGATCAATCCGCCTTGCTGGATAATGCGTTTGGAAGCTGGTATCGCCTGGGGGTCATTAATGCTGAGGATGCGGGTTTTAATCACAGGTTATCCCCTTTTCTTAAAGATGGTCATCGCTTATCAACTGGATTTTGATCATGCGGTCAAGACCGGTCAGGTCAGGCACGAGCTGGTGATACGCATTGGGGAACACCTCTTGGGCTGATGCCAGGGTGCTTGCGCCCAGGGTGGATTCGACTTCAAGCAGGAGTACGCTGTTTGGCGCCATTCTGGTTTTAGCCTGAACGAGTAAGCGGCGGATCGTTTCCATCCCCGATTGACCGCCATCGAGTGCCAGGCGAGGCTCCCACCTGGAGACCGGCAGGGCGTCCAGTGTTCGGGTGGGGATATAAGGCAGGTTGGCGCAAATCAGGTCAAACTGGGTTGAAAACGATGAAAGCAGGTCCGCCTGGATGAAATGAATGTGCGGTAGATTGTGGTAGCGGGCATTTTTTTGTGCAATGCGCAGTGCAGCCATGGAGAGATCCACGCCGAATACGGTTGCTTCAGGCAATTCTGCCGCCAGGCTGATGGCAATACAACCTGAACCCGTACCAATATCGATGATTCTACAGGAGTGCAAACCCTGGGCGTGCTGAAGTGCGAATTCAACCAGCATCTCGGTTTCTGGACGAGGAATGAGGACATCGGGCGTGAGCTGGAAGGTTCGCCCAAAAAACTCCCAATAACCCAGGATATAAGGCAGGGGAACGCCCTTGAGGAAGTGATCAAGGCTTTCTTGCAGGGCTTCATGTTCTTGAGGTGTGAGCCTGTATTCTGAATGGCTGAGCACCCAGCTTTTTGACTGTTTGAGGACATGTTGAAGCAAAACCAGGCTGATCTGCCCGGGCGCCTCACAGTCAGCCTGTGCCAGTTGAAAATTGAGATTTTGCCGGGTGTGCTGCAGGTTAATGGGTTTATTCCTCCACCATGGCTAATTTCTCGGCTTCGTCAACCAGGGTTAGTTCATCGATGAATTCGTCGATATCACCATCCAGAAAACCGACCAGGTTATAGGAGGAAAGGTTGATGCGGTGATCGGTGACACGGTTTTGCGGGTAGTTGTAGGTGCGGATTTTTTCAGAGCGTTCACCTGTGCCGACTTGTGAGCGCCGGGTGGCGGCTTCCTGGGCGTGCTTTTTTTGTTCTTCGATTTCAAACAGACGCGCTTTAAGGATGCTCATCGCGCGTGTTTTGTTTTGAAGCTGAGAGCGTTCATCCTGGCAGGCGACGACCATGCCCGTTGGGAGATGGGTGATGCGGACCGCGGTGGCATTTTTCTGCACGTTTTGACCGCCAGCGCCTGCAGATTTGAAAACTTCGATGGAGATATCCGAATCGGCAATTTCGATTTCGACATCGTCAACCTCTGCCAATACGGCAACGGTAGCCGTCGAGGTGTGAATGCGTCCCTGGGCTTCGGTTTCGGGGACGCGTTGCACCCGGTGCACGCCTGATTCAAATTTCAAACGCGAAAAGGCACCCTTGCCCTTGATCATAAAGCTGACCTCTTTTATCCCGCCGATGCCGGTTTCATGAAGGGAGAGGATCTCGATTTTCCAGTTCTGGCGCTCTGCATAGCGGGAGTACATCCGAAACAGATCGGCTCCAAACAGCCCTGCCTCGTTACCGCCAGCACCCGCGCGAATTTCCATGATGACATTGCGTTGATCACGCGGATCTTTGGGAACGAGCATGCTCTTAAGCTGGATTTCAAGCTGGTCGCGCCGATCTCCGAGGGCTTCGAGCTCCATTTCTGCCAAGTTGCGCAGGTCTTCATCTTCGGCATCAAGTAGAACTCTGGTTTCCTCGATGCGATCCAGGGTTTCTCGGTAGTCGCGTGCCAGCATCACCAGTGCTTCAAGATCCGCGCGTTCTTTTGATAGCTCAATAGCAGCGGCGTAGTCATCGCCGACTTGTGCCAGTTGGGCTTCGATTTCCTCGAAGCGTTGAATGATCCCGGTAAGTTTTTCAAGCATTTCTTAAGACTTCACTTTTATTATTTTCCATTTTCAGCCAACGGATTATACTCCTTCAGATGAATTTGGGCTTGCGTTAACCGGTGATGACCGAAAAAACCCTTCACCACTGACCCCCATCCACGTAAAAGATCGAGCTATGGGGGACACATTAATGCCTGAACATATGATTTCAGGCGCTCATAATCCTCGGGGAGATCGATATCCATACCAAAACCTGCATCGGAAATGATCACCCCCTTGGTCTGGTAGCCGAAGGTTTTTGTGATCATTCGTTCAGCGTCCTCCAAGGTTGCCCGCCCGAAAAGATACTTGATGATCACGCCCCACATGTGAGGTTTTTGAGCCAGTAAGCGGATCACCGGCTTGGGATTGATCTTTTCCGCCTGGCGGTTGATCTGGAGGCGACGGGTGCTGATCTGGGAGATGATTTTGCGATTGTTACGAATGGCGCGCGGACTGAGGGCGAAAAGCTCACCCAGGATAAGGTTTTGATCACGAAAGCGGAGTACGACCCGCCCAGAATTTGGGAAGGCAACTTCGACCCGGTCTTCGGGAACCAGCGATAACACAAATTCACTTCCTGGCAGGGAATTCAAATGTTCGAAGAACTGGTTGATCTGGGGTGTTTGGATTCCTGGCGCATCGCTTGAACTGATCACCACCAGGTGCGAATTTTTACCGATTGCGCTGAGATATTCTAGACCGGCTGCAAGTTTATCAGGGAATTCTGCCGTCGTTTCAACGGGCACGTAGTGAACCGGAAAGCTGAAACGGGCATCCGCTGCGGATAGCCCGAGCAGGTAGAGCCCTTCAATGTAAGAGGAGCGGTTCAGCGCTTCCAGTTGCCAATCAATCAAGCGCCTGCCCAAAAAAGGCAGTAAAGCTTTGGATTTGTACTTCTCGTCCGGGTCGATGTTTTTTAATAATCTGCTCCGTTGATGGTCTCGCCCGCACATCACAAAGACCGGGTATTTTCTTTCCTGTTGCATGACCATTTGGACCTCTCGATCAACGCCTTTGTCCGCTTGCCCTGGGTTAATTTCAGCCCGCTCATCATTTATGAGATATTAAACTAACTTCATTATAATACAACTGATGATGTGGAGCGTGTAAATCGATGTGAAAATGTCGATAGAAGCGGCAGTGAAAATTGAGGTTTTTTCAGCGCTTCAACATGCCTAACGGCTTTGCGGGTTTGAGTGACATTTTTCACGCCGCACCAACACCAGTGCGCCCAGCAAGATCGGCACGCCGGCGCCGTCAAAGATGATGAAGCGGGTGATGCTGCCTCGCAGGAGCGTGTAATCGCCCGGGATTGTGGAAAGCAGGAGCGATTCAGCGATCACCCCGATGACCTGCATGATCAACGCTGACCACAACGAGATTTTAAATATGCCCGGATGCAGCACGGCAAAGACGTAGGGTACCTGCCACATCAGAAACAGGATGCCATATCCGGCTATTGCCACTTGACCGGGAACGCCCTGTAACTGGAAGGAGGGGGCATATACAGCCGGCTTGAGCATGAAATGAACCGCAGCCTGCAAATTCCAGAACAAAACGATGGCGATTAACACGCGCGCTGCCCAAACCGAACGCGGGTTGTTCTGGCGGGAAAACAATTGATGCATGGTGTAATTATAATGAAAACAAGAAAATTTTGTGCGGTGCGTTTCGTCCGTTCAGTAAAGATTATCCCGGGTGGTGGCGCTCATAGATGAGATCATCAATGATGAGCGATTTTTACTTTTCGGAGCCTTTTAACCAGTTTTGCATAGGTCGAAAAGAGGTGTACGTATGCCGGTGAAAGCCGGGTTCTGGGCACAGCGTATTGCAGGGCTGAGATAAAACCGCCTGCATCATCGAAGGGGGGCATGCACAGCGATGCCTGCCCAATCTCAACCAGGCTGTGCGCGTCAGAGCCAACGGTGGTCAGCAAAGCCTGGGCTCTGGCAAAGTTTGCGGCTTGCTGGTTAGGGTGATTGCCCAGGCAGCGGGCATTGAAGACTTCAATTGCATCCACGTGAAGTGCAATAGACAGCAGCCCCTCTGCGGTCCATTGTGCGCTGCGGACGCGATCAAAGGGATGCGCCACGCTGATCACCGCGCCCTGGGCGCGCAGGCGGTGGATGGCTTCCATGGGCTCAAGCCCGGGTGGGACGTGCTCGGTCATGAAATACCCGAGGAGTTCGCCCTGGGTGGTTTCGATCTCTTCCCCGACGATGACCCGTTCAGGCGCCAGGGCGTGAGCCTCCAGTGCGCCATCGATGCTGTTGTGATCAGTGATCGCGACGCGATCGATGCCGATGCGCTGGCAATGATTGATCAGTTTTTGGAGTGAAACCAGGCTATCGGTCGAGGCAGCCGTGTGCACGTGCAGCTCAACCCGCAGCCAGAGGTGGGTATCTTCAGTGTTCATGTCATGAAGTATAGCGGTTTGAGTGAATCCTATCAAGTGGTTTTTAACCCTGGTGCACCGCCGGAGCGGAGAAAATAGGTGTTGATAAAGCGACGGCTTTCCTAAGGTATAATCATCAATCGAGATTAAGTTCAGGTTTAAACCCGATGCAAAAACCCGAAAAACCATCAGACACCTTCACCTTTGAACTCCTGGCTCAGGATGGGGATGCCCGCGTTGGCGTTTTTCACACCCCGCACGGCTCGATCCCCACGCCGATCTTCGCGCCGGTGGGTACCCAGGCGACGGTCAAATCGTTAACCCAGCGCCATCTGCGTGAACTGGACGCGAAGCTGATTCTGGCGAATACCTATCACCTCTACCTGCGCCCGGGAGATGATCTGATCGCTGAAATGGGCGGGTTACACAAATTCATGAGCTGGAGCGGGCCAATCCTCACGGATTCTGGCGGTTTTCAGGTGTTTTCCCTTGCAGATACGCGCCGGGTCGATGAGGAAGGGGTGACCTTCAAAAGCCACATCGATGGTTCGACCCACCGGTTCACGCCCGAGCTTTCGGTGGCAATCCAGGAAAACCTGGGATCTGACATCATCATGGCGTTTGATGAATGTGCCGAACCCTACGACCGCGAATACAATCAGCGCGCCGTGGAGCGCACTCACCGCTGGGCAGAGCGCTGCCTGGCAGCCAAAAAGCGGACTGACCAGGCTCTGTTTGGCATCGTCCAGGGCGGGGCGTTTCCTGATTTGCGGGAGGCGTCGGCAAGAGTTATTGCCGGGCTGGACCTGCCGGGCAACGCCATCGGCGGGCTTTCGGTAGGTGAGACCAAACCCGAGATGCACCAGATGATCCGAGTGGTCAACGCAGTTTTGCCCGTTGAGAAACCGCGCTACCTGATGGGGGTGGGCACGCCGCAGGACCTGGTGGAGTGCGTTGGCTTGGGGGTTGATCTATTTGACTGCGTGCTGCCGACGCGACTGGCGCGGCACAACGCCGCCATGACCGACAGCGGTCAGATGAACCTGATGAATACCCGCTATGCCCGCGATGAGCGCCCGATCAGCGAGACCTGCACCTGCTATACCTGCCAGACTCATTCTCGGGCGTATATCCGCCACCTGATCCAGGCACGTGAGATGCTCTCAGGTACGCTGCTTTCGATCCACAATGTCCATACGCTGCTGAACCTGGTAGCCCGCCTGCGAGCCGCCATCTCAGCGGGAGAATATGCCCACTTTGCCAGGGCGTATTTATCAAACCTGAATTCATAAAAAGAGGATCAAACCATGTCCGTCATTCAGGCTGTTATCTTAGGGGTTATCCAGGGCGTCACCGAGTTTTTACCGATCTCGAGTTCGGCGCACCTGGTGCTGCTGCCCTATTTTTTTAACTGGCAGTTGCCGGTCAAAGAGACTTTCATCTTCAACGTCTTGGTGCAGGTCGGCACGCTGGTGGCTGTCATTTTCTATTTTCGCAAGGATCTGGCTGCCATCCTGGTTGATTTTTTCAAGCAACTGTTTGCCGGAAGGCCCTTTGTCACCCCCAGCGCCCGGATGGGCTGGCTGCTGATTTTGGCGACGATCCCTGCCGGGCTGGCTGGATTGCTGTTTTCCGACCTGGTGGAGGCGGCGTTCACATCTCCCCTCGTTGTCGGGATCGCCCTGCTGGTGACGGCTGCCCTGATGCTGTTGGCAGAAAGGGTCAGCCAGAATCTCGGGGATTCCCACGATGTGACTTTTTCAACCGCGTTGATGATGGGTGTGATGCAGGTGTTTGCCCTGGTGCCGGGAATTTCCCGTTCGGGCGCGACGATCTCCGGCGGGATGCTGCGTCACCTGCGCCGCGAAGCTGCGGGCAAGTTCTCATTTTTGATGTCGATCCCGATTATGCTGGCAGCAGGTGCTCTTTCAACCTATAAGATGGTGAAGGAAGTGCCGGATTTGGCAAGCTTTTTGCCGATCATGGCGCTGGGTTTCCTGACCGCACTGGTGGTGGGCTATATCGCCATCCGCTGGCTGCTGAAATTCCTGGCGAAACATTCGCTGGCTTATTTTTCTGCGTACTGCTTCCTGCTGGGTGGCGTTTCAATTCTGGTCTGGGCGGTGAGATAACTCGATGAAAGTGATAATACGGGTTGCCTTTGTCCTGGCTTTTGGGCTTGTATTGACGGCTTGCCAGCCTCCATTGCCCGGCGCGCTGGAGAGCGTTGAGCCCGAGGTGATCACAGTGCAGGTTACCCCGGCGGTGGAACACTGGCTGCCGCGAGTCGCCGCCTGTGCGCAGGAGATCCCCGATTTTGGTGTTTATGCCCGGGTTCGACCCCGAGCAGACCTGGCGGGTGAAGATAGCGACCTGGTCTTGCGCCTGGGGGAGCGGATGGAGGGCGATGTGTTCGTGGCGGTGATGGGCAGCGAGGAAATCGTCCTGGTGGCAGGAAGAGACGTGCCGACGGCTGCCCTGAGCCTGGAGAGCCTGCAGGCGATCTACGCCGGGGAGATCAGCGACTGGGCTGATGTCCCTGAAGCACGGGTCAACCCGGGCGCAGGAGTAGCGCCGATTGTACCCCTGGCTTACCCTGCCGAGCATGAAATGACGTTTCTCTTCAGGAAGGCATTTCTACACGATGCCGCCATCCCGAGCGCCGTGCAGACTTTTTCAACAGTGGGATTTTTAGAAGAACTGCTGGCGTTGTACCCCACGGGGATCGGTTTCCTGCTGCAGAGCCAGGCGACGGAGGGAATGCGCATTGTGCCCATCGACGCTGAAACGCCGATTGCCAGCAAGCAGTACGTGTTGGCGGTCACCTCACAGGCGCCGGAAGGCCGTTTGAAGGCGCTGCTGACTTGCTTGCAGAGCGCTCAATGAGCGCTGCGGGGGAAAATCAAGGTGATGATCAGTGAATGATCACACATAAGACCAGGCCAGCCTGTAAGCCGCATTCTGTCCGGTGGGAAACCCGCCTGGATGGACATCTATCTGGGCTGACGGTTGCCCGCCAGCTCGTGCGGTCTACCCGGAGATGATGGGGAGCCGGGCTGCTCCCGCCCAAAAAGAGCTTCTCTCCTGCTTGACCTTGCACCGCATGGGGGTTGCCTGGCCGGGGACATTGCTGCCCCCGCCGGTGGTCTCTTACACCACCCTTTCACCCTTACTCACCCAAAGGTGAGCGGTCTTCTCTCTGTGGCCCTGTTCCAAACGTTTACACGCTTCCGGGCGTTACCCGGCATGCTGCCCTGTGGTGTGCGGACTTTCCTCGGGCGCCGCGCGCCCGCGTCCATCCGGCTGACCTGGTCTTCTGAATGGAGTCTTATTATACGATTAAATGCGATCAAAAGGTTGGTGGTGTTGAAAGATAAATGAAATTTTTCAATCGGTTTATGAATGAATGTAAATATAAATAATAATTTATTGAAATAGAGAATACTATCTCAATTCGTAGCAACAACCCATTGCAAATTCTCTATGTACCCTGAAAGGGCATCGAACTGTTTTTGCCCAACCCAAAGACTAGGCTAAAGATTTTTTAAACCCGAAACACAGGCGCGGTGAAAATACTTGACTTAATTGGTCTGATTTGATACATTATTAGAAAATGGGCTGATTCGGAGGTGTATCTGATGGTTAAGCAGTTTTCAAAAAAAGATATTCAGGATGTAATCGATGCGGCGCAGCGGTTGAATGTGGAGCTGGACGAAACCGAAGCTGTGGAGTGGCTGGAAGCGATCCAGAAGGCAAAAGAGAGCGATGATGACATCGCTTTTTGCGAGCGGACCGGGGTCTTCGGTCAGAATGTAGTTATGCTGGATTTCAGCCCCGAGCGGCTGGATTATTTCCGCAAAATTGGCAACCTGGTTGAGTTCTATGATGAGCCCGGCCGGGTAGAGACCGCGCTGGCGCTGTCGGGGTCATCGGCGCAGTCAAAAATTCAACGCTTTCCGGGCGATGCTGACTATTTTGAGCGGGTGAACATCATCGCGCCAACAAAGGAAGCGGCCTGCCAGATCTTGGCGGAGATCATGCGCGAGAAGGCGCTCTCAACGGCGCAGGGACCGACCTACCAGTTGATCGAGGTGAAAATGGGCTCTTACCCGGCGGATTTTGTCAAGGGTAATCGCACTTACCGGGCTGACAGCCCGATCTCCTGGGAGCCGGATGAAATCGCTGCTGGAAAGAAGGTTGGCTTTACGCCAGACGGACAACCCTTTGAGATCCCCTGGGAGGAGGCTGCCCAGGACCCGGGCTGGTGCAAACTGGACTGGGTGGTGGCAGACCCGATCAACGGTTCGCTGGCGAATGCTAGCAATATGCTGGATGTGACCTGGGAGGCGCCCGACGGTTCGATCACGCCGCTGGATGGGTATTTGGACCCTTATTTTCAGGAAATTTACCTGCAGGCTGAATCCGTACCGATTTTCTCCAAGTTGGCGCAACACGTCAGCGCAGATGCGCTGGACGAATACGTGACCGCGCTGGAAGGGGAGGTGCGAAAATACCTCACCAAGCAGATTAATTATGGGAAGGCTGCCAAGCGCATGTACAATATCTTCCGGCTGACGGGTCAATACCCTGAAGCGGTTTTCCTGCGAGAGCTTTTTGATGAGCCGGCTTCATTGCTGTACCAGGTGTGGTCGTTGATTCGCACCGTGGACGATGCCATCGCAGCCAATGCGCCCTTCAAAACCGAGCAATTGACCCGCCAGGCTGAGGAATTGATGATGGAGGTCATCCGAGTCATGGAGGACCCGCGCGAGGCTGAAATCGTCAAGCGCATTTTGCGCTTCAGGGATGCGATCAAAAATATGGAAACCAATGTGTCTCTGACTGCGGAAGCAGAAGCGGCTCGTGATGAGGTGATCAACGTGGTGAATAACTTCTTTTATGAGAAGTTGACCGCCATACCTGAAATCCGGGATTATATGAATTCGTTCATAGAAGACGATTAAACACAGGATAAGTGACTGGACAAACGCCCTTGCTTCAGGTAAAATAAGCCGTCGTTAACATTGAAAGAAATCCAGAAAGCTATTGGAGGTAGGACCTTGGCAAATATTAAATCGCAAATCAAACGCAATCGTCAAAATAAAAAGCGACGCGACCAGAATCGTGAGGTTCGGGGACGAGCCCGCACAGCCCTTAAAAAAGCCAGGCTGGCGATTGAGAGCGGCAATGTTGAGGAAGCGCGCACAGCGACCCAGGTTGCGACAAAAGCCATCGATAAAGCCGCCGCAAAGGGCGTTTATCATCAGAACAAGGCTGCACGCCAGAAAAGCCGACTGATGCAGCGATTAAACCGTATGGATTAGCGTCTGCGCGTTAAACCTGTGTTAATGGATCAATTGCAGCGGGAGCAAAATGTGCTCCCGTTTTGTGCTTATTAGAACCGTCGAAGAATTAAATCTTAGCGGTAAAAACATTCAACAACTCAGGAAAACGGATCAAGCGAAGATATTTGTGAAATCAATCGCCATTGAGGGTTTCGTATAGCCAATCGTTAGCCTTAGAAATCGACCAGATCGCTTTTTTATCCATGATCCAGGTGATATAATACTCTCGGTCGAAAAAATGCCATCGGGATGATCGCAGCTCATGTTTGCAGCAGAGAAAACGTTTATCGAATCGAAAATCAAGGCGTATTTACAATCTTTGGAGATTGAACACGCGGCGATTGAATTTCGGCAGATTCCCTTCAGCGGTGAGTGGGGTCTGGCAGTGCCCCTGTTCCCTCTGGCAGCGGCTGAGGCGCGGACGGGGAAAAAGATCAATGTACCCCAACGCGCGCAGGAGCTGGCTGAGGGCATAAAAACCTACCTGGGGGATGATTTGGGCGGCTTTTCTCACGCTGAAGCCGTGAACGGCTACCTCAACCTGTATTTTTCAACCTCAACCTACGCGCAGCGGGTGATCGACACCGTATTGGAACAGGGGGCGCATTATGGCTGCCATCCCGACCGGGGTGAGACCGTAATGGTGGAATACTCACAGCCCAATACGCATAAAGCCTTTCATGTGGGGCACCTGCGCAATGTGATCCTGGGTGGCAGCATCTGCCGGATTTTGGAATGTGCGGGATACAAGGTGATCCGGGCGAATTACCTGGGTGATATTGGTCTGCATGTGATCAAATGGATGTGGAATTACTTGAAGAACCATGACGGTGAAACCCCCACTGAGGACCATACGCACTGGATGAACCAGATCTACGCAGAAGCGGACCGCTTGTTCCAGGATCCGGAAAATGAAGCGGAAGTGCGTGCCCTGTATGCCCGCTGGAATCAGAGAGACCCTGAAATACTTGCCTTGTGGGAAAAGACCCGTGCCTGGTCGCTGGAGGGGTTTGATCAAATCTATCACCAGTTGGACGAGCACTTTGACCGCTTGTATTATGAAAGTGAAGTGGAAACTGCGGGCGTTGAATTGGTCGAGAGCTTGATCGCATCAGGTCTGGCACAGGATGAACGTCCTGAGGGACCCGTGATTATGGATCTGGATCAAATTTTAGGAACCGAAGATGAATACCGGGTTTTAGTCGTGCTCCGATCCGATAGTTCATCGCTGTATGCAACCAAGGATTTGCCCTTGGCGATTAAAAAATTTGAAGACTATCAATTGGACAAATCGATTTATGTGATCGATGTGCGCCAGTCACTTTATTTAAAACAGATTTTTAAGACATTAGAGATCATGGGCTTTGAGTGGGCGGATAAACTCTACCACCTGGCTTATGAGCTGGTGAATCTGCCCGGAAATGTGACGATGGCATCTCGCGAAGGAACGGTGGTGCTGTTTGATGACCTGGTCAGAGAGGCGACACGCCGGGCTAAGGCAATTGTTGAAGAAAAGAACCCGGAACTAACTGAAACAACAAAACAAGAGATCGCCGAAGCGGTTGCACTGGGCGCAATTAAATACACGATGCTTTCGCGGGACAATACCAAAGTGGTCACCTTTGATTGGGATGCTGCGCTGGATTTTAACGGCCAGGCTGCGCCGTATATTCAGTACGCCCATGTAAGGGCAGGTAGCATATTGCGCAAAGCCGGGCAAGTTTTGCCGGAGCTTAAGGTTTATCCAGATGAATTGCACAAAACCGAAGTGGACCTGATTGAATTAATGACCCGGTTGCCCGCAGAAGTTTATCGGGCTGCCGAGGAGTATCGACCCTTGATTATTGCTAATCTGTCCTTTGAGGTTGCCAGGGCGTTTAATGACTTTTATAATTCTTGCCAGGTGCTTAATGCCGCGCCCGGCATACGGGAGTTTCGTTTACGGCTGGTTGCAGCAGCACAGCAAGTGCTGGCAAGCAGCTTGCGGTTGCTGGGAATCAGAGCGCCCAGTGTCATGTAATCATAACGTGTGTTAACCAACAATTCAAAAAGGAGAAAATTTTCATGAAAAAAATTAGAACCATTATCATGGGTGCTGCAGGACGTGACTTTCACAACTTCAACACCTACTTCCGAGGAAATGAGCAATATGAAGTCGTTGCCTTTACCGCCGCCCAAATTCCCAACATTGAGGATCGCAAATACCCGCCAGAATTAGCCGGAGACCTTTACCCTGAAGGTATCCCGATCTTAGCAGAGGGACAGATAGAAACCTTGATCAAAGAAAAAAACATCGATGAAGTGGTGTTTGCATACAGCGATGTGACCTATACCCATGTGATGAGCCAGGCGGCTATCGTCAATGCAGCCGGCGCCGATTTTCGCTTATTGGGTACCAAGGAAACACAAATCAAATCCACCAAGCCCGTGGTTTCTGTGTGCGCTGTGAGGACGGGCGCGGGAAAAAGCCAGACGAGTCGACGCGTGGCGACGATCCTGCAAGAACTGGGTTTCAAAGTCGCTGCCATTCGGCATCCCATGCCCTATGGTGATCTTGTTAAACAAAGGGTGCAGCGTTTTGCTGACTACAGCGATCTGGACAAGCATGAATGCACCATTGAAGAGCGTGAGGAGTACGAACCCCATATTGACAACGGGACGATTGTTTTCGCCGGTGTCGATTACGAAGCGATTTTACGCGAAGCTGAAAAAGAAGTCGACATCATTGTGTGGGACGGTGGCAACAATGACTTCTCTTTCTACGTCAGTGATTTGCTGATCGTTGTGGCGGACCCGCATCGGGCCGGGCATGAACTGCTTCATTATCCCAGCGAAACCAACGCACGCCTGGCGGATGTGTTCGTGATCAACAAGGTTGACACAGCCAATCTGGAGGATGTGATCACGGTCAGAAAAAACCTTAATAAGCTGAACCCCGACGCTGTGATCGTTGAAGGCGCCATTCCTATGTTTGTGAAAGATCCCGAAGCCATTCGCGGTAAGCGCGTGCTGGTGGTTGAGGACGGACCGACGCATACTCACGGCGATATGCCTTATGGAGAGGGTTACATCACTGCCCGGCGCTTTGGCGCAGGAGAGATCGTGGATGCGCGCCCATACGCGGTCGGTTCAATCCGTGAGACTTTTGAAAAATTCCCCGGAATCGGCAGGGTTTTACCCGCGATGGGTTATGGCGGTCAGATGGTGCGAGACCTGGAAGAAACGATCAATGCAACGGATGCTGACCTGGTGATCTCGGGTACACCCATTGACCTGAACCGCGTGATTAAGATCAACAAACCCATTGTTCGTGTACACTACGAATTGCAAGAGATTGGTGAACCTTCATTGACATCTATTTTGAAGAAAAAGTTTATGTAAATTCAAATTTATTAAAATTTTATACGGGGTCCCATGACGGGGACCCCGTTTTGCACTTAATGCGGTAAGATTTAAAATTGGCAACGAATTAATCAGCGAGAACAACGAGTAAGAACACCATGTATTTTGATGAAGCAGAAATCTATGTGCAATCAGGGCGGGGTGGCGATGGTATGGTACATTTCCACCGGGAGAAATATCGCCCGCACGGCGGCCCTGATGGGGGAGATGGTGGCAGGGGCGGTGATGTGATCCTGCGGGTTAACCCGAAAAAGAACACCCTGTTTGATTTTCATCATCGTGCAAGGTACGTTGCCGCTGACGGCAGACCTGGCGGACCGAACAATATGACCGGTAAATCGGCCAAAGACCTGATCGTTGAAGTGCCCCCCGGCACGCTGGTCTACAATGCAGATACAGGCGATCTTATCGGCGATATGGTTGAACCGGAGCAAACACTGGTGGTCGTTAAAGGCGGTCGCGGAGGACGCGGCAACCAGCATTTTGCCACCAGCCGTAACCAGATGCCCCAAATGGCGGAACGCGGAGAACCCGAAGAAGCAAAAAACCTCAAACTGGAATTGAAACTGATTGCAGATATTGGCATTGTTGGTGTGCCCAATGCGGGTAAATCCAGCTTGCTGGCGGTTGTCTCGAATGCAAAGCCGAAAATTGCTGACTACCCGTTTACGACACTCACCCCGAATTTGGGCGTTGCCAGGCTGGATTTCGATACAACACTGGTTCTGGCGGATATCCCAGGGTTGATCGAAGGCGCGCACCAGGGAGTCGGGCTGGGTTCTTCCTTTTTACGGCATATCCAGCGAACCCGGGTTTTGATCCATGTTTTGGACGGACTTTCTGAAGATCCGCTGTCTGACTTTTCGCAAATTAACAGTGAGATGGCGTTATTTGACGAGAAAATCGTTGAAAAACCGCAAATCGTGGCTTTTAATAAAATGGACCTGCCCCAGGTTCAGGAACGCTGGCCAAACATAGCCGTTGCGCTAAAGAAACTGGGATTTGAGAATATTCCAATTTCAGCTGTGACCCATGAAAATGTTGAAAAATTATTATGGCGAGCTGCAACGCTGCTTAAAGAAGCCCCAGAACCGCAACCGGTTGAAGAAATGCCCGTCTATCGTGCTGAAGCGGACCCGCAAGCCTTTACCATTCAAAGGACAGATGATGGTTGGGTTGTTCGCGGCGAAGCGATTGAACGAGCTGCTTCCATGACCTACTGGGAGCACCGAGAATCAGTCAGGCGTTTTCAGCGTCTGATAGAAAACATCGGTGTTGACGATGCCTTGCGCAAAGCCGGAATCGAGGAGGGTGATACGGTCTATATCGGCGATTTTGAATTAGAGTGGCAGGATTAATCGATGACAAAAAAACGTTTGGGGATTTTTGGCGGTACTTTTGACCCTCCGCATATCGGTCATTTGATTTTGGCAGCCGAAGCACGCGATCAGTTAGCGTTGGATACAACGCTTTGGGTGCTTACGCCAGATCCACCCCACAAACGCGGTCAAGAGATCTCTTCGCTGACACATCGGCTGGACATGATCAAACTGGCTATTGGTGATGACGACGCTTTTTCGCTCTCTTATGTGGACATTGACCGTCCGGGTCCCCATTATACGGTTGACACAGTAAAAATTTTGAAACAGGAATACCCCGACCAGGTGTTGATTTACCTGTTGGGCGGGGATTCTTTACACGACCTGCCCAACTGGTACGAGGTTGATGCATTACTGGAGAACCTGGATGGGGTCGGGGTGATGCGACGACCCGGGGATGATATTGATTTGAGCAAGCTGTATTCAGCTCTTCCTCAGCTTGAAGAGAAACTAAATTTTGTAACTGCACCCCTGTTGGAAATCTCAGCAGACCAGATTCGCCGGCGAGTCCGACAGAACCGTAACTTTCGATATTACCTGCTTCCGAAAATTTATGAATACATCTGTGTAAACCAAGTTTACCAGAGAGAAACCGATTAAACAGCCAACCCGAAGCTGGTTTTAACAGGGATTGTTGATGAAGGTGAATTGAAACGCCGGTTGTTTTAAGGGTTAAAAAGGCTCACTGACCGGGTGAGGGGGGCACCCGGCCAGTGAGTAATTATATTAAATCACATTTTTTCAATTTTGTCAATACCTTCGCGTAAGTTTCCTTTTAATTGCCCTTGTTGGTTCATTAATTTGCGAAAAATCCCCGCAACTTTAAGCATTTTGGTCCTTCGAAGATCAACAATCCATTTTTCCTGACGCATTTATTCTTCATAGTTCAGGTTGATGTTACCCACGGACACATTAAGATTGATGGTTAGGGTATAACCCTCAGCAAGGGTTGAATAAGTCTGATCGGAGACCAGCCAGGTACCGCGAGTGTTGACATTGCTGACGGTGCCCCGGTTGTGGACAACGGCTTTCAACCCGGCTGGGATGACAATGGTGATGTTGCTGACGCCTGATTTGATATCCACACTGGCGTCTTGATTGAGTCCGCCTGAAAAGTCGAGGGTGTAATCACCTGCGCCGCAGGAAAAGGTCATTTGCTGAAAATTCGCATAGCCAAGCCCGTGGAGATCGGCAGAAGACGCCCCGGTAGTGAATTTAAATTCCTGCAAGAGGATTGGATTTGGGGCATCAAAGCGAATGGTGGTATCACTGGCGCCCTGTGAGATATTTAATCTGGAAAGCTGCAAACCTGTCAGATCAAAAATATTTTGACTGGCGCCTCCTTCAATGGACAATCGGAGTGGAAGCGCATCGGTCAACCTCAATTCCCAGGTATTTTCGATATCACTGTGGGGAAACCCTTTTATGTTGAAAGGATTGACCTGTTTGATCTCAACATAATTGTCTCGGCGGACAATTTCCGGTTTCCAAGCTTCAACATTGAATTTTATACTACCCTCTATCAGCTCACTGGCATCGGGAGTAATGAAAAACTTCCCGCCGGACATTTTAAAGATCAGTTCAGTCTCGCGGGCATTTTGCGGTACAGGTTCCGAAATAAACACAATTTGTGGGTCAATTGTCTCCAGGCGGATATTTTGAAGTGTGCATGCGAGTGTTGCCAGAAGGAGGGTGATCACTACAGCAAAAATTTGTTTCTTCATCGGTTTCTATCCTTGCTTCTTGTTGTTTGCCTTTTTGAAAATATCCTGATTATTTTTCTATCATATGATGTTTATACACCAGAAAGGCTTATCTGACATCATGAATCAATCAAAGGGAAAGAATTGTTTGATATTCCTACACAAATAAAAAATATCGTTATGAGCGTTTAAAGGCTATTGATTATCAGGTTATAGGGAAAGAATTAACTTAGAAAACCATTTCTTCCCGACCCGCCAGGAGATCCTTGATACGTTCCACAACGATTTCTAAATGCTCTGATCGGTGGACAAAATCGAGGTCATCGCTGCGGATTGTTAATACCGGGCACAACTCGAATCTTTCAATCCATTCGGAGTAAAACCGCTCTAAAAGTGACAGGTAGGATTCGTCAATGCTGGCTTCAATGCTTCTGGCACGCCGGCGGATGCGCTGTAAGATCACAGGTACCGGTGCCTGAAGATAAATCAACAGGTCAGGCTTGGGTAGACGCTCAACAACCAGATTGAAAAGGCGTAAATAAGCCTGGTAATCACGATCGTTTAAATTGCCCATATGATGCAGGGCGCGCGCAAAGATATGAGCGTCTTCGTAAATGCTGCGATCAAGAATGGCGGATTGCGGTAATTCTGATAGGTACAGGTGTTGGTCAGCCCGATGCCCTAAAAAGTAAATCTGCAAATGAAAGGACCAGGCTTGCATATTTTGATAAAAATCAGGAAGATAGGGATTATCAACTACCGATTCAAAGGCAGTTGTCCAGCCTAATTTCTCTCCGATCCGTTCGGTGAGGGATGTTTTTCCAGCGCCGATGTTTCCGGCGAGCAGTACAAGGCGTTTTGCCATTATTTTATGAATTCTCCTGACTGTAAGCGCTATTGAACCCTTATTTGGGCATATTCTGCTTGAGGAAAAGTTGCACCATGGTGAGATAAGGTTTGTATTGTTCAAACCTGACGCAATGACCGGCGCTGCTGATATGACCAAATTCGCCCTTATCTAAAATTTGGATGGCTTTCACCCCGAGTTTGGGGGTTACAATAGCTCCCCGATCGTTGTCTCCGGTGATAATCAGAGTGGGAACGGTGATTTTGCTGGCAATGTCCTGCCAGCCCGTAGGGTCAAAGGAAACTTGATCGAAGAATGCAGGGTCAAGGTCAAGCTTGGCTTGCGCCCATTCCGGGAGAATGGCTTCTTCCCAGTTGGGTGATTCTTTAATTTTATTTTTTTGAAGTTCTTTGAGGGTCTTCTTTTTGTCTGCCAGGTTTTGTTGTTTCCAATCCTGCATGGTTTTGGTTGATTTTTGTTCGTCAACCGGTAAATCAAACCAGGGGGGGTCTTCAAGGATCAACAACGCAAGTTTTTCAGGATAGTGCGCAGCGAAAACAGCCGCTGTAGCTGCGCCCATGGAATGCCCGATGATGCCCGGACGGTTCAATGCCAATCCGTCAATCAAATCATTCAGATCGGCGACAAGGTCAAAGCGCTTGTTAGGATCGATACGGGATGATTTTCCATGACCATAGGCATCAAACATGATGATGTCGTAATTCGGCTCAAGGTCCGCGGCAAGTTGGTGCCAGCACAAGCCGCTGCCCGTCAACCCATGGGCAAGGACAAGAACAGGTTTGTCGCCATTTCCTGTTCGGGTGTAATACAGCTCAATTCCATCATTAACAGATACTGTTCCTTGCGTCCAGTCGTTACGCATGTTTTCCTCCAGACAAAAAATAATGATTTCCGTAATTATACATAATCTTTTGGTTTTTTAAATAAGTGCTGGTAATTAATGTGGCTTTCGAATGTAAACTCGCCAAGACAAGGTAAGACAACATCAAAGGTAGATGTTGGTCCGGGAAGTGCCCGTTTTGTCAGAAAGATCAGCATTCGCTATACCCACAACTATAACATTTCCGACAGCCCTCCTCGTTGACCAGGGAAGCATGACCGCATTCGGGACATAGCCCCCTTTTCAGTCGAGGTTTATGCTCTTCATTGGGTTCAAAATTGGATAATGGCAGGGTAGGCGCATCACGCATTTGATCTTGCTGGTTGCTTTCTTCAATGTCTTTGTCTAGGTTGTATAGATATGAATCCAACGCTTTGGCAATACCATCGGGTAAAGAAAGAATGCGGTTTGCACCAAATCCGAGGGAACGACTTCCACCAATGCCAGAGAGTTGTTCTATCACAGCCTTCAGCCGTTTGCGGGGTTCAACTGGCGATGCGAGCCGCAGGATGTATGAAATTAAGCGCCCGATAGCTTCAGAATGGGCAGCGGTTTCTGTGCCAGCTTTAGCCGTGTTGATAAATACTTCGAACGGTTGATTTTCGCCATTTTCATTGATGGTGACATAGGTCTTCCCCAAAGGCGTTTCAATTGAATTTGTGTAACCCTTCAAAGAGCGTTGCCGAGGTTTGACCGGGTCGTGCCAGATGGGTAATTGACGGGAGGTTGCACTGCTCTCAGTTTGTTTTGATTTGGCTGTGCTTTTGGTCTCAAGGACAACCTGGTCCCTTGAACCCGTGACATAAACGGTGATGCCCTTGCAGCCTAATTCCCAGGCGAGCATATAAGCCTGAGCCACATCCTCCGTAGTTGCAGTTGAAGGAAAATTGATCGTTTTGCTAAGACTGTTGTCGACAAAAGCCTGCAAGGAAGCTTGCATGCGGACGTGTTCTTCAGCCGTGATGTCGCTGGAAACGACAAACACATTTCTGATGCGAGGTGGCAGGTCATCCACATCCTGACAGGAACCTGTTTCGAGGATTTTTTCGAGGATTTGTGCCCGGGTTTTAGCGTCAAAATTGCAAGCGTCCAGTTCTTTCAAGAAATTTGGGCTGATGTAATTGAGTTTTAAATCCTTGCCGTTGTCATTGACATGGCGGACGTAAGCCAGGGCAAAAACGGGCTCGCAGCCATAGCCTTCACAGCCAGCAACAGTGGCAATCGTGCCGGTTGGGGCGATCGTGGTTTGGGCGGCGTTGCGAATCCCGTGCTTACGAATGCCTTCGACCACAGTTTCCCAGTTAATTTCAGGTCGATGATAATTGTTTTTGTAAGGAAACAGCGGTTTTGGGGGAGTCCAGCGCATATTTTCAGGGTCGTAAAGGCTGCCCTTGATGGCTGGGAAACTCCCTCTTTCTTCAGCTAATTTGATGCTGGTCAGCATCGCGTGATAGCGAATGAACTCCATGACCTGGGCTGAGAATTCCTGTCCTTCCTTGCTCCCGTATGGGATTTGAACGTGATATAGCAAGTCACCTAAGCCCATGATGCCCAGACCGATTCGTCGAGAGTTCTGCGCTGCTTCTTTGAGTTGGGGAACAGCAGGGACATAGGCGTTGGCATCGATGACATCATCCAAAAAGATCGTGGCTGTTTCTACAGTCTTTTGGAGCTCGCGCCAATCGATGGTATGCTCGGGGACCAGATGTTCTGCCAGGTTGATAGAAGCCAGGCAGCAATTCTCGAAGGGACCCAGCCATTGTTCACCACAGGGGTTGGTTGATTCCAGAGGGTAAAGGTGGGGAACAGGGTTATCTCGATTGGCGGCATCAATAAACAGCAACCCGGGTTCTCCATTGTGATGGGCTTGTGTGACGATTTTATCAAAGAGCTCACGGGCACGGACCACCTTATGGACCTTGATAGGGATGTTGTTGGCGATCGCTTCATCCAGGTCGCCGTTGAAGGTCTTGTATTCAGGGGCCGTTTCGTCTGGGAAGCGTAATTCCCAATCGAGGTCGGCTTTTACCGCTTCCATAAAAGCATCGGTGATGCCTACGGAGATATTAAAGTTAGTAATCGCATTTTCATCCGTTTTGCAGGTGACGAATTGTTCGATATCAGGATGATCCACACGTAAGGTGCCCATGTTTGCACCCCTTCGGGTGCCTCCCTGCGCAACCTCATCGAAGGCCTGGTCATAGACTCGCAAAAAACCAATCGGACCCGTGGCAATACCAGCAGAGGATTTAACGCGTGCGCCAGAGGGCCGTAGCCTGGAAAAGCTGAACCCGTTTCCGCCCCCGGTTTGTTGGATCAGGGCAGCATTTCGCAGTGTGGAAAAGATGCCGTCTTCCTGCCTTCCCATGTCATCGGAGATCGGCAGAACAAAACACGCTGCCAACTGCCCGAGTGGGGTGCCTGCTCCGGTAAAGGTAGGCGAATTAGGAAAGAACTTTTTTTCAGCCAATAAATGATAAAAATCTTGGGCTCGTGCATCGACTGAGATTGGGTTTACAGTTTCAACCTTTGCCACATGATAGGCAACACGCCAGAACATTTCTTCGACGGTTTCAATCAGAGAACCGTTCTCCCCTTTTCGTCGGTAACGACGCGAGATCACCTGATGGGCGTTTTCACTCAGGTTTACTCTGGGCAGGTTTTCAGGCAGAGGAGGAGTTGGTAAAAGCTCATTCGATTGGATTTGTTCGCTATCGGTCATATCCTGTTCCTTAAAAAGTAATATTTATAGAAAAATTCAGTCAGTTAATAAGCGATCAATTTCAGAGCGAATATCTTCGAGGTCATCCAGTTGTAAATAGACGATGGCGTAACGAATATAAGCGATGTAATCCAATTCCTTTAATCCCTGGATGACCATATCGCCGACCACGCGAGACTGGACTTCAGATTTCCCCATGCGTTGGAGCTTGGCTTCAATTTCCCCTGTAAGCCGTTCAATTTTTGCTGCGGAGACGGGGCGTTTGCCACAGGCGATTAGGATGCCCTCTTTTAATTTATCACGGTTAAAAGATTCGCGCGTGCCGTCTTTTTTTACCAACAAAGGCGTTCCAAGGATGGGACGCTCCAGGGTGGTGTATCTTTCACCACATTGGAGACACTCTCTTCTGCGTCTGATCCCCCTGGAAGCGATTTTTGTGGTATCGATAACTTTAGAATCTTGCGACAGGCAAAATGGACATTGCATTACGACTCGCTTTTTTAAAATATATTGCTGTTAATATTCAACCCCCCACAGGTGGGGGTGAGGTTGCTCATAACCCCCACCTATTTGGGAGAATTTTTATTGTAGCATATGTTTTGGTTTTAGTAAGGGAATCTTCGTGTATAAACCTTAAAATATCGCCTGTCATTGCATTTTTTAACCTTCAGATACAAGCCTTCTAAAATCCAGGAAATGGGTTAAGTACATTTCTCTGAACCTGACGCCAAACGAGGCGGGCGTGTTCTTGCAGTTGGCGAAGTGGTTCCAGGTCGTCGTAGGTTAACAGGAAAACGCAGGTGGATCAGCCTGCGTTTTCCATTGAAACCATGAATTCAGGGGAGAGGAGTAATTGTTTCCTGAATTTTGGCTGGTTGATAGGCGTTCCGATAGTCTGCAAGCTTTTCGAATGCAGCTCCAACCGGAAATTATGTAAATTTATGAGGAACGCAACTTGGGTGCGCCCTCGTCAGTCTCATCAGCACCGATTATCTGGGATTTCGGTTCCGGAAGAAAGGCGGTAAATCCAGGTCTTCCGTGTTAATCCGCGTTGGAAACTCATAAGTTTCAGCTCCCTTCAGCGATGCTTCGCCGGACTTTTCAGCTTCTTGTTCAAGCATGCTGGGTAAGGGACGTTGCCTTGGGACATAGCTTCCTTTGTTTTCGGTTTTACTCAACACGTTGTTTAAGCTTTGACCCTCAAACCCGGTGGCAATCAGAGTGATTCGCAAGTTCTCTCCCAAGCTTTCGTCAATTACAGCACCGAAAATGAGGTTAACATCAGGATGGGCAGTTTCTTTAATCAGGGCTGCTGCCTGGTTAACTTCGGAGAGCTTAAGGCTATCACCGCCAGTTACATTAAAGAGGATCCCGCGTGCGCCATCGATAGTGACATCCAGTAATTGATTGGAGATGGCGATCTCGGCGGCTTTAACTGCTCGATCTTCACCGCTGGCTTCCCCGACAGCCATGAGGGCTGCGCCGCCTTCCGACATGATGGTGCGAACATCAGCGAAGTCGAGATTGATCAAGCCGCGAATGGTGATCAGCTCAGAAATGCCCTGGATGCCCTGGCGCAGGACGTCATCAGCAACTTTAAAAGCTTCCTGAAGGCTGGCGCGTTTATCAACAATTTGCAATAACCGATCATTGGGGATGATGATCAGGGTGTCGGCATGTTCTTTGAGCGTTAAAACACCTTCTTCTGCCGCTTTTAATCGATGTGTGCCCTCGAAGGTAAAGGGGCGTGTGACCACACCAATGGTCAACGCGCCGATTTCCTTAGCAATTTGGGCGACCACCGGTGCAGCGCCTGTGCCAGTTCCGCCGCCAAGGCCTGCTGTCACGAAGACCATATCACTGCCTTTAAGGACTTCATACAGTTCCTCAGCGGTCTCTTCTGCTGCTATCCGACCGATGCGGGGATCTCCACCAGCGCCGAGTCCTCGGGTAGATTTTTCGCCAATTCGCACACGCGCTTTGGCTTTTGAGAACGCCAGGGCTTGTGCATCCGTGTTGACTGCGATAAATTCGATGCCGGTTAGGCCTTCATCGATCATTCGGTTGACAGCATTGCAACCGCCTCCACCGATGCCAACAACTTTTATTCGTGCATATGATTCGGGTTGAAAACTTTTATCCATGATTAACTCCTCTTGTTTTTTCTAACTAATCTAATTACTGAATGAACTCAGGGCAATAGGCGCCTGAGGAGATCCTTAATTTTTATGGACCACTCGCCGGTCTGCTTCGGTCGTCTGCGGTCGCTATACTGACTTGATTCAGCAATGAGCAAGGCCCACTCTAAGAGACCAACACTGGTTGAAAAAGCCGGTGAATTAATTTGGTCTACAAGCCCCACCAGGTTTTGAGGTTGGGCAATGCGGGCGGGCAACCCCATGACCTGGGAGGCAAGCTGTCGAGCTCCAGGGAGAAGGCTTGCACCGCCGGTCAGCACCACGCCTGCCGGCAGAAGTCCGTCATAACCTGATCGCCGTATCTCCTGTAATACCAGGTGGTAGATTTCTTCCATGCGAGCCTGTATGATCTCTGCCAGATCCACCCGATTGATTCGGTCAGGTGCATCACCACCGAAACTGCGGATGGTGAACTGCTCTTCGGGGTTGATGGCGTCTTTTTGGGCATGACCGAATTTCAGTTTAATTTCCTCTGCCTGGGTAATTGGCAGTCGTAAAATATAGCCAATGTCTGAGGTGACGTGGTCTCCTCCAACAGCCAGGACCATGGTGTGCCAGACATCACCATCGATGTAAATAGCCATGTCTGTTGTTCCTCCACCGATGTCGATCACCGCGACCCCCATTTGGCGTTCGTTTTCTGTAAGGACAATCTCGCCAGAGGCAAGGGGGTTGAGAACGAACTGAGAAATTTCTATCCCCGAAGCGGCAACACATTGGCGCAGATTTTCCATGGTAGAAGAAGATGCGGTAATAATGTGTGCCTCAACTTCCAGGCGGTAACCGTGCATACCAATTGGGGTGCGAATTCCGTCCTGGCCGTCAATGATGAAACTGCGTTGAATGACATGGACGATTTCTCGGTTGTGAGGAATAGCCACTGCCTGGGCTGCATCCAGTGCGCGCTCAATATCTTCACGATCAACGACCCCACCGGAGATGCCAACAACGCCGCGACTGTTGATCGAAGATACATGGGATCCAGCCAGGCTGACAAGGGCGGCATTAATCTCGAAACCCGAGGTGCGTTCCGCTTTTTCAACCGAGCGAGATACCGCAAGTGATGCCGCCTGCAAATCGACGACAACGCCTTTACGAAGCCCCTGAGAAGGCTCAATGCCCACGCCGAGGATGCGAAGATCACTGCCATTTTCCACCCTGGCAACCAGGGTACAGATCTTACTTGTTCCGATGTCTATTCCGACAATAATTGGCTCGTCCATAATTACTGCTCCATTCGGTAAAAAGGTGCATGAATGAATTCCAGACTGATCAAAGCCGGGGTGATTCCCTGTTGATTCAGCACTGATAAGATGTTTTGATATTCCATAAGCTTTGAATCGATGTTGGTCGTATCCTGGCCAAAATAAACCATCCAACCCTGTGGATCGTGCCAACCCAGACCGAATTGAGGATGATATTGGAGTTGGCTGCCTTCAGGGACCGTTGTTGACAGGGAGATGATTGTTTTAACGAATTCTGCCGTGGTACGGGGTGTTCTGTTTTCAAAATGCTGGCTGAATTCGCCCGTATCAGCGTCAATATCCGTAATAAAAACTTCAGGCTCTGGGGGAGGATCTCCGACAGCAATGACCCTGTGGAATATCTCTGCTTCGCCAAAAATGGGGAAGACTACGCCTTCCGCGTCAATCCACATTGATGAACCCTCCTGTTCCCAGAGGATGATGGGCTCTCGTTCTTCAACCTGAATGGTAACCCTGGCAGGAAGGTTGACGGTTACCTGTGCACTGCGAATGGCCGGGAAATTGGCTTCAACTCGGTCTTTGATACTTTCGGGTTCAAGGGTGATAATCGACTTGCCAACCAGGTCTAATTGGGAAAGAATGACCTCGGCACTCAGGCGTTGAGCACCTTTGAGGTTGACAGCGGTTACTTGAAAGGTATTCAAGCTTGAAAAACTGATCACGGCTACCAGGGAAAGCAGAAAGATACCTCCTGAAATAAGGCGCCAACCGAATTGCAACCTGGGCAAAGCCGGAATCTGTAATTCTGCCCCCTTCCTTTTAAGAGGAATCGTGGTGGTATGTTTCTTGCGGGTGACCACCGGAACTGTTCTGGTGCTCCTGTGCGTGACAGTTACATTTTTGGGTGCCGGCCTGCGCGTGACACTACTCCCAAAGGGAACCCTGGGCGTTTCTTTGCGGCTTTTCTGCCGGCGAGCCCGGACCTGCTCTGCCCGGCTCATTTCGGCCTGGCGACGGTTAGCCATATTACCTCCTGAACTCCCTTTCTGTTCTGTCTCGTTGAACTTTTCTTTCAAGCGCTAATTCGATCAGCGTTTCGATCAGCGCCGGGTAGGATAAACCGGATGCCTCCCAAAGTTTGGGAAACATACTGATCTTTGTAAATCCAGGAATGGTGTTAATCTCGCTCAGGTATACCTGCATGGTTTCCCGATCAATCAAAAAGTCGACCCTGGCCATGCCTGCACAATCGGTTGCGGTGTAAGCTTTGACAGCCAACCCCTGGATTGTCGCCACCATTTCAGGCGACAAGTCGGTTTTTGTCACCAGTTCTGCGGTATCGTTGATGTATTTTTCAGCATAGGTGTAAAAAATATCCTTGGGGATGACTTCGCCAGGTACGGATGCTGATGGATTCTCATTACCGAGGACGCTCACTTCGATCTCTCGTGGGTTTTGAAGTCCTTTCTCCACCAAGATACGCCGATCGTAACGGCTGGCTTCCATCAAACCCTTCAGCAGGTCAGTGCGATCCTTGCATTTGCTGATGCCAACAGAAGAACCCAGGTTAGCGGGTTTGGTGTACAGGGGATAATCAGCAATGGCTTCCGCGGTTTGCAGGCAAGCGGTGATGTCTTTTTCAAGCTCCATACGATTGAAGACATGAAAGGGCAGGATCGGTATGTGGTTGGCTAACATGACATTTTTGAACAGGCCTTTATCTAAGCACACCGCTGACCCCAAAACACCAGCGCCAACATAGGCAATATCCGCCAGCTCAAACAAGCCCTGCAGGGCACCATCTTCACTGAATGACCCATGCATTACCGGAAAGACGATATCGAGGGGTGAGAGCAGTGACATCTCGCCATTCCGGACGGTGTAGATACCGGGATTTTGCGGAATGGGCAGGAAATAAGCTGGCGTCAGGTTCGATAAATCCTCATCTTTTAACTTGAACCACAGGTCATCTCCGACAAACCACTTTCCCTGGCGGGAAATGCCGATTTCGATCACATCATATTTTGCGGTGTCAATCACCGAAAGCACTGAACGCGCGGACATCAGGGAAACCTCATGTTCCCCGGATCGCCCACCGTAGATAATGCCGAGTTTCAACTTTTGACTCATTAACTAAAATCACCTAAAAATTCGATTTCGGGCTCTAAAACAACCCCGAATTTATCTGCAACCGTTTCTTGTGCGAGCTTCATTAACTGGTAGATCTCCTGAGCGGTTGCACCTTCCAAGTTAACAATAAAATTAGCATGGATGGGGCTGATGATCGCCCGACCAATGCGATGACCTTTTAACCCAGCCGCCTCAATAAGTCTTCCAGCGGATTCACCGGGCGGGTTTTTAAACGTGGAACCCATTGATGCACCAGGTGGTTGAGTTTCTTTCCGATGGACCTGATAAGCATCGATCTTTTCCCAGGCTTCCTCACGGCTTGTTTGGACAGCATTAAACGTGGCTGAGAGGATCACCGCGGGAATCTTTTCGCGCTTAAACACGCTGCTGCGGTACTGGTAGTTCAGCTTTTCAACAGGCCAATCGCTTACGCCCTCAGTTTTGTGCAAGATCTTTGCCATTTTCAAACAGCTTTGAATGCTATTACCATAGGCGCCGGCATTGCCATAGACTGCACCGCCCACCGTTCCCGGGATCGGTGCAGACCATTCCATCCCGCTGATCCCCCGTAAAGCGGATTGCCTGGCAACGGTCCCGAGGATTGCACCCGATTCTGCTTCGATATAGGGTGAGTCGGAGTTGGTTTTAATCCTCACATTGTGTGCACGATTGTGAACGACAATGACGTCTAAACCCTTGTCGCTAACAAGGATATTCGATCCACTCCCCAGAATGATGAAGGGCATTGACAGGTTCCAAAGCATTTGCGCACATTCGGACAGTTCTTCTTGCGTGTGGGTGGGGATGAGTGCGACGGCAGAACCGCCAACCCTGGCCGTGGTGTAATTGGCCATGCTGATATTTTCGTGCAGCCTGGCTCCGAAAGCCGCTCTCAGTTCATCCAATTGATGTGGTTTCATCGGTTCATTTCCTGACGAATGATTTCCTGTTGTTGTAGATTCTTCAATAACTGTTGGCTGAGCTGAATGGCATCACCAGCAGAAAAGACGATCACAACATCGCCGTGCGCCAGGTTTCGGGTCAAATTCTCAGCAGCAAGGTCAAAGGTTGAGGCGTAGGTGGCTTTATTCGCCGGGAAAGCCGGACAGAGATCTTCTGCTGATATGCCGGGGTCAGCTTCCCTGGCGGCAAAGATTTTCAAGATGAGCACCTTATCAGCCAGGTTGAGCGCGTCGACAAAGCGATCCGCCAAAGCTTGTGTCCTGCTGAAGGTATGAGGCTGCCAGACAGCCCAGATGCGATGTTCTGGGTAACGAGAATGGGTTGCTTCAAGCGTAGCGGCAATTTCAGTGGGATGATGTCCATAGTCGTTGATGATGGTGACGCCATCTGCCTGACCGATGACCTCGAATCTTCGCCCTGCACCTGTGAACTCCCGGATCGCCTGTTTCGCTGCGTTGAGAGATACGCCTGCTTGGTGCAGAACAGCCAGGGCTGCGGTTGCATTAAGGACATTGTGACGCCCGGGTAGAAGCAGATTGAAGGTGCCGAGGTTGGTTTTATCACCCATGTGATCGCGGAACATTAATTCAAACTGAGGATATCCGTTAATAAAGGCGATATTATCGGCAAAATAATGAGCCTCGGAATTCGTGCCATATGTCCAAATTTCAGCGTCCAGCCTGGGCATATCTGACAAAAGAGACCTGACGCCCGGATCTTCGCTACACAGGATGATCTTGCCGCCTGGTAGAACGCAGCGGGTGAAGGCTTTGAACGCGTCCTGATATTCGGCTGCTGTGGCGAAAAAATCAGCATGCTCGTGCTCGATGTTGGTAATCACAGCAATTTGAGGTGCAAGACCAAGAAACATATGATCATATTCGTCGGCTTCGATTACAAAATGAGATCCAGTTCCTGCGTGGGCATTGGATCCAAGCTGGTTGATCATTCCACCTGAGATATAGCTGGGATCCAGCCCCATTTGATGAAGGATCCAGACCAGCAATGCGGTGGTGGTCGTTTTGCCATGGGTTCCTGCGACGGCCAGCGTCAGCTTGCCAGCGGTCAACTCTGCAAGATATTCCTGACGCTTGATGACAGGAATGCCCTTGGCGAGGGCAGCAACCACCTCCGGGTTTTCATCGGGGATCGCTGATGATCGAATCACGAGGTCAGCGCCCTCGATGTGCTGAGGCGCATGCCCGAGAAAAACCCGGGCACCTGCATCTGTGATGGCACTCAGCATTGAAGTGCACTCGCGGTCAGAACCGCTGACCGCGAAGCCCTTTTCCAGCAGGATCAGGGCGATCGCCGAGAGTCCTGCTCCTCCAATGCCGATAAAGTGAACGTGTTTCATCAGATAAACACCACCAATACAAGCACAAAAGCAACCGCAACCGCAATGTAGATCAGGGGCACATTCAGCCATTGCGGAGGTAAAAATTCGATCAATCGGACAGCACTCTGACCGGCCTCGGTGATCGTATCCGGTGGAGTGATCCAAGCAAAAGGATATCCAGCCTCCATCAAGTAAAACCAGGCGGTGCCAAAGATCATATACCCGTTGAACGCGCCAACCACGGAGCCCAATAGAGTGTCCTCAAACCGATCCCGGACGAATTTTCCGGAGTTTATATTGCGTGGGAATTTCGGTGATTGATACCCGAAAAAGACCATCAGAATTAAAGTGACCAAACGGACCCAAAACTTCGATTCGGTGGTCATGCTTTTCAGAATTGGAACGAAGGTTTCCAAAATTGTAACCAGGAACAGGGCTACGATTACGCCAGACGTCACCAGGACCTCTTTAGCCCAGCCACGCATAGCACCGATCAGGGCAAACATGATCACGTAGATCCAAAACAGAACGGAAAGGCTGATCATCGTAGTGAACCTCCGTTGTTAGTTCCGATCATTTCTTGCATTAATGCAGCGATTTTTGCAGCGGAATTCGGCGTAGCTAAAGCCGACATTGAACGGCTCATGTCGGAGAGTTTCGACGAGTCGGAAATCAATTCGACAATTTGATTAAACAGGTCACGTTCAAGGTCTTCATCACGCACGATGACAGCAGCACCACGCTCAGCCAGATAATTGGCATTTATTTGTTGATAACGCCAGGCATAAGGATAAGGGACGAGGATTGCCGGCAAGCCGAACAAGGGATAATCTCCGAGCACAGAAGCACCCGCCCTGGAAAGGATCAGGTTGGCGGCTGCCAAGGCTGCGCCCATTTCATGGAGGTAAGGAAAAGCCCGGTAGCGTTTTGCCTGGCTGTTTGTCAGGTTGCGGGACTGCGAATCAATCACCTCCCAATCCAGGTGACCGACGAGATGGATGACCTGCATTTTTTCAAGCAGCCTGGGGAGGATGTTCATAATAGCCGTATTAATTGAACGAGCACCTCTACTTCCGCCCGTTACTGTCAGCGTTGGCAAATTGGGGTCAAAGCCGAACTTATCCAGGGCTTTTGCTCGATTCCAATCTTTTAATTCCTGGCGAACCGGGTAACCCGTGACGGTGAGTTTCGATGGGTTTGAAAAGTATTGAGATGAGGCATCTGTTATCAGGGCGATGCGGCTGGCGAAGCGTGCCAGGACTTTGAGGGCTAAACCCGGTTCGATATCGGGGACGAACAATAACGAAGGTCTTCCAATGGCTGCCACTGCCATGGGGAATGCGATATAACCACCCGTAAAGAAGAGTAAGTCCGGTTTAAATTGTTTGAGGATTTTGCGCGATGCGAAAAAACCCTTGATCAGCTTCCAAATATTAATCGGAAGCCTGGCAAGTCCAACGCCGTGCACGCCTGCGGCTGAAATTGAGGTGTAGGGGACCTCATTCCTGGTCACCAATGCCTCCTCCATGCCGCCATGTCCACCCACCCAGAGGACCTGGTTCTTTTCAAGCTCGAGGGCTTTAAGGACGGTTATGGCGGGGTACACTCCCCCGCCCGTCCCGCCTGCGCAAATCAACAACCGCACTGCGTGGACTCCTTTCGGATGTTTTTTGTTCAAAGGTCGCTTTCGAAACATTCAAAATGATGCCAATTGACGTGAGGGTGACAACAAGGCTGGAGCCACCCGCGCTGATCAACGGCAAGGCGTTACCGGTGAAAGGGACCAGACCCACCAGTACTGCCATGTTGAGCAATGCTTCCAGTCCAATCCAGGCTGTCAAACCGAAGGCCAACAGGGAGCCCAGTTGGTCAGGCGCATTCTTTGCGATCACCAGACCGCGCCAGATTAACAAGACAAACATGGTTACCAGAAATAAGCCACCCAGGATGCCAGTTTCTTCAGCGACAACTGAAAAGATGCTGTCGGTTGCCGCAAGCGGTAACCCTGTGAATTTTGTTTCTGCATTGCCAAGACCTACACCTAACCATCCGCCTTTAATCACGGCTTCAAGGCTGCGCTGGATGTGATAACTGCTCTCGAGAGGGTTGCTGAGTCCCGTAAGGTATGAACTCATACGATTTCGACCGGTTGAATAGAGAAACATGACCGGTAAACCACCAATCAGCGCAATGATCAAGATAATCAGGATGATTTTCCAATCACAACCTGCCAGGAAAAGGAGCATGATGCCGAGAATCAAAACGGTAACGGCAGCCGAGAGGTCGGGTTGTAGCATGATCAAGGTGGCAGTGACACCGAGGATGATTCCCATAGGGATCAACGCTGCCTGAACGTCGTTGAGGGAATCCTTGCGGCGATAGAGCCAAAAAGACAGGTAAATGATAATGACCGCTTTAGCCAGCTCTGAGGGTTGGATTGAAGACCCGATTAACATGCGCGTGTAGTCTGGGCTTCCTTTTTCGTTGACAATCAATACTGCCAGTAAAGCGATCAAGGTGATGACACCCGTCGGCACAAGGAGCTTTCGATAGCGATGGTAATCGAAAAAACTGGCTATGATTGCCGTCACAGACCCCAACAATACCCACACAACCTGCCTACCAAAGATATAGGTGGGTCCCTTGCCCATTTGAATTGAAAAGTCCCAACTTGCAGAATAAACCATTAATAAGCCAAAAACAACCAGGACGATCACGATTAAAAGCATTGGCACATCAAAGGGCAGTTTGATGGACTGAAACTTGCCAGGTTTATCCGCTTTAGTTACGAAAGTTCCTTCACCCATTGTATAAATCGCTTTCCACGTTCTTCAAAATCAACAAACTCATCATAGCTGGTGCCACCCGGTGAGAGCAAGACAACATCACCCGGCGATGCGTATTCAGAAGCTTTGATGACAGCATCTTTTAATCCCTGGCAGAGGTCAACGGTAAAAGGCTGCGTTCCAGGTGTTGTTTCATTCACGGCGTCTTTGATCAAGGTCGCTGCTTCGCCAAATAAGACCAGGTGATCCACTTTCTTGTAAATCCATTCAGCCAAATCCTTCCAGGGCAAGTTTTTATCCCTGCCGCCTGCCAGCAAGATAATCGGTTCGTCAAAGGATTGCAGTGCAGCGATGGCTCTTTCGGGCGAGGTTGCGATAGAATCGTTGTACCAGGCAGCGCCGTTCCAATCACGGACGTATTCCAGCCGGTGGGGGACCCCTGTAAACTCGACAATGCCAGCATATATCGCCTGTAGCGAGAACGCGGCCGCGGCTGAGATGGCGATGGCAGCCAACACATTCGCCAGGTTGTGGCTCCCGCGTAAATTGACCCGGTCGACCTCGACGATTTTTGCAACCTGCCCACTCGCCTGCAGATAGAGCTTTCCACGTTTGAGGTAGGTGCTATCCTGATTGTCGTGGGGCGGATGGAAGCCAAAGGTGATCAATCTTCCCCTGACCTCAGAGTAGAGTCTGCGGGTGTGTGGGTCATCTCGGTTCAACACGGCGATGTCCTGGGCGGTTTGATGGGTCAGGATGTGGGATTTTGCAGAAATATACTCCGCCATGGTTTCGTGCCGATCCAAGTGATTGGGGGTGAGGTTTAAAATTGCTGCTATCTGAGGAGAGCGAGTCATGATTTCCAGTTGGAAGCTGGATAACTCCATCACTGCAAGGTCTTCGGGATGCATTTGGTCGAGGTATTGGATCAGCGGATTGCCAATATTGCCGCCCATCCACGCTTTTCTACCCGGTTTTTTGAGGGAAAAATGCTTTTCAGCGATCAATCCAACCAGGGCTGTTGTCGTGGTTTTTCCGGAAGAACCCGTGATTCCAATCACGGGGCACGGCGTTTCTTCGAGGAAAATTTGTGAATCATTGGAAATGGGAATTTTCCGGCGGGCAGCCTCTAAAACGATTGGCAGGTTGAGGGGAACACCGCCTGAAACACACACAAGGTCTGCCCCGGTGAGGATTTCAAGGGGATGTCCACCTGTGACCCAGGTGATATTTTCCGAGGGCAAAGACTCGCGCACGTTTTTCAGAGCCTCAGCAGAACGCTGGTCGTTCAGGATCACCCTGGCGCCTTTTTTTGCAAGATAGCGCGAGAGGGCGATGCCCTGGCGGGCAGCTCCGATCATCACAACCTGCATTCCGTCCCATTGACGCATGATTTACTCCACAAATACCAGGGCAATGCCCAACATTGTAAAAACCAAACTGATCAGCCAGAAACGCTGAACAATCTGTGTTTCACTCCAACCGATGAGTTCAAAGTGATGGTGCAACGGCGCCATTTTAAAGAAGCGCTTGCCTTTGGTTACCTTAAAATACAGAACCTGGATCACAACACTGACGACTTCGCTAACGGGTATCACTGCCAACAGGGGAATGAGGACCCAGTAACCGGTCATCAGTGCAACCACACCCAGGGTGGCGCCTAAAGCCAGCGAGCCAGTGTCTCCCATGTATAAATTGGCCGGGTGGACGTTAAACCACAAAAAACCAAACAGGGCACCCACCAGTGAGAAGCAAAAGCGTGCCAGGTAGTTTTGTCCTTGAATCACAGCGACCAGGCCAAAAGCAGCAAAGGCTGTGGCAGCGATCAAGCCAGCCAACCCGTCCAGGCCATCTGTAAAATTGACAGCATTGGATGTGGCAACGATGATGAAAACCGCAACGGGGATATACAGCGGACCGAGCGTTAAGGGTTGCTTGGCAGTGAACCAGATCATCTGAGGTACATTGAGAATGTCCCGCAGGACAAACGCGATCACAATCGCAAACACAACCTGGATGGCAAACTTGACACTGGAACGCATCCCCAAGCCTTTGCGAGACCCTCGTATTCCCTCCCAATCATCAATCATGCCTAAAAGGCCATAAGCCCACAATGTCAGCAGGGGTAATAATACCGATCGTCCCAGCAGGTCGAAGCCAAAGATGGAGACTGCATTGAAAAGAATGGTCAGCAGGGTAACCGGGATGAGGAACATGAAGCCACCCATGGTGGGTGTGCCCATCTTTTGTTGATGTTGGTCAACTTCTTTTTGGATGACCTTACCGACACGCCAGGCTTTCAGCAAACGGATCAATGGTTCCCCCCAAATGATGGTCATCACAAAACTGAGACCGCTGATGGCGATGGCAACGGGGCTGTTTTCCATTATTCTCCTCCCGCCAGGGTTCGAAGGATGCGATCCATACGCATACTGTTGGAACCTTTAATCAAAACTCGATCGCCCGGTTGGATTAACCCGCAGACATGTAGTGCTGCTTGCTCTGAATCGGCGAACCAATGAATACGATCTTGCTTGAAACCCCGATCAACGGCAGCTTCGGCAATCATCAATGTCCGCTCGCCGACCAGGATCAGCACATCAGCCGCGTTTACAACCGAAGCCCCAACAGCGTAATGACCCGCGCGCTCATATTGCCCTAATTCCAGCATGTCACCGAGAATGGCCACCCGTCGATCGGAAAAGGTTTGTAAAAATTCCAGAGCTGCTAAGGTTGAGGCCGGTGAGGCGTTATAGGTATCATCGATGATGACGGTGCCATCTGCCAGGGGAAGCGGGTGTAAGCGCAAATCCAATTGGCTGTTGGCCAGACCGGTTGTGATCATCTCCCAATCCAAGCCTTCGGTTAAAGCGACAGCCGTCGCACACAGAATGGTGTAAACTGAAAAGGCACCCATGAGAGGGGAGTGAACGGGATGGTCTTCGCCCTGGTAGGATAGAACGCAGGATAGACCTTCCAGTTCATGGGTTTGGATGTCCCTGGCCATCAGGTCACTTTTCTCATTGACCCCATAGGAGAAAATTTTTGCGGCGGTTTTTGAGCGCATGGCGCTCACGCGTGGATCGTCCATGTTCAGAATAGCCACGCCATCCGGTGCCGGGGGCAGGGCTTCGACCAACTCTGCTTTGCCCCTGGCAATATTTTCTTGCGAGCCGGCTCGTTCAGCGTGAACAGTGCCGATATTGGTGATCACACCAACTTGAGGTTGAGCAATATCGCAGAGGAGCCGGATATCTCCCGGGACATAAAATCCCATCTCCAGCACGGCACATTGATGGTGAGAATCCAGCTCGAGCAGCGTAAGCGGCAAACCGATCACATTGTTCCTGTTTCCCGGGTTTTTGAGCACCGCAAATTTTTGTGAGAGCAGGACTGCGGTGAGTTCCTTGGTGGATGTTTTTCCGACACTTCCGGTGATCCCGATAATACGTATCGGGTGTTCTTTGCGCCAATGGATTGCGATCTGATGTAGGGCAGCCAGGGTGTTCTCCACCCGCAGACACACCGGTGCCGTGACTTGGTTAAGAAAGTGGGGCTGAAAATATTCAGCACGTAAATCGATGACGTTCAGTCCTTCGGGCAGGTCTTTTTCAACCAATGCGATTTTTGCACCGTTGTCGAAGGCAGCTTGTACATAATCATGCCCATCAACGTGCTCACCCGGGAAAGCGATGAACAGACTGCCCTCGCTTGCCTGGCGCGAATCAATCACCGCTTTGGAGACGGGGATATCCAACTTTGGGTTGGTCTGGCCGGTTAGGGCGTAAAGGATGTCCTTCAAGTTAATCACGGATGCCATCATCATTCATTCGCCTGCCGGTTCCGAACATTGTCCGGTGGAATTCTCATTAAAACGACCAATTTTTCGACGACGTCTTTAAAGATAGGTGAAGCTACTTCCGACCCCCATTGGGAGATGGTGGGTTTTTCAATCCATACATATACGACAAATTGAGGATCATCTGAGGGTCCCCAACCGACAAAAGAGGCGTTGGTCAGGTTGCTGGTGTATCCCAATTCGGTTGGAATTTGTCCTGTCCCGGTCTTTCCAGCAACCCGGTAACCATCAACCAGAGCTGCAGAGGATTCCTCTTCAAGAGAGACAGAGAGCATTTCGGTCAGGTCTCTGGCGGTTTGGGCTGAAATCGGGCTGTTGATCACTTGCGGTGAGACATTGTATTGCTGTCCTTTATCGATGACCGCGCGCACAACGTGGGGAGTCATCATGAGGCCATCGTTGGCTATCGCTGATACTGCAGTCACCATTTGGATTGGCGTGACGGCAATGCCCTGGCCAAAGGAGTTTGCGGCTAAATCCATGGTCATCCACAGGTTGCTATCGGGCAAGCGGAGCGGGTAATTGGCTTCATTAGCCAGGTCGATCCCGGTGCTTCTGCCAAAACCGAAAGCCTGCAAGTAATCGTAAAACAACTCCTCACCGAGCAAATCAATGGCAATATACGCCAGGCAGACGTTTAATGAATGGCGCATGCAGCCGGTCATGTCCTGGAGACCCCAGGCGCCGTAATTCCAGTTATAAATTGGCCAGGTGTTTTCCACCCAATAGACACCGGATGCATCGTTATAGGTTGTGTTCACATCTGCGACCCCGCTGTCCAGTGCAGCAGCCATGGTAATCACCTTGAAAACAGAGCCTGGTTCGTAAGCGGTCCCAATCGCCCGGTTATAAGGGACGATGCCGGTAAACGTTTCCCCATACTTCCAGTATTCATTAGGGTTAAAAAACGGTGTGCTGGCCATCCCCAGGATCTCACCGGTTTTGGGGTCAGCAACGATGATCGTTCCGCCCTCAGCACCTGACCAATCGATGGCGTCCTGCAATGTCTGCTCGAGCATTTTTTGTATTTCACGATCGATAGACAAAATCAGGCTGGCGCCCGGATCGATTGCTGGTAAGGCTTCCACCAGGTTCGGGTCATTGGGCAAGAAGACCTGGACCGGTTTACCGGTCAGCAAGCGGTTGTAGGCGCCTTCCACCCCATAAGCGCCCTGGGCATTTTCTCGCGTGAAATAATCGTAAAACCCCAGCACATTGGCAGCCAGAGTGCCTTCAGGGTAAGTGCGCTGCTGCATGGGCGCCCATACCAGGCCGGACAAACTGGGCTTAAGCGTTTTTTGTTCCTTGCGTCGTTCAGCATAGCTATTCTTAAGCTCGATGAGCTCTTCGATTTTGTCTTTGCTGACGTAACTTGAAAGGACAAAATACCTGTATTCACCAGCCTGTTTTTCGGTGCTGGCCAGTCCAAAAACATAAGTGTAATCCAATCCGTCCAGCAGGGAAGCGGCGGCAAAAGCGATCGAATCCGGATCGGTTACATATTTTAAGTCGATTCCGACCTCGTACCCAATCTGGTTGCCAGCCAGGATGTTGCCCTTTCGGTCGTAAATATTGCCGCGTGGAGGATAAATTGTCTTGCTAACGCCCTGATACTCTTCTGATTTAGCGATCAGCTCCTGTGCATACGAGGTGTAATTGATGCGGACCATTTGAATCACCGTCGCCAGACCAAAGATGGCGCATGCGATGACGATGATCAGGTAGCGTTGGTAGAAAGGGGGTTTCATGGCAATAACTCTCCCTCAACCAGGTGGTCACTTGAAGGTGACTGCCAAATATTTTTAATCAACCACTGCCAGAGCGAGGTCTTGTAAGCGGACAGGATCATCGGGGTTTCTGAGATCGTGTTCACCCTGGGTGGCGCAAGCTCAAGGGCGGCGCGGGGGTTGTAGCCCGGGACTTCGAGATAGATCGCGTCGTGGGGGTTTAATGGCTTGAACCCCATCGCCTCAGCTTTAGACAGCATGACTGCGATAGATTTTGTTTTAGCTAAATCGGAGGTTAGTTCAGCGATTTCATCGTTGATATTGCTGATTTGATACTCGAGAAATTGGATGCTTCGCCCCGATGCAGCAGCCTGGGCACTGATGCTCAGGTACAAACCGATGATGGAAGCGACCAAAACCAACCCGAGCAGAAACAGGCCAATCCATTGGATCTGGATTCGCCAGGGGGCTTGTTTGTAGGCTTGTAGTAGGCGGTTCTTCATGTTATTTGCCTTGCAATATTCATGCCTTTTTGATCTTTTCAGCAACTCGTAAGCGTGCACTGCGGGCACGCGGATTTTCCATAATTTCCTGAGCACCTGGTCTGATCGGTTTCCTGGTGATGATGTTGATCGACGCAGAATGGTCACAGGTGCACACCGGTTGTTCAGGTGGACAGATGCAATCGCTGCTTTCTGTCTTGAAAAACTGCTTGACGATCCGGTCTTCCAGAGAATGAAAGCTGATCACAGCGATTCTTCCACCGGGAGCAAGAATGTTTACCAGGCCGGGCAAAGCCAAGGTAAGCTTTTCAAGCTCTGTATTGGTTGCGATCCGCAGAGCCTGGAAGGTACGGGTGGCAGGGTGCAGACCGGCTTCATAGTACGGCACCGTTGCCTCGATCACAGCAGCCAGGGCACGTGTGGACTGAATCGGTCGGGCTTTGATAATGGCACGAGCAATGCGGTTGGCAAAACGTTCTTCGCCATATTCGCGCAGGATTCTTGCGAGTTCTTCCTGGCTGAGGGAGTGGATCAACTCTGCTGCGGTTGGGCCTTCACCCTGATCAAAGCGCATATCAAGGGGGCCATCCTTTTGAAAAGAGAAACCCCGACCGGGTTGATCAATTTGCATCGATGACACACCCAGGTCTAACAGGATGCCATCCAGATGCGACCAGCCCAGGCTTTTGAGAATCTGCGGTGCCAGGTGATAACTTGCCTGCTGCAGGACAACGCGGTCTCTATAGATAAAGAGACGCTGGCGAGTGATTGCCAGCGCCTCCGGGTCAAGGTCAAGACCGAGCAGCCTGCCTAGGGGCGCAGATATTTGTAAGATTCCCTCAGCATGCCCACCAGCGCCAAGTGTGCCGTCAAGATAATTGCCGCCACTGACCGGTGCCAAAGCTTCCAGGACTTGATGGTAAAGTACTGGTAGGTGGGGAAATGAATCACTACAGACAGTGTTCCCACCCATGTTAGAACCGTTCATAGTAGGGTTGTTAAATCCAGGGCACTGAAGCGTTGTTCATTCGCTTCGACGTCATTGAGTGCATTCTGTTGATCTTGCCAACGTTCAGGCGTCCAGATCTCAAAGAATTCACCCATACCGACCACCATGGCAGTTGTTTCGAGGTTTGCAGTCTCTCGAAGAAAGGCAGGGATTAAGATGCGGCCGGCGCTGTCGAAATTGATCTGCTTTGCATTGGAGAAAAGAAGTCTGCGAAGTAAACGACTGTTCGGTGATAAAAAGCCAATCGACCGAAGCTGTTCGGATAACCTCTCAAACATCTGGATGTGAAAAGCCTGCAGATTGCCATCGAAGCCCTGCGTAACATAAACGGAATCACCTAAGACCTCTCGATATTCTGAGGGGATGGTGATGCGTCCTTTTTCATCGATGGTATGTTCGTACCTGCCAAAGAAATTCACGCGATCTCTCCTGATTCTCGTTTCACACCGAGACTTCGATGCTCCACTTCATACCACAATTCTCCACTTTTAACCACTAGTGGCTTCAGTATAACGGAAGTATTTAAAAAAATCAAGGGGGAAAATTAGAATTTGATTGAAAAATAGTTAAAAAATGTCATGAAAGATCGAGTTTTGTGCATGGTGGCTTGACAAGCAGTGCAAATTCTACTTTGTGTTTCCATTAAAAACGAATTATACTTCAAAAAACCCATATTTTCTTTTCAGGAATTATTGACAAAACACTTATCATACCTAACTTCTCCAATGCAAAGTTTCAATCCGTTCATACCTTAATTCGTGTTTATCCAAAACCGTTACAACCTTACGATGTACAAAAATGAAATCAGTACAATGCGCATGAACCGGATTTTCTGACGGTTTTCAAGTTGTAGGCATGTATGCAATTTGATCGAGTGAGAGGATCTCTGTGACTTGTCACGGCAAGAAGATTTGCATCAGGCAAGCCAGAGACTTTGCAGATCTTTGAAATTTGACACGCATATGTTTCTCCTGAATTCTAAAAAAAATGCGTCTATAGCTGTGTTTTCATTCGGAAGCGTTCGTGGAATAGCTAAGATGATGCTGGTATTGCTGAACGGAGAAGATCGCCAAAGTATGTTATTCCGGGTTGCCAGAGTACAATTAGTCTTTGCAGAAATGGTAGGGTTCGATTTCCCTTGATTATTGATGATCTGACCGTCAATATGGCGCTTGTTCTGACATATTAAAACTTGAAAATCATGAAACTCAAACAACTATTTTCAGATTGTGACATCAAGGTTTCAGAAGAAGCTGGGATATTGGATATTACTGGCATTGCTTTCGATTCAAGGAGCGTGAAGCCAGGCAATATTTTTGTTGCCCTTGCGGGCAACATCGTGGATGGCCATGATTTCATCTCTGATGCTGTGAAAAATGGCACCTCAGTTGTTGTTGGTGAACGCCCAGCGGTGTCAATGCCTGCTTTTGGCGCAACAGCTTATTATCAGGTTCCCAACTCGCGTCAACTGTTGAGCAAAATTGCTGCAAATTTTTATGGAAACCCGGCCAAGAAACTAACGGTCATCGGTGTCACTGGCACTGACGGGAAAACCAGTACTTGCAATATGATTTCTGGATTGCTCAGAAAAGCCGGGTTTAAAACTGGCTTGTTAACAACCATTAATGTCGATATCGACCATACAGTTGTGGATACCGGTGTTCACGTGACGACGCCAGATGCAGTCTCGGTACAATCCTATCTTGCGCAGATGGTCGCTGCGGGTGTTCAATATGCAATTATTGAGGCAACCTCACATGGGTTGTCTCAGTATCGCGTGAACGATTGCGAATTTGACATTGGCATGATCACAAATGTTACTCATGAACACTTTGATTACCATAAAGATTTCAATTCATATCGAGAAGCAAAGTCACTTCTTTTCAGGTTGTTGAATAGAGAATCTGGAAAAGATTTCCAGAAATACGCCATCCTTAATGCCGATGATCCATCCTATGATTTCTTCAAAGACCAGGCATGCGTAGTTTCTTACTCTTATGGAATTAAAAACAGCGCAGATTTTTTCGCGTCAAATATTGTTTGTGTTGATGACCATTATTTGTTCACTGTTAACATGCCAGGTGGGAAGAAGATCGAAATTAAATCAAAATTGATGGGAATTCATAATGTTTACAATGCCTTAGCAGCGATTGCTGTAACCTACTTGCAAAACATCCCAACACAGTCGATTAAGGATTATTTCTTGAACCCGGATATCCTCCCCGGACGATTTGAGGAGATCGTTTCAGGTCAACCGTTCAGGGTGTTTGTGGATTACGCCCATACGGAAAATGCGTTGCAAAATGTTCTGGACCTGGCAAATCAAATTAAAAAGGGACGATTGATTTTAGTCTTCGGATTGTCGGGGGGACTGAGAGACAAATCTAAAAGGCCCGGTTTAGGCCGGATCGCTGAATTAAATTCAGACCTGGCAATCATCACCGCGGTCGATTGGTACCCTTCCGAACCCGTAACTGAAATCATAGACCAAATTGCTGAAGGCTGTATTGCTGCAGGTGGCGAGGAGAAAAGAACCTTCGTTAAAATACCTGACCGGGAACAGGCAATTGCGTACGCGATCCAAACAGCGAAAAGCGGAGATGTTGTTGTCATCGCGGGGAAAGGTCATGAAACATCATTAAGTATTAATGGTGTGGAATATCCCTGGAATGAAGTTGAAGTTACCAAAAGTAAAATTAGAAAATTTGCTCAAAATGATCAATAAAAAAGTCGTTGAATTCTCGAAACTCTTTAATCAAATGCCTAATGCTCCATTTTTATATGGACATGTTTTGAAGAAAATTTTATTGATGCTTAATGACCTTGGTATCAGTTCTGTCAGCTCAAGACGCGACTTGTATAACGGGAATTATTCCTTTGACGAATATTGTTTGTTCATCAAATTTCGACGAGGAAATCCTCGCTATCCGCTGATCATTGATACCCACATCGACCATCCAGGGTTCGTTATCGGTAATAATGGTATTGGTGTCGCTTTTGGGAGTGTTGGGTTCCACAGGCTTGAGAAATTGCTGGAAGTATCACCACCAGAAATTGATATTTTTTCAAACCAGGGCGAATTGGTTTCCACTAAGAAAATCACCAGGTTTCATTACGCAAATAAACCCTATATTTATTTGGAAGACAATCTTGGTATTCCTAATAACAGCCATGGGATTTGGCATTTACCCGAATTTTCAGAAGATGAATCCCATTTGTACATGAAAAACGCTGACAATATGATTGCCACAGCGGTTGCGTTTGCAATAATCGATGATATTGTAAATTCTCCTAAGGTTTTCAGGGATGTTGATGTAACTTTTATTTTTACTTTTGTAGAAGAAGTGTTTGAAATTTCTGCGAATCATGTCGCTATTAAAAAGAACACGCCCTTTGGAAAAATTGATCCCGAAACAAACATTTTGGTGTTAGAGAGTATGCAGTCCGTCCCGCTGCACGCTGATGACATCATCCTTCAAAACAGGCTTGATTCAGAAAGCTTGAAAACCTTGCGGCTCAGCGATGATAACACTTTCTATTCACCTGAATTGAGGGAAGAGATATTTAGCCAGGGAATGGTCAATCGAATATATTCTGATGTTGGATTGGCTCAGCCTAACTATGATGATGGGTTGCAGATTAAAATCAATGACACAGATTGTGTCTATGGGACTTTCTTTCCGGATCAGGACAACAGGGCTGAAGACTTGCTTCTCCAGGTCGTTGAAACTGAAAGAATTAAAGTTCAACACACGGTGTCCGGGGGAGCATGTAATGGCACTGCTTATTCTCTTTTCCCAACAACCAGCAATATTGTGACGCTGAACATTCCCAATCCACTTAAACATAACATTGGAGAGAATGGCGAGATTGTTCTTGAGAAAATTAAAAAACAGGATGTCCAGGGTATGTATGAAGCATTGGTTGCGGCGATCAATTTCCAGGAGGCTACAATCCCGAATAGAGGCATTTCAAAAATGCTGAAATCTTCAAACCTGGCTTATGATTCTGCTGTTTTAAGGAAGCTTCAAATTGAGAGAAGCAACGTTACCTGGGGAGCCAAAAGGAGACTGGCTTTGGGTAAATATTTTCCAGATCATCTGACAGAAGATTTATTATTCAAGTCCAGGGGGTTAGCAGCAAGAGTACGAGAAAAACTGAACATCATTTAGGGGTGTGTGGCGTTCTGTTTCCTTTGGGGAACATGTTTTTCCCAAATTATTATTTAATGATTCTCAATCACTGCAGAAGCATGTGTACGATGATCGTTCGTGATCGTCATTGCATGACATGATTCAATAAGGGTTTAACCCGAAATTGTTGATGAACCGCGGATATTCCAGTTTTAGAACATTAAACTAATTGAAATTAAACAATATTCTTATATAGAGACTATTGACAGTTATGGAATACTATGCTATAATGGATCAGCTTGTAAAGAAAGGTTGGTGCGTAAATGCCAAGACATAAGCGTGGATGGTCCATTGAAGGTGGTCACAGACGTGAAAAGCGACGGACGCCCCTGACGGTTGCGCTGGTTGAACCAGCATTATTGTTTTTGATCAACAAGAAAGAGCGACATGGTTATGCTTTAATTACCGCCCTAAAAGAATTGGGAATTACCTCAATTCACCCATCGGTCGTTTACCGGACGTTGCGACATATGGAAGCGTTGGGCTGGATTGACTCTGAATGGGACACCGAAAACGTACAGGGTCCACCAAGAAAAGTGTTCAAATTGAGTGAACAAGGTAAAGCGGCGCACCAAACCTGGCAAGAGGAATTGGCTAAAGCTCAAAAAAGCATCCATATATTATTGGAGCCTGCGAGCGAAAAATGAAAGGAGTTGGATGAGAGTTAGAAAAAATGGTGCTCAGGCGTTTGACCGGCAAGACACGCATCATGCAGGAAGGATTAAACACATGATTGAGAAAAGGAGAGATCGAGTTATGAGAAGAATGTATAGAAAGAATCGGATGGAAGAAAATTTTACTCAACAATTGGAACCGGGCTATTCACGCAGACCGCGGAAATATGCGTATAGCAGGGGCGATTGCCGCAGCTCTCGTCGGAGGATTAATCGGGGTGGACAGATTCATCGCTATGGCGACACAATCGACATGCGTGGGTTTAGAACACATCATTTTGGTCACTATCCCCGTGGACAGAAGGCTTTTCGCGAACGAGCGATTGCGCCTATCTATCGGGAGAAACGGCAATTGGAACATCGCATCTTTCGCCTGCAACAAAGGTTGAGGCAAGTGAATCGAGAATTAGCTGGTCGTGTTGATCGTCGTCATGACCGTGGGGGAATTCGGTATAGAAAACCCCTGAACAGAGAAAAATTTTATTCCTGCTAATCCATTTTTGGCTTGGGGGGAGTAACTTGCCTTGACCGATGGAACCGAGAGGCAATTTTCTGGGTTAAGCCGGTTTCTGATCGATTTTTGAATCAGAAAAAGCCAGACTCTGGTTGACTTCATCCAGCCAAGTGAATATAATAATGTGACCTTGCCCCGGCAGGAAATCCTTGCTGGGGTAGAGTTTTGTAACCCAAACTTTCCCGGTCGCCGGCGGTTGCACGCGGGTGAGACTGGTTAAGTGAAGATTGGAGTAGATAATGAAATTTGTGATTGTCGAACAAGGCGGTAAACAATACCGTGCCTCTGAAGGCAAAACGATCGAAGTCGATCGATTGCCAAATGAGGTGGGTGAGACCATTACCCTGGAAGATGTACTTCTATTTGTCAATGACGATGAAGTCACCGTCGGGACTCCGACGGTCAAAGGCGCAAAGGTTCAGGCGAAAGTGGTTGACCATTTTAAAGGGCGCAAGATCCTGGTGTTTAAATACCGCCCAAAAGAACGGTATCGTGTAAAATCAGGTCACCGGCAGCAATACACACGTTTGCTGATCGAATTGATTGAAATGGAGTAAGAAACATGGCACACAAAAAAGGCGGCGGCTCATCGCGTAACGGTCGTGATAGCAAATCAAAGCGACTTGGAATTAAAAAATTCGGCGGGGAATTCGTTCTTAGCGGAAACATCCTGGTACGCCAGCGCGGGACTAAAGTTCACCCCGGCTGGAATGTGGGTATGGGCAGAGATTACACCCTGTTTGCCACCCAAGACGGTCTTGTCCATTTTGAGACGATGGCAGGTGGACGCAAAAAGGTGCATGTCGTTACCGTTCCAGAGGAAGAATAGCGTACGTTTATTATTGAGAGGATTGTAACGACATCATGAAAAAAGAAATTCATCCTAAATACTATGCTGAAGCGACGGTAATTTGTAGTTCCTGTGGCGCGACCTGGAAGACAGGATCAACCCAACCGGAGATTCGCACGGAAGTGTGTTCAAATTGCCATCCCTTTTACACCGGTCAGCAACAACGGATCTTAGACCGTGAAGGACAGGTTGATCGCTTCTATAAACGACTCCAGGTGCGGCAGGATTATATCGATGAACAGCAAGCAAAAGCTGATGCTAGAGTTTCTCTTGATCGCCCTGTGACAGACCTAAACCTGGGAACCCGGGTGGAAAAGGTGCTGGCTGAAGCTGGCTTGGCTACCGTTGGAGATATTCTCGAGCGTTTGGAAGGCGGATCACAAGCTTTGTTGGAAATTAGCGGATTTGGCCGAAAATCATTAATTGACCTTAAGAAAGCTCTCCGTAATTTTGGCTATCAAATTCCAGAAGCGGCAGAAGAAATTACGATTTAGTCATTTTAAAATCAAAAAATCCGGTAAACTTAACAGGCAGATGAAACCTTCGTCTGCCTGTTATTTTTATTTTCAGGAGTAGGAAATGAAACATCGATTTGGTGTAGTTGAGGTTATTTGTGGGTCAATGTTTTGTGGGAAGACAGAAGAATTGATCCGGCGGTTAACTCGGGCACGAATCGCCAAACAGTCGGTTCAGGTGTTCAAGCCCTGTGTCGATTATCGCTATTCTCCAGCAAAAGTCACCTCCCATTCTGGATTTAATTTTGACGCTCAGCCTGTGGAAAAATCCGAGGAGATACTTCAATTTCTGGAACCGGAGACGACCGTCGTGGGGATTGACGAAACCCAGTTTTTTGATGCAGATATCGTTGGTGTGGTGGAAACGCTGGCAAGGCGCAATCTCCGGGTGATTGTCAGTGGACTGGACACCGATTTTCGCGGTGAACCCTTTGGCTGCATGCCCGAATTGATGGCCAGGGCAGAATTTGTGGATAAGCTGCATGCCATTTGCATGGTTTGTGGCGAGACTGCCAGTCGGACACAGCGGTTGGTGAATGGGAAGCCAGCTCATTATGACGAACCAATTGTGGTGATTGGCGCCAATGAAATGTACGAAGCCCGCTGTCGGACCCATCATGAGGTCCCTAGAGGTGAGTATCCGAGGTAGAACATGCAAGATTATCATTCATTTATTGGCGAAGTACTGATCGAAGAAGAGCAGCTCAAAAAGCGAGTTAAGGAATTAGGTGAAGACATCAGCCGGGATTATCATGGAAAAGAGATATTAGCAATCTGCATCTTAAGGGGCGGTGTGATGTTCCTGACCGACCTGATCCGACATATCACACCACTGGTGGCGATTGACTTCATGGGCGTTTCCTCTTATGGCGCCGGAACGCGCAGTTCGCAAGGCCAGGTGCGAATCACCCTGGATCTGACGACCAGTATCGCCGGAAAACATGTGCTGATCGTTGAGGATATTATTGACAGCGGAAATACACTGGCTTCGGTCATTGAAATGCTGCAAACCAGGCATCCGGCAAGTTTAGAAGTCTGTACACTATTAAATAAAGCGTCGCGGCGGGAGGTGGATATCCCGATTAAATATTGCGGATTTATAATCCCTGATAAATTTGTCTTTGGCTATGGCTTAGACATGGATGAGTTTTATCGAAACCTGCCCTTTATCGGTGTGGTTGACCTGGAAAAATATGAAGCTGGTCTTTGAGCCCCATTACCGGGCGTTGTTGGCGCAGATCAGAGAAGTGTTCGGCACTGAACAGCAGCTTTATCTTGTGGGAGGCGCTGTTCGTGACGTGCTCTTGGGAAAACCGCTGCACGACATGGATTTTGCAATGGGAGGTAACCCAACCTTACTGGCCAGGAAATTGGCGAAACATCTGAAGGCTGGCTTTTTCGTGCTGGATGATGATCGCCATACGGCCAGAGTAGTCTATTATGATTCGCAGGGCCAATTTTTCCCACTGGATTTTGTTCAGTTTTCCGGAATGGACTTGAGGGAAGATTTATTTAACCGCGATTTCACAATCAACGCGATGGCGGTGCCTGTGGATCGATTAACACAGGTTATTGATCCGCTGGGAGGCCAGTCTGACCTGGAGAGGGGTGTGCTGCGGGCGTGCAGTGAACATGCCTTATTCGATGACCCGGTACGTGTCCTGCGCGGCGTGCGCCTGGCAGTTCAATTAGATCTTGACTATGCCCCAGGATTGGAGCAAGCGCTACAGGAAGCCGGTCCCCAATTAACCCGGACCTCGAGTGAACGCCAACGCGATGAGTTCTTTCGGCTTTTATCAGGGACAGATCCGGCGAAAGGCTTGGAACATTTCCGACGCCTGGGAATTTTAAAAATTTTGATCCCAGCGTTGGTAGAGCTCGAAGTGATGCCTGTTGCAGGCGAGCATCCTCAATCGATGCTCAGCCATGCGATCAAAACCGTTGAGAAATATCATGCTTTGTTACATCATTTAAAGCCCGGGACGCAAAGTATAGCGGATATGGATTGGATGATGCAGGGGGTTCGGGACGCTTTAGGCAAGTTTTCCTTGGAAATTGCAACTTACTTTCGTGGTGAAGTGACCCCCGGTCGCGATAAGCTCAGCCTGGCTTTTTTTGGGGCATTGTTGCAAGGATTGGGAACATCAGCAATGAGCACCGGCTCAAAGGAACAACGCATCCCCCAGCGCAATCATCATCTGAAGGGCGCCCAACTGGCTTTTACAATCGCCAAACAGTTGACCCTGAGCACCGCAGAATCACACTGGGTGCAGACCCTTGTTCAGCACCACATGAATTTGCTACCTTATGTTGCAAATCGAAAGATTCCCGATCAGCGGGCGATATACCACTTCTTCAAGCAAACAGGAGAGGTCGGCGTGGCGATTGCCCTGCATTTTCTAGCGGACGCCATGGCACTCAAGGATCACAACCTGGATCAGGAATGTTGGCGATGGTATGTATCGGTTGTGGGAGCCATTCTTTCAGCTTGGTGGGAGAAGCATTCGATGGTCGTTGAACCCAAACTCTTATTGGATGGGTTTGATCTGCAGGATGAATTTGGCTTGATGCCTGGGAAAACCATCGGCACTTTGTTGAGCCAGTTGGAGGAAGAGCAGGCCAGCGGGACCATAAGCAATTCTGACCAGGCCCGAGACTTTATCAGGAAAAGGTTGATTGAAGGGGTCGATTCTGGAGAAAATGATGAAAATTAATGTCAATGATATCACGCTGGGTTTTGATCTCTTGGGTAGGAACTCACCCCCCTTGCTCTTATTGCACGGTTTTGGACTGAACCGCTCAATTTGGCTTGACCTGGTTGAAAACCACCTGGGTAACCAACAGGTGATCATGCCTGACCTGCGCGGGCACGGGGAGAGTTATGCTCCACCCGGACCGTATGCGATGACATTATTCGCCCGCGACATTGCAGTTTTGTTAGAAACTCTGTATGTTGACCGGGCGATTGTATGCGGGCATTCGATGGGCGGTTATGTCGCCCTGGCCTTTGCCGAGCAATTCCCCGAAAAATTGACTGGTTTGGGATTGATCACAACCAACTCCGCGGCAGACACACCTGAAAAACGCGCCGGAAGGCGGGCCTTGATTGATGAAGCTCAGGCATGCGGGTCGCTTGCGGTAGCGGATAACCTGGCGCCCAGGCTTTCGACCAACCTTGATGTGATCAATAAAGCCCACACAATGATCCGTCGGTGTGACCCGACCGGTCTGATTGGCTCGCTGCAGGGAATGGCTGACCGTGCGGATAAAACGGCGTTATTACAGCGGATACGGGTACCAGCACTGGTTGTGGCAGGTGAGGAAGATCAGATCACTGATTTCCAGGAATCCCAGGTCATGGCTGAATCTCTGCCTGAGGGAGCGTTTTTTGGAATGCCGAAGGTTGGCCATATGCCGATGTTTGAGGACCCGGCAGGGTTGGGACAAGCCCTCAGCGAGCTGGTTGAGCGTGTTGAGGCATTTAACGTTGATTGATTTTAAGTTTTGGAGCGCTGTTTTGAAAAAACAATCAATCCGGCTCGTTTTTATCACAAGAAGGTGACAATGACGGTTCAAGAAACGATCTACGCGCGACGAAGCATTCGAAAATACCAGGAAAAGTCCGTAGAAACCGAAAAGATTGAACTCCTGCTCAAAGCTGCAATGGCAGCACCATCTGCGATGAATGTCAAACCCTGGGAGTTTGTCGTCCTGACTCATCCGGACCTATTAATCGAAGTCCGCTCGTCATTGATGTTTGCCAAATTTGATGCCCCAGCGGCTATTGTGGTGTGTGGCAACACCTCCTTCTTTAAACACCCCATAGCCGAAAAATTTTGGGTGCAGGATTGTAGCGCAGCAACGCAAAACATCCTGCTCGCTGCTGTTGAATTGGGTTTGGGTACGGTCTGGCTGGGGGTATACCCCATTCATAACTTTATCAGGCGCATCTCCGAGATCCTGTCGCTGCCCAAGCATGTGATCCCTTTGAACGTCATTTATGTCGGCTATCCAGCGGAAGAAAAACCCGCTCGCACCCAATATGATGCAAAGCGGGTTCACTGGCAAACCTATGGATCGCCTGGTTAACCCTATCCCGTTAATATTTTTGATATTTGAGTAAAAGCTCTGTTTCCCGGGCGATATTCATCCCGACCTTCAACTTTGGTGGACCGGGACGAGAGCGGTGCCATTCGAGGGTGTCGCTGACGGTTTGTGAGAGGGGCTTAAAGTTTAGCCCGGCTTTAAGGGCTTTATTGATGTTGATATTATAAAAGCCGGCATACTCAGGGTCGATACTGGGCACCCACAGGGGAATGTCGGACCAGGGATAAACCTCGTTTTCGAGCAGGAAAGATTCATCAACCCAAACAAAACTGGCGTTTGAAAGCGCTGCCTCCCGGCAAGCAACCAGGAGCGAGCCAAAAGTGGCAGGTTTTCGAGGACCTGTGACATTATAAACACCCTCACTTTTAGCCTTGATCCGGTTGATAATGAATTCAGCCAGATCGCGTACATCAATAAATTGCAGATTGGTGCTCGGCGGTGAGGGTACCAGAACCTGTCCACCAAGGGACACTCGCCAGGGCCAATAGGTGAATCGGTCTGATGGATCGTAGGGACCGACGATTAACCCGGGTCGAAAAACCAGCACGCGGCCATCAAAGTTTTGCTGAACCTCGTACTCACATAATGCTTTCAGGGGACCAAAGTCATCCCCGGCATAATCTTCGGAGGTTGGATCATCAAGTTGCGCCAACGGGTAGGTTTCTGCGATATCGAGCGTCCTGAAATCCTGGTACACAGAGATTGTAGAAAGGAACACATAGGTTTCACATTTTCCGGAGAGCATCTTTGCAGATTGTTTAACAATGCGCGGCACATAGCCGCTGGTATCGATGACTGCGTCCCATTTACGGCGTTTAAGGGCTTCAAGATTGCCGTCACGGTCGCCGATCAGATTGGTAACCTTGGGATATAACTCCGGGTTGGTAAGGCCGCGATTAAAAAGGACAGGGGTGTCACCTGCCTCAAGCAGTGCTTCTACAAGAGCTCTGCCCAAAAACCTTTTGCCGCCTAAGATGAGAACTTTCATGTGTTCCTCGCATGTTGATATACGGTGTGTTTTGGACATCCGATTATTTAAAAGGATCATCACACCGGCTGGGTCTGCTTTTTTCTTATTATACAATAATCAGTCGATCGCGTGGGCTGGATTTTTATTAATCATTAGAAGGGGAAAGACGCGATATCAATCCAGGTTGATCCAAACTGCATTCAGGTTGGTGTAATCGGTGAAAAGATCAGATTTAATCAATAAATGGCTGGTTTGGCTCAGCAGGTCATAATCGTACAAACGTCCATGAGCCCGGTATAAAAAACCACTCGCATCCGGGTGCCAAAGAATTTCTAAAGGGGTCTCTTCAAGAATCAGTTCATTGATGCATTGTAAATCAGCGTCTAAAAGAAAAATCTGCGCTGCCCGGTTGATCATCACATAAGCGCTTTTATCGGGAGCGGGCGTTAACGTCAGCACTGCATCGTAAAAAGGTTCGATAATCAACGCCTGGTCTAAAAGATAGCTTTCTAAATCGCACTGGAACAGGATCTGTGTGGGTGTGGAAAATTGATGGAAGCAGTGCCTTTCGACCCGATTTGTCCCCAGTAGGTCGCCAGCGAGAGAAAGAGAATGGAACAGGGTTGCTTCGGGATCAAGCTCTCTTTGGACAAAGATCAAATGGTCTCCAAGTCGCCACAGGTCTTCAAATTCGTCGGTGAAAATCGGCGTCTTTGTAAAAGAATTTGTGTTGATGAGAAAGAATCCTGCGTTCCTGCTCGTGGTTGTTTGATCGGTGAGGGCGATGGTATCTTCAGCGAACCAGCTAAAAGACGGATTGTTCACATCTGGAGGCAATAGCAAAGACTGCACGCTCTGGTCGGCGAGATTGATCAGATAATGGCGCTTATCGCGAAGGGCGCCCGTTCGCAGCACAAGACCTTTTTTCAGCAAGATGCTGTTTCCGTCCGGGGCAAGCGAAAAATTTTCCACCATGCCAGGCAGATTTTCCAATCGAATCCGCTCACCGGTTTGGTGATCGTCAAGGAAAAGGCAGGTACTCGTTGGACCGGTATCCTGTACAGAAAAATGATACCGATCGCTTTGACCCCATCGGGTGAGCTGCTTAGAATGTTTATGGGCGTCCATAACGGCTTCGAGCAAGGCTGTGTCGGTTAAATTTAATTCTGTGACCAGGGGCGCTGCCTCGATGGCTGCCTGTTGGGGTATAAACAACGCCGGACCGCCAAACTCGTAGGTGCTGAGAGTTTCACCGGTCCTCAAGTCGATGATGATCCCCTCGTAATCATTCAGCGGGAAAAACATGCGCCTGGAACTGGGTGAAATGTGGGCTTTCAAGCGAAATTGGGGGTTTGAAATGGGTGGTTGAAACGCTATGCTGACCTGTGAAACGGGGTTTAAGAACAGATAATGATCAATTTCGGTTTGGATCAGCAAGACAGGGCGACCAAGCGAGGAAAAATCTAAAGTCGTGGCAGGAGAAGGCTCAAGCGCGGGGTCGTGGGTTTCAGAGATTCCTTCGGTGTCAATCGAGGTTGCGAAAGGCAGCGTAGCATCGAAAACAGGCTCGGGCGGGGTTGATGGAGTACATCCCAAAATATTCAATAGCGTCAATAGAATCAATAATCGAAATAGTGTTTCTGATTTCATTGTTAGCCGTGTTTTGTGATGGTCTTTGGTGAAAGCATAGGTGGCAAGTTACAGGGGTTGGAATTCTCTTTTTTATTATAATACCGGAATCCTCGAACCCGTTAAGGTGATGGTCAACAACATTAGATTAGAAGGTTTAATGTGAATTAACAGCGATTCGCTGTTATTGTGGTGTGGAATCATCTGCGATGTTGGTTTCTGAACTGATATTCTCATTTCTAGGCGAGGTGCAAATTTTTCTTTTATGCCGGTTGCCCGTTTTCTTGTGTTCGAATATCGTCTGATTGGCTTTTTTCAGTGCGCTTAAGGTGACTCAATACCGTTCTATTAAACCTTAATCAGAAAATCCCGCCGGGTTTGCAGTTTCTTGTTTCTTAATGGTAGAATGCTTTGTTTGAGAGCAATTTTTTGGATGTGTTCGAATTTATAAATAAAAAATTCTTTTTTAGGAGGAAGAATGTCAGATAAGAAATGGGTCTATTTATTTGACCAGGTTGATGAGGCAGAAGAACGAGCTGGAGACTGGGAAAGCGTGCGCGGCCTTCTCGGAGGTAAAGGTGCTAATCTTGGCGAGATGACACGCATTGGCGTTCCCGTGCCGCCCGGATTTACTGTTACCACTGAAGCTTGTATTGTATACCAGGATGATCAGATCTTTCCGGAAGGGATGTGGGATCAGGTAATGGCATCAATGCGGGCAGTTGAAGAAAAAGCGGGCAAAAAGTTTGGTGATCCGACCAATCCCCTGCTGGTTTCGTGTCGCTCAGGTGCGAAGATGTCTATGCCAGGCATGATGGACACGGTGCTGAATATCGGTCTGAACGATGAGACCGCAAAGGGTATGATCGAACTCACGCAGAACGCTCGCTTTGTATTTGATTCCTACCGGCGTTTGGTGCAAATGTTTGGCTCCGTGGTTTTGGGTATCCCGGATGAAGCTTTTGAAGATGAACTGGATAGCTACAAAGCTGCAAAGAGCGTTCAATCTGATACCGACCTCGATGCCGAGGACTGGAAATATCTGACGGAAAAATTCAAGGCTGTTGTTAAAAAGGAAATGGGCTTTGATTTCCCTCAGGAACCCGAAAAGCAACTGGAATTAGCTATCAAAGCCGTGTTTAACTCCTGGAATGGTAAGCGTGCCGTCGACTATCGGCGCCGTGCGGGCATCCCGGATGATTTAGGCACAGCCGTAAACATCCAAACAATGGTGTTTGGCAACATGGGCTGGGATTCAGGCACAGGTGTGGCTTTTACGCGCGATCCGGGTTCAGGTGAAAAGAAATTATATGGTGATTTCCTTTTGAATGCCCAGGGTGAGGATGTTGTGGCTGGTATTCGCAACACCGAACCGATCAGCCAACTGGCTGATGAAATGCCCGATGTCTACCGTCAATTTGAGGAGATTACCCTCAACCTTGAGAATCATTATCATGATATGCAAGATGTTGAGTTCACCATCGAAAAAGGCAAGCTGTGGATGCTGCAGACTCGATCTGGCAAGCGTACTGCGAAAGCAGCCATCAAGGTCGCTGTGGACATGGTCAATGAAGGTTTGATTGATCGCAAAGAAGCCGTTTTGCGGGTTGACCCGGAGCATGTTGACCAGATGCTCCATCCCCAATTTGACCCGGAAATCGTTGAAGAAGCCCGCAATGATAATCGTCTACTTGCCAGTGGTGTTAATGCTTCTCCTGGTGCCGCCGTCGGACAGGTTTATTTTGATGCTGATACGGCTGAAAAAATGGCACATGAAGAAGGCCAGGATGTGATCATGGTACGCCCCTTCACCAAACCAGATGATGTGCATGGTATGCTGGCTGCCAAAGGTATTTTGACCAGCGAGGGCGGAGCCACTTCCCACGCGGCTGTGGTTGCCCGCCAGTTTGGCGTTCCCTGCGTGGTGGGCGCATCGATGATGTCCATTAACCTCGAAAAACGTGAATTGCGCTCAAATGGCAAAGTTATCAAAGAGGGCGATTGGATTTCTTTGGATGGTAGCTCAGGTGAGGCTTATATCGGTAAGTTGGACCTGACCACGCCAGATCTTGAGGAACAAAAGGAATTAATGACCCTGCTGGACTGGGCTGACGAAAATTCCCGTTTGGAAGTGTGGGTCAACGCTGATTACCCGGCAGATGCAATCCGCGCTCGCTCGTTCGGTGCCAAGGGCATCGGTTTATGTCGGACAGAGCACATGTTCTTTGAAGAAGAACGTCTGCCGCACGTCGAGAAGATGATTATCAATGCCGAAGAAGCACAGAAATTGATCGATATAGCTGAACGTTTGGAGGCTTCCCTGGAAACTGGTCGTTTTGAAGGACGTCCGCTAACGGATGAAACGCGCAAAATGGTCGAAGCTGAATTGGCGGAAGCCAAAGCCGCCCTGGAGGGTTCAAAAGCTGTCAAGGCGTATTATGAGGCGCTGGATGTTTTGTTACCCTTGCAACGCGGTGATTTTTACGGCTTGTTCGAAGCGATGGACGGACTGCCCGTGATTATTCGCTTGATTGACCCGCCGCTGCACGAGTTCTTGCCTTCCCAGGAGGATTTGCTGGTCGATGTTACCACCATGCGGTTAAAAGGCGAAAAAGATGGTTTGGAAGAAAAAGAAATTTTACTGGATGCCGTCAACAGATTGCATGAAAGTAACCCGATGATGGGTTTGCGCGGCATCCGTTTGGGCATTGTCTATCCGGATATCATGCGCATGCAGGTTCGGGCAATATTTGAAGCTGCCAGTGAAGCTGCCCAAAAAGGTTTCGTGGTTTATCCCGAGATCATGATCCCGCTGACCGGTCATATCAATGAACTTAAATCGGTACAACCAGAATTGGAAGCGATTGCCAAGAGCGTTATGGCAGAGAAAAATGTGAATTTCAATTATAAGTTCGGCACGATGATTGAGATCCCCCGGGCTGCACTGACTGCAGGTGAGATTGCAGAAGTTGCTGAATTCTTCTCCTTTGGCACGAATGACCTGACGCAAATGGGTTTTGGCTACAGCCGCGATGACGCGGAGCGGAACTTCCTGTTCACCTACGTTGATAAGGGCATTCTGCCTGTAAATCCCTTCCAGGTTCTGGATCGAAAAGGCATCGGTCGCCTGATGGAATTGGCGGTCAAAGAAGGCCGTGAGGTTCGCCCTGACCTTGAAGTAGGTATCTGCGGTGAGCATGGCGGTGATCCGAGCTCGATCGAGTTCTGTCATCTGGTCGGCAATAATTATGTAAGCTGCTCTCCCTTCCGTGTGCCGGTAGCCCGCCTGGCAGCGGCTCATGCGAATATCAAGAATAGTTAAAGTATTTCAGTAGTCAAACGAAGAGGCCGCCTGAAGCCAGGCGGCCTTTTTTGTTTAAAGGAGTAAGCTGTGAGAATTAGAAAAGAGTAACCAAGGATAAGGGGCTTTTATCAGTGGGAAGGGCGAATTATGGCTGTGGTAGAGAATAATCTCTGCTGTGGACGGAGAGGATTGGAAACCTTGAAAAATTCGATGAAATTGTGCCTTCTGGCTGGATGCTATTGCGCGGTCTTGGGAGTATACTGGAATAAACACGTGTTTGCAAAAATATGCGTGTTTGAATTAAAAAGTCATTATTCATTTATCATATGAAGGGATGATCATTTATGGAAAAAAAGGATTATTTTGATCTGTATCGAGAGATGGTCGTGATCCGCCGTATCGAGGAACACTCGGCTGAATTGTATCAGAAGGGCAAGATCGGCGGTTTTTTGCATCTCTATATTGGACAGGAAGCGGTTTGCTCCGGGATTTGTTCCGTCAAGGAACCGCAGGACCGCATCATTACCTCTTACCGCGATCATGGGTGGGCGATTAGCGCCGGGATTGAACTCAACGCGGTCATGGCGGAACTCTTAGGTAAGGTGGATGGTTGCTCACAGGGGAAGGGCGGCTCGATGCACATGGCTGATGTGGAAAAGAACTTTTGGGGCGGGCATGCGATTGTCGGCGCTCACATCCCGATCGCTGCAGGGATGGCTCTGGGGGATGTTTACTTGGGCAAGGATGATGCGGTCACGATCTGTGTGTTTGGGGATGGCGCTAGCAATATTGGCTTTTTCCACGAAGGATTAAACCTGAGCAAGGTGTGGAACCTGCCCGTGCTGTGGGTTTGTGAGAACAACCAATATGGCATGGGGACCGCCGTTGATCGTGCTTCGGCAGTTTCGGAAATCCGTCTGAAAGCAGAGAGTTATGGCATGCGCAATGAACGCATCGATGGCATGGACGTGATGACGGTAAGGAAGGAAGCCGCAAAAATATTAGAGTCCATCCGCAAAGGAGACGGGCCGTATTTACTGGAAATCATGACCTACCGTTATCGTGGGCACTCCATGGGCGATCCCGAACGCTACCGTGAAAAAGATGAGGTCAGGAAATGGGAAGAGGAAGATCCTATTGGCATCTTCCGCAAGTACCTGATAGAAAAAGGCTTCGCCACAGAAGAAGCGCTTAATGACCAGGATCAAGAGGCTGAAAAGATTGTTCAGGAAGCCGTTGACTTTGCAGAAGCAAGTCCTGAACCCGGCGATGATACTTTGTTTGAACATATTTATGCGGAACCAACGCCAATAGAATATCGAGGTTATGCTTTGGAAAAGAAAAGCGAGGGCAAATAAAATGGCACGAATGAGTATGCGAGAAGCAATATCCGCTGCATTATGGGAAGAAATGGAACGCGATGAACGCGTGTTCATCATGGGCGAAGAGGTTGGCGTATGGGGCGGCACTTACGCGGTGACGAAAGGGTTTTACGATCGCTTTGGTGAGAAGCGCGTGCGCGATACGCCGATTGCTGAAGCAGCAATTGTTGGCGGCGCAATTGGTGCTGCCATGACCGGAGCGCGCCCGATTGCCGAGCTGATGACGATCAACTTTGCTTTTGTGGCAATGGACCACATCGTCAACGAGGCCGCAAAACTACATTACATGTTTGCCGGTCAGATCAAATTACCGCTGGTGATTCGCACGGTCAGCGGCGCCGGGCGCCAGTTAGGGGCAACTCACTCACAGACACCGGATGCTATCTTTGCACATTTTCCTGGTTTAAAGGTTGTTTCCCCCGGAACGCCCGCGGATGCCAAGGGCTTGTTGAAAAGCGCCATCCGCAGTGAAGACCCGGTATTGTTCATTGAAAATGCAACCCTCTACCAGGTAAAAGGCGAAGTTCCAGAGGATAAGGATTATCTTGAACCGTTGGGCAAATCCAAAGTCCAGCGCGAAGGCGACGATGTGACCATCGTGACATACTCGAAAATGGTGCCTGCCACATTGGAGGCTGCAGAACGGCTTTCGGCAGAGGGCATCGAAGCCGAAGTGGTTGATCTGCGTTCATTGCGCCCGCTGGATATGGATCCGGTGATCGCGTCGTTCAAGCGCACCAACCGGGCCGTGATCGTTGAGGAAGGTTGGCGCTCGTACGGGGTGGGCTCTGAAGTTTCCGCCAGGATCTACGAACTGGCATTTGACTATGTCGACGCCCCGGTTAAACGAGTCGCCCAGGCAGAGGTGCCGCTGCCCTATAACGCTCGTTTAGAGCAATTAGCTCTGCCACAAATTGAAGATATTTATCAGGCTGCGAAGGAGGTGCTTTATGGCTGAACTGATTACGATGCCCAAATTGGGTTTTGACATGGCAGAGGGAACGCTGGTGCGCTGGTTAAAAGCCGAGGGTGACCCGCTGAAAAAGGGTGAGGTGATTGCGGAGATTGAAACGGACAAAGCAACGGTTGAGGTTGAATCTGGATACGCGGGAGTGATGTTGCGCCACCTGGCTGATGAAGGGGCTGATTTGCCCGTCAACGCGCCGATTGCAATTGTTGCAGATGAAGGCGAAGCTCTTTCTGATGATGAGATCGACGCCTTGCTGGCTGGGGCCGATGTGAAGGCGCCTGGAAAGCCTGTTTCAAAGGATGAAAAAGCGGTTCAGGCAGCCAAAAAGGTTGAAGAAACCCCTGGGGATGATCATGGCGAAGAAAAGGGTGAAACCCTGGCGGGTGGCAAGCGTTCTTCGCCGCTGGCGCGTCGGATCGCAGCAGAACACGAAATCGCACTGACCGAGCTGGAAGGCAGCGGTCCACGAGGCAGAATTGTTAAACAGGATATTGAGGATTACCTGGCAAAATTGCGGGCTGAAGGCAAGGAACAGGAAGCAGAAACGGTTGGCAAAGCCCTGCAGCCCCTGGCGTCTTTTACTGCTGGTGCAATACCAGACGATGAGGTGATCGCTATAAGCCGTTTACGCCAGGCGATCAGCCGACGGATGCAGGACTCATTTATGAATATCCCGCATTTTTATCTGACCCGCGAGTACAAGACCGGCACATTGATGAGGTTACGCCAGGAGCTCAACCAGTTTCTGCCGGGTGAAGAAAAACTTTCCGTAAACGATTTCATCGTCAAAGCTGTGGCGCTGGCGCTTCGGCAGTTCCCCAATCTGAACGCGTCAATTGAGGATGATGCCCATATCCGGCGGCACGGACACGTCAACGTTGGTGTGGCTGTGGCGGTGGAAGGTGGATTAATGACGGTGGTGTGCAAGGACGCCGATCAGAAACCACTGCGGTTGATTGCACGTGAAGTGCGCGAAATGGCCAGTCGGGCGCGAGAGCGAAAGGTGAAACCTGAGGACATCGAAGGCTCGACCTTCTCGATCAGCAATTTGGGTATGTTTAGCATCGATGAATTTTCTGCCATCATCAACCCACCCGAGGCTGCGATCCTGGCGGTGGGCGCTGTCCAGGATGTCCCAGCGGTTGAAGATGGTGAACTGGTGATTGCCTCACGAATGAAGGCGACAATTTCAGCCGATCACCGCGTAACCGACGGCGCAGAAGCAGCAGAGTTCATGGCAGTGCTGGCGGAGTACCTGGAAGCGCCATTGAAACTCTTGGTGTAAGTTTTTTAATCGATTGTGATAGCCCACAGAAAATGACTGTGGGCTTTTTTCTTTTAATGCAAATGGCACTGTCAATCCTGCTATAATATGGTTAATAGCACATGAACACTCATCAATATCCGGGTTTTTAATGCCCAAAGGAGAACAATATATGAACCATTTTGAAGGCACTTTTAAAGGTGTGCGTGATTTATCTATTTACCATCAGGCTTGGATTCCGGAACACGAGATCAAAGCTGCCATCCTGGTTGTACATGGTTTAGGGGAACATAGCGGGCGATATATGAATGTGGTCAACCACCTGGTGCCACAGGGTTATGCCATCTATGGATTTGACCTTCCCGGCCACGGTAAATCGGAAGGTGTGCGAGAGTTTGTCAAGGAATTCGCAGATTACACTCACACGGTAACTGCAGTTTTCAACATCGTTAAGGAAAAACAGCCTGATAAACCGGTGTTTCTGCTGGGTCACAGCATGGGCGGGCTGATCTCAAGCTATTACCTGCTGGACCATTCGGAGGATTTTCGGGGTGCGGTGATTTCTGCACCAAGCGTTCTGGTGCCCGATTTTGTAACCGGGTTCACAGTGTTCGCTGGAAAGCTTTTATCCATCCTCGCGCCGAAAATGGGTTTGATTGAGCTGGATCCAAACGGCGTCTCACGGGATCCTGAAGTTGTGCAGGCATATGTCAATGACCCGCTGGTTTTTCATGGCAAAACGACTGCAAGACTGAGCGCTGAGACGCTGCAGGCGATGATGAGAGTCAGTGAAGAGGTGAGTCGGATCACAGTGCCCTTGATCATCCTTCATGGGCTGGCTGACACCCTGGTAAACCCAAATGCCTCACAAATGCTCTATGACCGGGCGAGTTCTGAGGATAAAACCATCAAGCTCTACGATGCGTTGTATCACGAAGTATTCAACGAACCCGAACATGAACAGGTGTTGGGTGAGGTGTCTGCCTGGTTGGAAGCACATTTGTAAATTTTTTCCAGAGCATACGCTGGCTGAGCAAACGTGATGCGGAATTAATTCTGGCTGGTTTAGCGTTCCTCTGGTTCACCGTACAGCCACCCGTAGATGTAGTGAATCTCATTGATCAGACGGATGTAATTACGGGTCTCTTCGATGCGCACAATCTCGAGGAAGAGGTCAGGGTCATCAAAGGGGGTCAGGTTTTTCCAAATGATGGTATTCCCCGGGCCTCCGTTGTAGGCTGCCAGCATGGCAAAGGGGTCTTCATCAAAGAGCTGGTACTGTTGCCTGAGGTAGTTGGCGCCAAAGAAGATACTGATATTTGGACGATCGAGGTCATCGACGGTGTAGTCCTCAGGCCAGGATAGGTTCGCAGCCAATTGGGCGCCGGTAGCTGGCATGATCTGCATCAAACCGCGAGCGCCCGCTCCAGAGAGGATAAAACCTTCAAAGGCGCTTTCCTGGCGTATAACCGAGAGCAGCAAGAGTGGTGAAAGACCTTCTGATTGAGCCGCGGATTGGACCCACTCGAGGAAGTACGCTCCAAAGCGCACCCGTGAGAAATATTCCGGTGCTTGCAGGGCGTCTCCACGTTGCAAGCCAGCCAGCCGCAGGAGCTGAGTGCTGGCTACCAGGGCAGAGCGGTACAGGCCGATCTCCACCAATGCGGGGATCAAGCGGAAGGTTTGAGCGGGATCTTCAGTGTATTCCAGGCGTATGGCGTCAAACTCAACTTTTCCTGCAGCGTAATCTCCCAAGGACCAGTATTCCAGGCCGCGCTGGAAACGGGGATCATAAGCCAGCATGCCGGGGCTTTCCAGGTTAATTTCAGGCGCAATGCCAAAGGTCTCACGCAGCCAGGATTCTGCTTCAGGCAAGAAGGGCGTCAGATCGGGATCAAGTTCATAACGGGTGGGCGTGGAGAAAGGCTCACGACCGATGAGCAGGTCTTCTGCGCGGATGCTGTAATGACCAAAGGGATTGGTGGTTTGGGCGATCTTCCAACTGTCCAGCGCAGCGCTGATATTGCCCTGGGCTTGCTGGCATTTTCCGATCCACAGGTGGGCTGCAGCCAACTCAGAGGGTTCACCGGTCAGCACCATGGCACGCGAAAAGAGGGCTTGCGCTTCTTCCCACAAACCCAGGCGGACAAGGGAGATCCCGGCAAAGTAGGTGGCTTGAAAGGTCAGATCCGACTCCGGATATTCGGCAGCAACCCTTGCCCAGGTTTCGGCTGCTTCAGACAGCATGTCTGCACGTTCGTAGGAGCGACCGGCGCGAAAAAGGAAGTCGGGCGCTTCAGCGGCTTCAGGTCTCTGGGCAACAAAATCCAGGGAAACCTGTGCTGCCGCCTGGTGATCGCCCAGGTAAGCCCATAAGGTGTACTCGATGGACTGCCAGGCATCTACATAGTAGCTGCTGGTCGGATGACTCTCGATCAACTCCTGCCACAAGGCAATAGCAGCTTGCTGGTTTTCTCCCTCCCCCAGCGCTCGCATGGATAAGCCTTTATAGTAGAGGGCAGCATCAGCCAGGAACTCGGGTGCTTCAGCCAGGTAGCGGTCGAAAGCCTCAACCGCCAGAAGGTGATTGCCCATGTTATGGTTGACCAGGCCGCGGTCAAATTCGTTGACCGTGATGTCAGCTTCTACCAGGGTCACAAGGGCGGAATAGGCATCGTAGGCAAAGGGGAAATTGTGGATTGATTCCTGGAAAATGGCGTAAGCCTGGTCGTCGTTGTTTTGAGAAAGGAAAATGCGCCCGATCAACAGCGCCATCTGTGCTTTCGTATAGTCATTACTGTCGCCAGAATAGAGATCCTTGTAAAGCGATAATGCAATCTCAGTCTCGCCGTTAGCTTGGTATGCACGCGCGATTTTGATTGCCTGTGTGTCTGTTCCACCGCTGGGATCGGAGAGGAATGCCTGCTGATAGCACTCGATGGCAGCGGAATAATTGCCAAGCGTTGTGAATAAATCGCCGCGCAGCTCGTGTACATGGGCATCGATCAAACCGGGGCGCACATCGAGATACGATTGATAGGCATCAAGTGCTTCCTGGTAGCGTTCTAAACGGGTGTAGATTTGACCGAGCATAAATTGTGCGCGGGCGGCAGTGGTGGTCTCGCCGGTCTGAGCTGCCTGGCGGAAGTGGGTTAACGCGATGCTGATTTCGCCCTGGTTAAAATACGCCCGACCAAGCCCGAAGTGCGCCAGAGCAGTGACCTCATCATCTTCGCTGTTGTTGAGCGCTTCCTGAAAGATTCTGATCGCAGATTGAAAATCGCCTGCCAGGAGAGCATAATCGCCTTCGCCGACCAGCAGTTCAGGAGGAGGCAGACGGGTTGCTGTTGGCGAGGGTTGTGGCGTTTGCGGTTCAACAACTGTGGGGAAGGGCGGAAGCGTGTTTTTCGCTGGAGATTGTGCCATCGGGCTGCTGCAGGCAGCGAGGATAATCAATAACAGGGCGCCCAGGATGATTTTGAAAACATTGTTCATGATTAAAGTTTAACACATGGGGAGTATTAGGGAGAAGGAACTGGAAATTGGGTAGGAATCAAGAGTTTGGAATTTGGCGAGTGGGCAAGAAATCGTGTTGAGCTGTTTTGAATTAGGGGTGGTTTTCAGTAAGCGACCACCAGGTCAGCCAATTCTGACCTCGTCCACAATCCCGACAATGACTGAAATAATACAGCCATCCAGTAAATTTAAGACCTGGCGGGCGCCATTGCCTTCCCGATTAATCAGAACGGTATCACCGATCCCTGCGTGAGTATGATCGACTGCAATGAAATCATCATCAGCCCGGTCACCTTCAGATACCAGGGGTTGAACGACGAGCAAACGCTGACAATCATAATGCGGATGGCTGATCGTGGTCACAACTGTGCCGATAACTTTTGCAAGAATCATGGCTGTTTACCTCAGGTGTAACGCGTTTTACCGGGTTTAAGCACGTAATCAAACTCGCCATCGGGGCGAAGAATCAATTCATCCACGATCCCCACCAGCGCAAGATCGATCGGTACGAATTTAATATCGGGCATTGCCAGGGCTGCTTCCCGGGCTCGCACCATAACACACAGATCGCCCATGCCAGCCTGAACCACATCGGCTGCCACCTGCAGGGCGCCTACGGGCTCGAGGTTCTTATTAAGCGGTTGAACAACCAGCAGTTTAATCCCTTCGAGCCCGGGATATTTAAGGGTACAAACGGCTGTGCCGTGGACGCGACCGAAAAGCATGGATTAATGCGCCCCGATGTTGTCCAGCACCCGGGTGATGATCGTTTCCAGCAGGGTGGGGTCGACCTGGTCACCAAGTTTTGCCCTGACGGCGATCCGGATGCGCTCTCGCAAGGATTCATCTTTATTCAAAGGCAATCCCGCTGTATGGTGCTGGCTGGAAGGTGACGGGGCGACCGTTTCGGAAAGATAAGGTCGAATCGGCGCTGATGGCGGGAGTTGGTGTTGTTGGATCAGCTTTACGCCCAGGCGCTGGGCTTTTTCAAAAGCCAGCTCTGTGAGGACCACATTCTCTCCGATGGTGAGGGTAAATACCCCCTGGGAAGCGAGGTCTTCAATATCTCGTTCAGTAAAGAATTGTTTGGACATCGATTTCTCCTAAACGCTGTAGAAGTCTGATCTCAGCCGGGGATGCCTTCCAGGGCTTCCAGAGCCTGGACCGCGGCATTTTTCGCGGTGATAATCTCCGCTTCGCTGCCAGAAAGCCACATACGCCCATAACGCCCAACTGAAGAAATGTGGATGATCTTGATGTTGGCTTTCTTTTCAGCTTCGTTGCACGCGTAATTGATATAAGCTGCGGGGGCGCATTCCAGCACCAGCAAGGTTTCGCCAGGCACCAGGATGCTGCCGCGCCGGAAGCGGTTGAGTAGTTGTGCCTGGTAGGAATCCACGCGAGTGATCACCTGGTTGGAAACCACCTCGGGCTTGATACGATCTTCCTTCTTCAGTCCCAGCCGGTCGAGGACGACCTGCCCAGCCTCGAGCACGGCGGCCTGGTTGAGAGAATGCACTTCAAACATGCCAAATTCGCGCTCGACGATCTGTGCGCCGGGTTTGGCTTCGGTCGCTTTCACGGCAATATCGACCACTCGGAAGACCTCGTTGCCGGGTGCCATCTCAACATACAGGGATGCCATGCCCTCCACAGGGAGATCACCCTGGGTCACTGTGCCCACAAAGGCAGAGAACTGGGCTTGCATGCGGTCAATAAAACAATAGCAACGTAATGAAAAATTATCGGACATATTCACTCCTGATGATTGGTTATTTAATTAGCCTGGTTGTGCATCGCAATCCCAATCGGTGTAACGAACAGCGGATGTGGTGTAACTCGGGTGGGAAGACCGGTGATCGCTTCAATGACCCGGTCAATACCGGGGAAAAGGCTGGTACCGCCCACCAGAACGATGGAATCCGCACTAAAGCCACGGATGTGCTGATTAATAATCGTCGCCATCTTCTCCATCACCGGGCGGACGATTGGGAACAGGCGGGATTGTTGAGTCCGGTCTGTTTTCTGGACCTCTGCGGCCTTAAAGCTGATATCTGCGCCGCCGGCGATCACCAGAGACATATGGGTACCGCCAGTGGCTTCATCTGCTGTGTGGACCACCTGACCCGCTTGAAGCACCGCGATTCCGGTGGTTCCGCCGCCAATATCGACGATGACGCCATCTTTGAGCCCAAGCACGTTGTTGGCAGCGGAAGCTTCGTCAACCAGGCTCGAGCAGATCATCCCGGCTGCCTCAACCACATTGGCTGTGGATTGCACCTCGGCTTGCGGCACACCGGGGGGGTAACCGCTGGCTGAATGGGTTAATGTTCGTCCCAGGCGAGATTCGAGGTTGTGTTTCATTTCTCGCAGGATGCTCACAGCGCCAATATAGTCCACGACCAGCCCGTCGCGCACAATCTGTGTGAAACGGTATTCCCCGGCAATGGGGGTGTTGTGAGCATCGAGGACGACCAAGACGGTGTACGAGGTGCCGAGGTCAACGCCCACGCGCAATTCACCGTCAATCTCTGGTATTGGCGGCGGCTGATGACCGTTGGGACTGGGCAAAATCACTTGATGGGCACGTGAAAGCAGATCCTCCGGGTCAAATCCCGTGGCGTTCAGGAAGGGGTTCTTCACAGGCTAAACCTGGTTTATTTTTTGGCTTCTGTACTGCGACCACCGAAGCTGCCCTTTGTGTTTTGCGGCAGGATCATTTCAACATCTGAATGGGGTCGAGGGATGACATGCACAGACACCAGTTCTCCAACACGCTTGGCAGCTGCTGCGCCTGCGTCTGTGGCTGCTTTGACCGCGCCGACATCGCCGCGCACCATCACGGTGACGAACCCGCCGCCAACGTATTCAGAGCCAATCAGGACCACGTTGGCTGATTTGACCATCGCGTCTGCTGCCTCGATTGCGCCGACCAAGCCCTTGGTTTCGACCATTCCTAGTGCAATTAATGCTGTATCTAATGCCATTTTCTTCAATCCTTTCGATATTTGAGTTGATTATGTACCGATTTTCAATATTTCATTCAAAGCTTCCCGTACTGCTCTTTCAATCTCCTGCGCGCTTGGACCTGTTGCAGTTTTCCCAGGGATCATGGCAGCAGCCGGGGGAGCTGATAATTCAAACGCGAGACGTTTGACATTGAACAAATGAGATGCAGTGATATTGTCGCCGGTGATTGAGCCGCCGACTCCGCCTGCTCCCAGTGTCATCGAGGGCATCACGCCGGTGGTCAATCCGATGGCGCCCAATGTGCCCATGGTGTTGACCGCGATACGGAAAACGGGCTTTTCAAGTCCGAAAGCCATGATCACATCCTGGTCTGTGGCATGGATGATCAGACTGTGTCCGCGCCCGCCGAATTGGATCAGTTCAATACAGCGTTCGCAGCCTGCTTCCCAACCTTCTTCTTCGTACCAGCCCAGAACCGTGGTCAGCTTCTCCCGCGAAAGGGGTTCATCCTTGCCGGTTTTTTCCAGGCGAGTGACGATGATGCGCGCGCTGCTGGGGATGGATAAACCCGTCATGCCAGCCAGGTATTGTGCAGATTTACCAACGGTAGCCACGTTCATGCTACCATCCGGATGAAAGAGGAGCTTGCGGAGCCGATCGGTTTCCTCGCGGTTGGCGAAATATGCGCCTTCCTGTTCCATCAATGCAGCAAGCTGGTCAGCAATTGGTCGATCGGCTACCACCGCCTGTTCTGTGGCGCAAATGGTTGAGCAGTCAAAAGCCTTGCTGGCGACGATGTAACGGGCAGCTTTTTCCAGGTCTGCTGAGCGATCTACGTAAACGGGAACGTTTCCAGGACCGACGCCGTAAGCGGGTTTACCGGTGGAGTGAGCGGCTCTGACCATGGGGGTTCCACCTGTAGCCAGGATCAATGCCACGTATTTATGCTGCATAAGCGCCTGGGTTCCTTGCAGACTGATGTGCTGCATGCAGGATATCAGACCGGGCGGGGCACCATTTTCTTCTGCTGCTTGTGCCATGATGCGAGTGGTCTCATAGGAACACCTTGCAGCAGAGGGATGCGGTGCGATGATGATCGCATCGCGGGCTTTGACCGCGACCAAAACTTTGAACATGACAGTTGAGGTTGGGTTGGTGCTGGGCGTTAACGCAGCGATGACACCCACCGGCCAGGCGATGTCATAAATCTTTTTTTCAGGGTCGTGCCCGATGATTCCAACGGTTTTGAGGTTCTGGATACTTTCCCAAACGTTTTTTGACGCAAAAATATTTTTAAGGTGTTTGTGTTCCGCAACGCCAAAACCGGTTTCTTGATGGGCTTCAGCACCCAGGCGCTCCGACGCCGCCTGGGCTGCAGCAGCCATAGCCGCGCAGACTCGGTCAACTTGCTCCTGGGATGCAGTCGACCATTGCTTCCAGGCCGAAAATGCTCGGCTGGCAAGGTCGCGAGCTTCCTGGATGGATTGCAGGTCGTGGTCGAATTCAGACATAATGGTTATGTTTTCTGGAAGGTTATTTTTCCGTCGACTTCGAGTGAATCAATCATCGCCATGATGACCGCGTCTACCGGTCGGTCCTTGGTGATGGCGGTTTGCCTGGCGCTGGAACCGTGGGCGGTTAGCACCAAATCTCCCACGCCAGCGTTGACGGTGTCAACGGCGACGTAGGGTTTTCCAATTGCTGCGCCAGTCTCATCTGTTTGCTGGAGGATGAGTAATTTTTGCCCGGTGAGTTGTTCATCCTTGATAGTGGATACGGTTGTTCCAATTACCTTAGCAATTAACATGAGCATATTCTCCCGATTAATAGGATTTATCGGCGGATGCTTGAACATTATCAAGCGGTGTCGCAGATTTAGATGCCTGGATGATTTTCACCCCGGCACTGGCACCCAGGCGAGTGGCGCCTGCAGCGATTAGCTGCTCTGCATCTTCATGGGTGCGGATACCGCCGGCAGCTTTGACACCCAGGTCAGGACCAACAACCCTGCGCATCAGGGCTACATCATGCACAGTGGCGCCTCCGCTGGAAAACCCGGTAGACGTTTTAACGAAATCAGCGCCAGCTTCTTTTGAGAGCAAACTGGCGATGACCTTTTCTTCATCGGTGAGCAAGGCGGTTTCAATAATGACTTTAACCAGGGCACCCGCAGCATGTGCGGTTGCCACCACCTCGCGAATGTCGTGAGCGACCAGTTCATTATCCCCTGCCTTCAAAGCGCCGATGTTGATAACCATATCGATTTCAGTGGCTCCATTTTCCAGGGCATTTTTTGTCTCGAACACTTTAACTTCCGTAGAGGTGGCGCCTAAAGGGAAGCCGATCACCGTACAAACTTTGACGTCGGTGCCCTGCAGGAGTTCAGCACACAATTTTACATGCGTGGGGTTGACACACACCGAAGCGAAATGATGCTTGCGGGCTTCATAACAGAGCTGTGCGATCATATCTGCAGTGGCATCGGGTTTGAGCAAGGTGTGGTCAATCATCCTGGCGAGTGCATCGTCGTTAGGGATGATACCCAGAGTTGAGGTGAGCCGTTCAGCGCCGGCGCTGATGACGTGCCCGGCATTATCAAAGCAGGTCGTGACTTTAACGCCATCGGACACCTCAACTTTACAGGTGGCACCCTGGGGATGGTGTCCCTGGGCTTCATATTCTGCCAGGGCAAGGAGCACTTCTCGAGTAATAATTTCGACCAGGGATTCGATTGTTTTTATATCGAATGTCATGGTTACTTTCCGCTTTCTAAGCAAGCTTTTTCAATGGCTGTAATTTTATCAACGCGTTTGGCATGTCTGCCACCCCCAAAATCTGTTTCAAGCCAGGTTTTGAGGATCTGTTGGGCGAGGTTCGCGCCGGTGAGACCCGCACCCAGGGTGAGCACGTTGGCATTGTTATGCTCACGACTGTTGACGGCTGTCGCATGGTCATAGCACAGGGCAGCTCGTATCCCCGGGACTTTGTTGGCAGCAATGCAAGATCCAATGCCGGCGCCGTCGATGATGACACCGCGCCAGGCTTTGCCAGAGGCGACCTGTTCGGCAACTGCCCGGGCGATATCCGGGTAATCGACAGCGTCTTTGGTGTGCGTTCCACAATCGATCACCTCGTACCCGAGATTGATCATGTGTTGTTTGAGGATTTCTTTCAGATCAACGCCGCCATGATCCGTCCCAATAGCCACCGTGAGTTTCTGAGAATTAATTTGTGGCACAACGGGTTTGAGAGAATCAATGGTTGAAACATTCGACTCGGCAGATAGCCCCAGGGTTTGATGTACGGTCCTTCGTACGATTTCCTGAATCTCTTTATCTTCGAGCTTGGCGCTCATCGAAAAGCCTCCAATCCGTAGGAGAGCTCAGTTTCGCCAAAAAATTTGGCACTGGCTGAACAATCCCCACCCTTCTGCAAGAACAGGCGTGGGAAGTACGGGTAAGGTTATTTATAATGGTTTATATTGTACCAAAGATTTAATATATCGGCAGAAATCAAGGGAAAACGATTTGTAAAAACCAAATTCATCTGGGGTGAAAAAAGAACCTGGAGCTGACAAGATGTAGTTAATGAAGACATTTTTTTGTGGATAATTAAAGGTGAATGGTCCAAGCTCGCTCATTATGCAGTTGTCGAAGTGATAAGAAGGGTATAATAATAGGGTCAAGTAAGACCTGTCTACCGGATGGACAACCAATGTCAGATTTGACGCCCAAAAGGGCGTCTTTTTATGAAAACAGGAAATGAGATGATGCGAACAATTGTCTGGAATGATGATCAAAATACAGTTGAAATGATTGACCAGCGAATCCTCCCCCGGGAGTTTAAAACCCTTGTTTATGCGGATTATTGTGATGTGGCTGATGCGATTCGAACCATGGTCATTCGAGGCGCTCCGGCGATCGGTGCAGCGGCAGCATTTGGGGTGGCTCTGGCAGCCCATCAATCGAGCGCTAAATCAATCGAAAGATTGCTGACAGACTTAGATTCCGCCGGAGAGGTTCTCAACCAATCTCGACCAACTGCGGTGAACCTGTCCTGGGCTGTCCGACGCATGTTGGATGCAGCCCGGGATTTTAAGGGCAGTCCCGACGAATTGCGAGCGATTTTATTGAAGTTAGCCAAAGAAATCGCCGACGAAGATGTTGAAATCAACAAACGCATGGCAGCTTATGGGGCAGAGTTGATTGAGGACGGTGATCACATCATCCATCACTGCAATACCGGGGCATTGGCAACGGTCGATTGGGGCACTGCCCTCGGCGTGATTCGAATGGCGCACGAACAGGGAAAGCGCATTCATGTGTTTGTCGATGAGACCCGCCCACGTTTGCAGGGTGCACGCTTGACAGCCTGGGAATTAGAGCAATATGGTATCCCTTATGACATTATTACCGATAGTTCGTCCGGGTACCTGATGCGCAGGGGATTGGTACAAAAGGTTTTCTTTGGCGCCGATCGTGTTGCAGCGAATGGCGATGTAGCGAATAAAATCGGCACATATATGTTGGCTCTGGCTGCGTACGATAATGGAATTCCTGCATATAGCGTTTTCCCTGTTTCAACCGTGGATCTCAACCTGGCGCGCGGCGATCTGATACCGATTGAAGAACGTGACCAGGCAGAAGTGTTGGAATTAACCCTGATGGGTGAACCCGTTGCGCCTGAAGGGGCAACAGCGCGCAATTTTGCTTTTGATGTGACTCCCAACCGCTTGATTTCAGGTTGGGTGACAGAATATGGCGTGATTTACCCGCCATTTCAGACAAACTTTCAATCTGAGATAAATGAATAAGGATTTTTCATGAGCATTTACCTGACTGGCTCAATCGCCTTTGATTATTTGATGTCTTTTCCAGGATATTTTAAAGACCATATCCTCCCGGAGCACCTGGAATCGATCAGCCTGTCATTTTTGGTCGATGATATGGTACGGCGTCCTGGAGGCGTGGCTGCCAATATCGCGTACACCCTCGGGTTGCTGTGCGAACACCCCAAACTTGTGGCGACAGCAGGGGTGGATTTTACGGAATACAGGCAATCGCTGGAAAGCGCCGGTGTGGATACCTCAGGGGTCAGGATCATTGAAGACAAATTCACAGCGTCGTTCTTTGTGAACACCGATCGATCAAACGCACAGATTGCCAGTTTTTACGCCGGAGCAATGGCAGACGCGGCGATTATTTCAATGCATGACCTGGGCTTGACGGCTGAGGATATCGTGGTCATCTCGCCCAATGCACCGGACGCAATGGTTAAATATGCGCAGGAATGCCAGGATTTGAACGTGCCCTATATATTTGACCCCAGCCAGCAAATCATACGCTTGGATGAAAAAGATTTGGTGCAGGGAATCTCCGGTGCGCATGCATTGTTTGTGAACGATTATGAGTTCGAACTCCTGCAAAAGCACTCCAAATTGAGTGCTGAGGAGATATTAAACCAGTTATCCTTTGTTGTGATTACCATGGGTGAACAGGGTTCGCGCGTGTTCAAGGACGGAAAATTCCTGAGTAATGTGCCAGCTTTTCCGCCAAAGCAGATTCTCGATCCGACGGGTATAGGGGATGCTTTCAGGGCTGGTTTTTTGAAAGGGTATGTACACGGGCTAAATCTGGTGCTGTGTGCCCAGATGGGGGCGCTGGCAGCAACTTATTCTTTGGAAGAAATGGGACCTCAAACCCAATGCTACCTGGTGGACG